>NZ_VJYK02000033.1 GCF_007097205.2 Streptomyces alkaliterrae
TCCCGCAGCAGCCGGTCGGCGGCGGCGGTGTCCGTCACCAGGCTGGTGACCAGCCCGGAGCGCAGCACGGCGTTGATCGCCTCGGCCTTGCGGCCGCCGCCGGCGATGGCCACGACCTCCGGGACCCGCCGCAGCCGCTCGGCCTCCACGGTGATGCAGCGCTCGCCCAGGTCCCGCCCGATGCGCCGGCCCTCCGCGTCGAAGAGGTGGGCGGACATCTCGGCGGCCACGCCGAGCGAGGCGTAGTGGGCGCGCTCCTGAGGCGCCAGCATGTCGTGCACGGTCGAGACGCCCGGCTCCCAGGAGCCGATGGACACGGCCGCGACGGTGACCTTGTCGAAGTACTCGTAGGCGGCGGCGATGCTCGTCTGTCTCCGCAGCGCCTCGGCCGTGGCGGGGTCGGGCAGCAGCATGGGTGCGTAGATCGGGTGCGCCTCGCCACCGGCGACCTCCGCGGCCCGCCGTACCGCCTCGACCGAGCCGCGGTCGGCGGTGCCGGCGTCGTAGACGCCGGTCAGCTGCACGACCGTGCACGGCGGCAGCCGCCGCAGCGCGGTGGCCATGTGGATCGTGGACCGGCCCCAGGCGAGGCCGAGCACGTCGCCCTCGGTGACCAGCTCGCCCAGCAGGTCGGCGGCGACCTCACCCAGGTTCTCCGGGTCGGCCGCGTCCTCCTGGGCGTCGGCCGGCGCCTCGACCACCACGGCGTGCCGCAGCCCGTAGCGGGCGCGCAGCGCGTCCGACCGTTCGGCGTCGAGTTCCGCCGGGACGCGGATCTCGATGCGGATCAGATCCCGTTCGAGCGCGGTCTCCAGCACCCTGGCCACCTTGAAGCGGCTGACGCCGAACTCGTCCGCGATCTGGATCTTGGATTTGCCCTCCAGGTAGAAACGGCGCGCCATGGCCGCCGCCTGCATCAGCTCGGCGGGCCCCATCCTCGTCGCCGCCCGACCCGTCGACACTGCAACTCACCTCACTGTTCAAGCCGCACTCGCGCATCGCCGCGCGGTCTTCATCCTCGCAGATCCGCACGGTTCCCGGCCGATACCGTGCAGGGTGCAGCCATCCCGGCCGCGGGTGGCGGCGGCGTCAGTGCGCGCAGCCGGCCGGGCGCGCCTCCTGCGCCTGGCGCCGCAGCATACGCACGGCGGCCGCCGGGTCGTCGGCGCCGTAGACGGCGCTGCCCGCGACGAAGACGTCCGCGCCGGCCTCCGCACAGCGCTCGATGGTCTCGGCGGAGACGCCGCCGTCGACCTGGAGCCACATCGTCAGACCGTGCTTGTCGATGAGCCGGCGGGTGCGGCGGATCTTCGGCAGCATCACGTCCAGGAACGCCTGTCCGCCGAAGCCGGGTTCGACGGTCATCACCAGCAGCATGTCCAGCTCGGGCAGCAGGTCCTCGTAGGGCTCGATGGGGGTGGCGGGCTTGAGCGCCATCGAGGCCCTGGCCCCCTTGGCGCGGATCTCCCGGGCAAGCCGCACCGGCGCGGCGGCGGCCTCGGCGTGGAAGGTGACCGAGCCGGCGCCCGCCTCCACGTACTGCGGCGCCCAGCGGTCCGGGTCCTCGATCATCAGATGGCAGTCCAGCGGGGTGTCGGTCGCCTTCCGCAGCGCCTCGACCACCGGCACGCCCAGCGTGAGGTTGGGGACGAAGTGGTTGTCCATCACGTCGACGTGCAGCCAGTCGGCGCCGTCGGCGCCCCCGACCCGCTCCGCCTCCTCGGCGAGCCTGGCGAAGTCGGCGGAGAGAATGCTGGGGTTGATCTGAGCCATGGCTCCAGTATGTCGCCTGCCGGAGGGGTGGGTTCACCGGGTACCGTGCCGTCGCCCGGCCGCCGCCGCGGGTTCACCTCCCGCCGCGGGTTCGCGCTCCGCCGAGGGTACGCGTTCCGCCGCGCGGGCTCACGTGTCGAGCGGGCGGCGCAGCAGCGCGAGGTACATCGCGTCCGTACCGTGCAGGTGCGGCCACAGCTGGATGTCCGGGCCCTCGCCCAGCTCCGGCACACCCGGCAGCAGCGGGCGGGCGTCGATCCACTCGGCGGGCTGCTCCCGCAGCACGTCCCGTACCACGGCCTGCGTCTCGGCCAGATGCGGGGAGCAGGTCGCGTAGCCCACCACGCCGCCGGGGCGTACGGCCCGCAGCGCCTGGAGGAGCAGCGCCCGCTGGAGCGGCGCGAAGCCCTCCAGGTCCTCCGGGCGGCGGCGCCAGCGCGCCTCGGGGCGGCGCCGCAGTGCGCCCAGCCCGGTGCAGGGCACGTCGACGAGGACCCGGTCGAAGGTCGCCGGACGCCAGGCCGGCCGGGTGCCGTCGGCGGTGACCACCTGGTGGCGGCCGGGTGCGCCGGCCAGCGCCCGCTCGACGAGCCTGGCCCGGTGCGGCTGGCGTTCGGAGGCGATCAGCGCGGCGCCGCGTTCGGCGGCGAGCGCGGCCAGCAGCGCCGCTTTGCCGCCGGGGCCCGCGCAGCCGTCGAGCCAGCGGGCGTCGGGGCCGGTGAGCGGCGCGTTGGCCAGCGCGAGCGCCACCAGTTGGCTGCCCTCGTCCTGTACTCCGGCTCGGCCCTCGGCCACCGCAGGTACGTTGCCCGGGTCGCCGCCGTCGGCCAGTCGGACGGCGAACGGGGACCAGCGGCCCGGTTCGGCGTCCCGCTCGGTGAGCAGTTCGTCGGTGGTGGCCCGGCCCGGGCGGGCCACCAGGGTGACCTCCGGGCGGCTGTTGTCCGCCTCCAGCAGCTCCTCGATGCCCGCCCGGCCGCCGCCGAGCGCGTCCCACAGTGCGGAGACGACCCATCGCGGATGGGAGTGGACGAGCCCCAGATGCTCCTCCGGGTCCTTGTCGTAGGGCGGGGCGATCCGCTTCAGCCACTCGTCGAGGTCGTGTGCGGCGATCCGGCGCAGTACGGCGTTGACGAACTTGGCCCGCCCGTCGCCCAGGACGCAACGCGCGAGTTCGACGGTCGCGCTGACGGCCGCGTGACCGGGGATGCGGGTGCCGAGCAGCTGGTGAGCGCCGAGCGAGAGCACGTCGAGTACGGGCGGGTCGACCTCCCGCAGGGGGCGGTCGACGCAGGCGGCGATCACCGCGTCGTAGGTGCCCTGGCGGCGCAGCGTCCCGTAGACCAGCTCGGTGGCGAAGGCCGCGTCGCGGTCGTCGAAGCCCTCGTTGTCCTCCTTTGCCTTGCGCAGCAGGGGCGGCAGCACCAGGTTGGCGTAGGCGTCACGTTCGTCGACCGCGCGCAGCGCCTCGAAGGCGGCGATGCGGGCGGGGTCGCGGCGCGGGCGTCGGTAGGGCTTGTGGGGGCGGCGCGCGCCGGCGCGGCGGGGCTGGTCACTCACGTGGGAAGGTGCTCCGGAAGTACGGGGTCGGGCGAAGCTCCCAGCCTACGCCCCGAGGAATTCGCCCGAGCCGATCCGTACGCCGCGCGCCCAGTCGTCGGCCTTCATCGGGCGTTTGCCCTGCGGCTGCACCCAGACCAGCTCCACCGCGTGGGAGCCGGTGCCGACGTGGACCGAGTGCTTGCCGACCCGCAGTTCGCCCGGCGCCAGATCGGTGACGGCCGGGTCGGGCTTCGCCTGGACGAGCTTCAGCCGCTCGCCCCGGAAGACCGTCCAGGCGCCCGGCGCGGGCGAGCAGCCGCGGACCACCCGGTCGACCCGCAGTGCGGGTGTCGTCCAGTCGACCCGGGCGTCGGCCACGGTGATCTTCGGCGCGTAGCTGACACCACGTTCGTCCTGCGGCACGGCCTTCAGACTGCCGTCCTCGATGCCGTCCATCGTCGCGGCGAGCAGGCCGGCGCCCGCGAAGGCAAGCCGGGTGAGCAGGTCGCCGCTGGTGTCGGTGTGCCGGATCTCCTCGGTGACCACGCCGTAGACGGGTCCGGAGTCCAGCGACTCCTCGATCTGGAAGGTGGCCGCTCCGGTGACCTCGTCGCCGGCGAGTACCGCGTGCTGCACGGGTGCCGCGCCTCGCCAGGCGGGCAGCAGGGAGAAGTGCAGGTTGACCCAGCCGTGCGCCGGGATGTCGAGCACCGCCCTGGGAAGCAGCGCGCCGTAGGCGACGACGGGGCAGCAGTCGGGGTTGATCTCCCGCAGCCTGGCCTGGAAGTCCGCGTCCCGCGGGTGCGCCGGCTTCAGCACCTCGATGCCCGCCTCCTCCGCCCGGTCGGCGACGGGGCTGGCGACCAGCCGGCGCCCGCGCCCGGCGGGCGCGTCCGGGCGGGTCACCACGGCCGCCACCTCGTGGCGCTCGCTGGCGATGAGGGCGTCCAGGGCGGGAACGGCCACCTCGGGGGTGCCGGCGAAGACCAGCTTCATGGGGGCGGGGCCACCTCTCGGTGAGTCTGCGGACCGGGTTGTGCGGACGCGTCAGTCTACGGCCCGTCACCGGGCCCTGCCCGAGGGGGCGTACCGGGGCGCGTGCGCTCCCGAACGCGGTTCACTCACCACCCGGGCGTGACCAGGCGCCCGGTGAGGCGTTGGTCAATGAGATTTGACCGTCAGCACAGCGGGGAGCCGACCGCGCTTCCTGAACTCACGCCGGTTCGAGAGGCTTGCTCATGGCCGACAACGCCACCCACGACGCCCAGGCACGCGCCAGTCTGCATCTGCTGGTGCGGGACATCGAGCGGGTCCGCCGGCAGGTGGACGCGATGCGTACGCTCACCGCGCAGCTGGGCAACGTCTACCGGCCGCGCCGCAGCGGTCCGTCCACGGGCTTCGTGGTGTACGGGCGGGCGCCCGCGCCCACCGTGCGCCTCGCGCAGGAACTGCGGGACAGTGTCGAGACGCTGGTGACGGCGGCGGTGGAGTTCGACCGCTCGCTCGGGTTCTCCTGGGACGCCGTCGGTTCCGCTCTGGGCGTCACCAAGCAGGCGGTGCACCGCCGCTACGGCACCCGGCGCTCGGGCGAGCGGGCCACCGCGCTGACCGCTGCCGCGCCGGCGCCGGCGGAGGTCGGTGAGGAGCAGGTGGGCCGCGGCGAGCAGCAGCCCACCGTGCCGGCCGCCCGCACCGCCGGTGCCCACGCGTCCGTCGCCGACTCCCTCACGGAGAGCCGCGGCGGGCTCCTTCCCGGACCGCGCAACGGCTGAACTCCTCCGCAGCCGTCCTCCCCACGCCGCCCGGTGCCGCCACCGGCCCGTCCTCCCGGGGCCCTGAGGCACCGGGCGGCCCCCTGCCGGGGCCTGACGGCGTGCCCGGTCGGCGTGGGGTCAGCCGATGTCGCGGGGGTCGACGCGGATGCGGACCGGGGGCCCGGCGCGATGCGCGAGGCGGGCGGCCTGGGCGGTGCGCAGCGCGGCCGCGAGCGCGGCGCCGCTGCCGGGCGGTACCCGTACCAGCGCCCGCTCCCAGCGCTCCCCCGGCGGCGGGTCGCCGGTTCGTCGCGGGCGGCCGGCCGGGATCACCGGCATCGGCACGGGCCCCAGCACCTCGGCTGTGGCCGGGAGTTCCGCCCTGCCGAGCAGATCGGCGACACCCTCCGGCGGACCGGTCACGGCCGCCATCCGGGAGACCGGTGGATAGCCGAGTTCCGCCCGGTCGGCGAGCTCCATCTCGGCGAGCCAGCGCGGGTCCCAGCGCAGCAGCGCCTGTACCGGCCGCAGTCCCTGGTCGGCGACCGCCACCACGGTGCCGCCCTCGGCCGCGGGTCGGACCAGGGCGGCGGCGGTCAGCCAGCGGCGCAGCGTCTCCTCGGCGGCGCGCAGGTCGGGCCGGGACAGCAGCGCCCATCCATCGAGCAGCAACGCGGCGGCGTAGCCGGGGCCTTCGGGTACCGGTTCCGCGCCGGGAGTGCTCACCACCAGCGCCGGACGGTCCGGGACGGTGTCGAGGACGTGGTCCCGGCCGGAGGTACGGACCGGCACGCTCGGCAGCGCGCGCCCCAGCTCCTCGGCCGTCCGCCGTACGCCGACGACGGTGGCCCGCAGCCGCGCGCCGCCGCAGTCGGGGCAGCGCCAGCCGGGCGTACCGGCCACCTGGTCGCCGCACCAGCCGCAGCGCAGCGCGCCGTCGTCCGTCGCCTCCAGCGGTCCGTGGCAGGCTCCGCATCGGGCCGGGGCGCGGCAGCGCTCGCACGCCAGGCGCGGCACGTATCCGCGGCGCGGCACCTGTACGAGTACCGGGCCGCTCTCCAGGGCGCGGCGGGCCGTCTCCCACGCCAGGGTGGGGAGTCGGGCGCTGCGCGCGGCCGCGTCCCTGGCCTCTTCGCGGTCCCCGACGGTCTTGACCAGCGGCGCGGTCGCCCGGACCGTCTCCCGGGTCGCGGCCAGCTCCCGCGCCCAGCCGGTCCCGACGAGCTGGGCGCCTTCGACCGTGCGGCTGTGTCCGCCGAGCAGCAGCCCGGCGTGTGCGTGGGCGGCGCGCAGCAGCAGCACGTCGCGGGCGTGCGGGCCGGGGGCGTGGTCGTCGCAGTGCGCTTCGTCGGCGTCGTCCCAGATCGCGGCCAGCCCGAGGTCGGCGACGGGCGCGAACATCGCCGCACGGGTGCCGACGACCGCGCGTACCGCTCCCCGGCTGACCGCCAGCCAGCGCCGGTAGCGTGCCTCGGCGCCGGCGTCGGCGGTGAGCAGGACGTGGTGCCCTTCGCCCACCAGCTCCCGCAGCGCTGCGTCGACGCGCAGCGCCGACCTGCCGTCGGGCAGCACCGCGATCGCTCCGCGCCCGGCGGCGAGGGTGGCCTGGACGGCGCGCGCCAGCTCGTCGGGCCAGCCGGGCCCGGGCAGCGCCGTCCACACGGCCCGCGGCGAGCCGCCCTCGGCGAGCGCCCGAAGGTAGGCGGGGCCGTCCGGGTAGCGGGACCAGCCGCCCGGCTCCGGCGACGGGGGCGGCGGCTGGGCGGGCGGCGTCGGCCGCTTCTCCGCCCGGCCCACGCGGGGCGGCACGGCAAGCTGCACGACGTCCGCCAGCGATCCGGCGTACCGGTCGGCGACCGCGCGGCACAGCCGCAGCAGCTCCGGCGTCAGGACCGGCTCCGGCGACAGGACCTGGGCGATCGGCGCGAGCACCCCGGGGAAGTCGCTCTCCGCGGCGCGCTCGACGATGAAGCCGTTGATGAGGCCGCCGCCCTCCCGGCGGCCCTCCCGCTCCCCCGCTCCGAACCGCACCCGCACCCGCACGCCGGGTTGCGCCTCGGCGTCCATCGCGGCCGGGACGGCGTAGTCGAAGTAGCGGTCGAGGTGGACCAGACCCTTGTCGACCAGCACCCGGGCGACCGGGTCGCGTTCGGCGAGCGCGGCGCCGCGCCAGGTGCGCGGGCGGGCCCTGGGCTGCCGCTGCTTCCCCCGGCGCACCACCTCGCGGATGAGCGCCAGCTGCTCGGGCTCCCCACCCCCCTCGCCCGTCGGCGTGTCGTGCCTGCTCACTCCCCCAGTCTTAGCAGACCGCACCGACATCCGAGGGCCCGTGTCACCCGCCGAGTACCCGGCGGATGACGTGCCGGGCGTTCGCGGAGATGACCGGGTTGGTCGTGCGGTAGTAGGGGAGTTGGATCACGGCCATGGACAGCGCCCAACCGCGGCCGCGCGCCCAGGTGGCGTCGTCCACGTCCACCGCCTCGCGGTACTCGGGCAGGACCGAGGCGGGCAGCAGGTTCCATGCCGGGATGAGGTCGGTGGCCGGTTCTCCCATGCCCACGGTGCCGAAGTCGATGACCGCGCGGACCCGGTCGCCCGCGAGCAGCACGTTGCTCGGCATCAGGTCGGCGTGTGTCCAGCAAGGCGGGCCCGGCCACGGTGGCGCCGCCAGTGACTCCTCCCAGGCCTCGGTGAGCTCGTCGGCGTCGAAGGGCTCGTCGGTGCGCCGCAGGGCCTCGATCGCCGCGCGCGTCTCGCGGTCCTCGGAGACCAGCGGCGCTCCCCGGTGTGCGGGTGGGCCGCCGGGGACGTCGATCCGGCGCATGGCCAGCGCGAAGGCCGCGAGGGCTGCGGCGACACTCTCCGGCTCGGCCAGCTCGCCCTCGACGGGGTTGCGGCCCTCGATCCACCGGTGCACGGCCCAGGCCATGGGGTACTCCGCGGTCGGCGCGCCGACCGCCACGACCTCGGGTACGGGCAGCGGCAGCAGCGGCGCCAGCCGTCGGAGCAGCCGCGCCTCCCGCACGGCCTCCTCGGCTCCGCCGGGCCGCAGCGGAAGGCGGACGGTCAGCTCAGCCCCGAGCCGGTAGATCGCGTTGACGGTGCCGCCGGACGCGAGCCGGGTGATCGGCAGCTCCGCCCACCGGGAGAACTGGGCGCGCAGCAGGCTTCGGACCAGCTCGGCGTCGGTCGCCACCTCGTCTGCGTGCATTCCGGCCATGCGCTGCCCCCCTGGTCCGCTCGGTACCGGAGAGGATCGTCACACGCTCGTCTCCGGCGCCCAAGTGGTTTTCCGCGGGCGGGGACGGCCGGGAGCGGGCCGGTCACGGGCGACGGGCGGGCCCCCGCCGTGGGGGCCCGCCCGTCGCTCGTGGTGCGGTGGGTCAGAGACCGGCGGCCTCGCGGAGTGCGTCGGCGCGGTCGGTGCGCTCCCAGGTGAAGTCCGGCAGCTCACGGCCGAAGTGGCCGTAGGCGGCGGTCTGGGCGTAGATCGGACGCAGCAGGTCGAGGTCGCGGATGATCGCGGCCGGGCGCAGGTCGAACGTGTCGGTGATGGCCTGCTCGATCTTCGCGACGTCCGTCTTGGCGGTACCGAAGGTCTCCACGAACAGACCGACCGGCTCGGCCTTGCCGATCGCGTACGCGACCTGCACCTCGCAGCGCGAGGCGAGGCCGGCGGCGACGACGTTCTTGGCGACCCAGCGCATCGCGTAGGCGGCGGAGCGGTCGACCTTGGAGGGGTCCTTGCCGGAGAAGGCGCCGCCACCATGACGGGCCATGCCGCCGTAGGTGTCGATGATGATCTTCCGGCCGGTCAGGCCGGCGTCGCCCATCGGGCCGCCGATCTCGAAGCGGCCGGTCGGGTTCACCAGCAGCCGGTAGCCGTCGGTGTCCAGCTTGATGCCGTCCTCGACGAGCTGCTTCAGGACGTGCTCCACGACGAACTCGCGGATGTCCGGGGCCAGCAGCGAGTCCAGGTCGATGTCGGAGGCGTGCTGCGAGGAGACCACGACCGTGTCGAGGCGGACGGCCTTGTCGCCGTCGTACTCGATGGTGACCTGGGTCTTGCCGTCCGGCCGCAGGTAGGGGATGGTGCCGTTCTTGCGGACCTCGGTGAGCCGGCTGGAGAGCCGGTGCGCCAGCGTGATCGGCAGCGGCATCAGCTCGGGCGTCTCGTCGCACGCGTAGCCGAACATCAGGCCCTGGTCGCCGGCGCCCTGCCGGTCCAGCTCGTCCTCATCGCCTTCGACCCGCGACTCGTAGGCCGTGTCGACGCCCTGGGCGATGTCCGGGGACTGCGCGCCGATCGAGACGGACACGCCGCAGGAGGCGCCGTCGAAGCCCTTCTTGGAGGAGTCGTAACCGATCTCCAGGATCTTGTCCCTCACCAGCGAGGGGATCGGGGCGTAGGCCTTGGTGGTCACCTCGCCGGCCACATGCACCAGGCCGGTCGTGATGAGCGTCTCCACGGCGACCCGCGAGGCGGGGTCCTCCCGGAGCAGTGCGTCGAGAATGGTGTCGCTGATCTGGTCAGCGATCTTGTCTGGGTGGCCCTCGGTGACGGACTCCGAGGTGAACAGGCGGCGGGACACATCGCTCCCTGGGGTTGCAGCGGCTGCTGGCTGATCATTGGTGGACCGCTTAGGGGCTGCGCCCTGGAGCAAACGATCCTCGGACAGTTTATCCGTACGCACTACAGCGACGGTCAAGGGTTTCTCACGGAACGAACACACGGCAACAACCTGCAAAGGTGCGCCAAGGCGGACAAAAGGCCCTGCCGCCGGGCTCCGGACGGCCCCCGGGCGCCGAGTGACGGGTTTGTCACACCGCGCGCCGCGGGGTCGGAAGGCGACTGGTCAGGAGGCGGGCGGCAGCGACCAACGCTGGACGACGAGGTCCCAGACGGTGTCCGCCAGCTTCTCCTTCGGGCCGTGGGAGACCGGCACCTCGGTGCCGTCCGCGGCCAGCACGATGGCCTCGTTGTCGGTGGAGCCGAACGTCTTGTCGGCACCGACCTCGTTCACCACCAGCAGGTCGCATCCCTTGCGGGCGAGCTTGGCGCGGCCGTTGGCGAGCACCTGGTCGGTCTCGGCGGCGAAGCCGACCACCAGCTGACCTGGGCGCGGCCGGTCGGCGGAGAGTTCGGCGAGCACGTCCGGGTTGCGCACGAGGGCGATCGGGGCCGGCTCCTCGCCGTTCCGCTTCTTGATCTTCCCCTCGGCGTACCGGGCGGGCCGGAAGTCGGCGACGGCGGCGGCCATCACGACGGCGTCGGCGTCGGCCGCCGCCTTCAGCACGGCCTCGCGCAGCTGGAGGGCGGTGCCGACGGGGACCACGGTGACACCGGCCGGGTCGGGCAGGCTGGTGTTGGCGGCGACGAGGGTGACGCGGGCACCCCGGGCGGCGGCGGTCGCGGCGAGCGCGTAGCCCTGGCGGCCGGAGGATCGGTTGCCGAGGAACCGCACGGGGTCGATCGGTTCGCGGGTGCCGCCGGCGCTGACGACGACGTGCCGGCCGGTCATGTCACCGGCCCGACCGGTACCGCCGGCCGTACCGCCGCCCGCGCGCCCGGCCAGGGTGCGCCGGCAGACGTCGAAGATGTCCTCTGGGTCGGGCAGCCGGCCCTTGCCCGTGTCGGCGCCGGTCAGCCGGCCCACGGCCGGCTCGATCACCACCGCGCCGCGGCGGCGCAGGGTCTCGACGTTCGCCTGGGTGGCCGGGTGCTCCCACATCTCGGTGTGCATGGCGGGCGCGAAGACCACCGGGCAGCGGGCGGTGAGCAGGGTGTTGGTGAGCAGGTCGTCGGCCAGGCCGTGGGCGGCCTTGGCGAGCAGGTCGGCGGTGGCGGGGGCGACGACGACCAGATCGGCCCGCTGGCCGATGCGCACGTGCGGCACCTCCTGCACGGACTCCCACACCTCGGTGCCGGCGGGGTGGCCGGAGAGGGCGGCCCAGGTGGCCTCGCCGACGAAGTGCAGCGCGGAGGCCGTGGGCACGACGCGGACGTCGTGGCCGCTCTCGGTCAGTCGCCGCAGCAGCTCACACGCCTTGTAGGCGGCGATGCCGCCGCCGACGCCGAGGACGACCCTGGGCTTGTCCATCGCTACCTCTCCCGCAGCCGCTCTGCTCGCAGCCTCTGCCGTGACGTCTGTGGCACACCACGGGCCCGGCAGTCGCGCTGCCGGGCCCGTGGTGATCGCTTCTTCGGGGTGGGTCTGCGAGCCGGACGGGCCGCGGACCCGGATGCCTACTGGGCCGGGGCGTCGATGGCCTCGGAGGTCAGCAGACCCGCGTTGATCTCACGCAGCGCGATCGAGAGCGGCTTCTCGTGGACGTGGGTGTCCACCAGGGGGCCGACGTACTCGAGGAGGCCCTCACCGAGCTGCGAGTAGTAGGCGTTGATCTGACGGGCGCGCTTGGCGGCGTAGATCACCAGGCTGTACTTCGAGTCGGTGGCCTCGAGCAGTTCATCAATCGGCGGGTTGATGATGCCCTCGGGCGCGGTGATGGAAGAGGACACGCTCTGCCTTCCGATGGGGTTGAAGATCAATTGATACGCATCAAGGCTAGCAGCTCGGCGGCCACGTCCTCGACGGAGGTGTTGACGAGGGTGGTGTCGAACTCGGGCTCGGCGGCCAGCTCGGTACGGGCGGCCGCCAGGCGGCGCTCGATGACCTCGGGCGACTCCGTGCCGCGGCCGGTGAGCCGGCGGACCAGCTCGTCCCAGCTGGGCGGCGCGAGGAAGACCAGCCGGGCCTCGGGCATCGACTCGCGGACGAGTCTGGCGCCCTGGAGGTCGATCTCCAGCAGGACGGGTTCGCCGGCCTCCAGCCGGTCGAGCACCGCCCGTCTGGGTGTCCCGTAGCGGTTGCCGGCGAACTCGGCCCACTCCAACAGCTCCCCGTTGGCGACGAGCTTGTCGAACTCCTCGTCGTCCACGAAGAAGTACTGCACGCCGTGCCGCTCCCCCGGGCGCGGTTTGCGGGTGGTGGCCGACACCGAGAGCCATACCTCGGGGTGGACCGTGCGTAGATGGGCGACGACCGTGCTCTTGCCGACCCCGGAGGGTCCGGAGAGCACGGTCAGCCGCGGACGTTCACTCATGCAGCGATTATCCCGGTTTCTGTCGGGACCTGGGACCACGGGGCACCACGAGGGTTCGCCCGGCGGCCCGCGGCGGCCCGGATCTCACGCGCCGGTGCTGCCGAACTCCCGCTCCAGGGCGGCGATCTGGTTGGAACCCAGGCCCCGGACGCGGCGGCTCTCGGAGATGCCGAGGCGCTCCATGATCTGCTTGGCGCGGACCTTGCCGACGCCCGGCAGGCTCTCCAGGAGAGCGCTGACCTTCATCTTGCCGATGACGTCATTCTCCTGACCCTGCTTGATCACGTCGTGGAGCGAGGCACCGGAGTGCTTCAGCCGGTTCTTGACCTCGGCGCGCTCCCGGCGAGCCGCGGCGGCCTTCTCAAGCGCGGCTTTGCGCTGTTCAGGGGTAAGGGGCGGAAGAGCCACGCCTTCGTCACCTCAGATTTGAACGGTCGGATACATGGATCGTGTGGAGCCCAGGTGTGGAACCTAGTGGCCCCGCACCTGCGGAGCAACGAGCCACGCGTTGGTCGCGTCGCTCACGTCGGAGACTAGCGCCACACCAGGCCTCCAGTCAGCGAGAACAGCGGAAAAGTCCTGGTCAGCCTTGACTCGACCAGGACTTTTCCGGACAAAGCACAGCACTGTCAAGGCCTCGGACTCGATCGCTGTATCGACCATCCACTCCGAAGTGGCCCCGAACGGCGTCCTTCCGGGCCCGCCGGCGGTTATCCCAGCGCCCTGGCCAGCTCCTCGGCGGCCGCGGCGGCCGCGTCCCGCAGGGCGGCGGCGGAGGGGCCGGCCCGGAGCACGCCGCGGCTGATGGACGGCACCACGTTGCGCGCCGAGTCGCCGAACACCTTCGGCAGGTCGGCGGCGGTGGCGCCCTGCGCGCCGATGCCGGGCGCCAGCAGCGGGCCGTTGACGGCCAGGTTCGCGCCGGTGTCACCGAGCGTCGCGCCGACCACCGCGCCGACCGAGCCGAGCGGGTCGGCGCCGGCGTTCTCCTCGGCGATCCGGTCGAGTACGGCCTGGGCGACCGTGCCGCCGCCGGCCGTGGTGGCGCGCTGCACCTCCGCGCCCTCGGGGTTGGAGGTCAGGGCGAGCACGAAGACCCCGGAGCCGGCCCGTTCGGCCGCCTCCAGCGCCGGTCGCAGCGAGCCGAAGCCCAGGTAGGGGCTGACGGTCACGGCGTCCGAGAACAGCGGGCCGGCCGGGTCCAGGTAGGCGGCGGCGTACGCGGCCATCGTGGAGCCGATGTCGCCGCGCTTGGCGTCCATGAGCACCAGGGCCCCGGCGTCCCGGGCGTCGGCGACGGCGCTCTCCAGCACGGCGACACCCCGGGAGCCGAACCGCTCGAAGAACGCCGACTGCGGCTTCAGCACCGCGACCCGGTCGGCGAGCGCGTCGACGACCGTGCGGGTGAACCGCTCGAGGCCGGCCACGTTGTCGTCGAGGCCCCAGTCGGCGAGCAGCGCGGCGTGCGGGTCGATGCCCACGCACAGCGGCCCGCGGGTGTCCATGGCGCGGCGCAGCCGGGCGCCGAAGGGGGTGGGCGTGGTCATGACCGGGGGTCCGCCTTCCGGGTGGTCTGGTCGTCGGAGGAGTCGCCGGACGACTCGCTGTCGCGGGCGGCGGCCTCGCGCACGTCGGCGCCCACCGCGTCGGCCAGCGTGGCGTACGGGCTGGCGGCCAGCAGGTCGGCCAGCCCGCGGTGGAGGCGGCGGCACCACAGCGGGCCCTGGTAGACAAACGCGCTGTAGCCCTGGACGAGGGTGGCACCGGCCAGGACGCGCTGCCAGACGTCCTCGGCGGTCTCGACGCCGCCGACGCCGACCAGGGTGATGCGGTCGCCGACCCGCGCGTACAGGCGGCGCAGCACCGCGAGCGAGCGGTCCTTGAGCGGCGCGCCGGACAGTCCGCCTGTCTCCGCGGTCAGCTCGTGCGGCGAGTTCAGGCCGAGGCCGTCGCGCTGGATGGTGGTGTTGGTGGCGATGACGCCGTCCAGGCCGAGGTCGACGGCGAGGTCGGCGACGGCGTCGACGTCCTCGTCCGCGAGGTCCGGCGCGATCTTCACCAGCAGCGGCACCCGGCGGTCCGTGACGACCCGGTCGGCGGCCTCCCGTACGGCGGTCAGCAGCGGGCGCAGCCGGTCGGCGGCCTGGAGGTCGCGCAGGCCGGGCGTGTTCGGGGAGGAGACGTTGACGACAAGGTAGTCGGCGTGCGGGGCGAGCCGTTCGGTGGAGGTGACGTAGTCCTCCACCGCCTGGTCCTCGGGCACGACCTTCGTCTTGCCGATGTTGACGCCGACGGTGGTGCGGAAGACCGCCTCGCGGGCGGCCAGCCGGTCGGCGACGGCCTGGGAGCCGTCGTTGTTGAAGCCCATGCGGTTGATGAGCGCGCGGTCGGCGGTGAGCCGGAACAGCCGCTTCTTCGGGTTGCCGGGCTGCGGCTGCCCGGTGACGGTGCCGATCTCCACGTGGTCGAAGCCGAGCATGGCAAGGCCGTCGATGCCCACGGCGTTCTTGTCGAAGCCGGCGGCGAGCCCGAAGGGGCCGTGCATCCGCAGCCCCAGCGCCTCGGTGCGCAGTTCCCTGTGGCGGGGGGCGAGCAGCGCGGCGGCGAAGGTGCGGGCCACCGGTACCCGGGCGAGGGCGCGGATCCAGGCGAACGCCAGGTGGTGGGCGCGTTCGGGGTCCATGCGCTGGAAGAGCAGTCGGAACAGGAGGCGGTACATGGGTGTCTGTCGCCTATCGCAGTGGTGGTCGCGTCGAACTGGTCGCGTCGGGACGGCCTGGTGGGGAGGGCCGGGGGCGCCGCGAGGGGCGCCCCCGGCCCGCGCTCACTCGCCGTCGCGGGCGGCGATGAGGTGCGCGGCGTGCTCCTGGAGGGAGCGCACACCGACCGCGCCGCGTCCCAGCGCCTCGATGCCCTGGACGGCGGCGGCCAGTGCCTGCACGGTCGTCAGACACGGCACGCCCCGGGCGACGGCGGCGGTGCGGATCTCGTAGCCGTCGAGGCGGCCACCGGTGCCGTAGGGGGTGTTGACGATGAGGTCGACCTCGCCGTCGTGGATGAGCTGGACGATGGTCTTCTCGCCGTCGGGGCCCTCGCCCTGCGACAGCTTGCGCACGATGGTGGCGTTGATGCCGTTGCGCTTGAGCACCTCGGCCGTGCCGGTGGTGGCCAGCAGTTCGAAGCCGAGCGCGACCAGCTCGCGGGCCGGGAAGATCAGCGAGCGCTTGTCCCGGTTGGCGACGGAGACGAACGCCCGGCCCTTGGTGGGCAGCGCGCCGTAGGCGCCGGCCTGGGACTTGGCGTAGGCGGTGCCGAAGACGGAGTCGATGCCCATGACCTCGCCGGTGGAACGCATCTCCGGGCCGAGCACGGTGTCCACGCCGCGGCCGTGCACGTCGCGGAAGCGCGACCAGGGCATGACCGCCTCCTTGACGGAGATCGGCGCGTCCATCGGCAGGGTGCCGCCGTCGCCGACGGCCGGGAGCAGGCCTTCCTCGCGCAGCTGGGCGATGGTGGCGCCCAGCGAGATGCGCGCGGCGGCCTTGGCCAGCGGTACGGCGGTGGCCTTGGAGGTGAACGGCACGGTGCGGGAGGCGCGCGGGTTGGCCTCCAGGACGTAGAGGATGTCCCCGGCCATGGCGAACTGGATGTTGATCAGCCCGCGCACGCCGACGCCCTCGGCGATGGCCTCGGTGGAGGCCCGCAGCCGCTTGATGTCGTAGCCGCCGAGGGTGATCGGGGGCAGCGCGCAGGCGGAGTCGCCGGAGTGGATGCCGGCCTCCTCGATGTGCTCCATGACGCCGCCGAGGTAGAGCTCGGTGCCGTCGTAGAGGGCGTCGACGTCGATCTCGATGGCGTCGTCGAGGAAGCGGTCGATGAGCACGGGGTGCTCGGAGATGAGCCCGGCGTGCCGCTCCAGGTAGCCGGCGAGGGAGGGCTCGTCGTAGACGATCTCCATGCCGCGTCCGCCGAGCACGTAGGAGGGGCGGACCATGACGGGGTAGCCGATGCCGGCGGCGATGGCCTTGGCCTCGTCGAAGGAGTAGGCGGTGCCGTACTTGGGCGCGGGCAGTCCGGCGTCGGTGAGCACCCGGCCGAAGACGCCGCGGTCCTCGGCGGCGTGGATGGCCTCGGGCGAGGTGCCGACGATCGGCACGCCGTTGTCCTTGAGCGCCTGGGAGAGGCCGAGCGGGGTCTGCCCGCCGAGTTGCACGATCACACCGGCGACCGGTCCTGCCTGCTGCTCGGCGTGCACGATCTCCAGGACGTCCTCCAGGGTGAGCGGCTCGAAGTAGAGCCGGTCGGAGGTGTCGTAGTCGGTGGAGACGGTCTCGGGGTTGCAGTTGACCATCACGGTCTCGTAGCCGGCCTCGCTGAGCGCGAAGGAGGCGTGGACGCAGGAGTAGTCGAACTCGATGCCCTGGCCGATGCGGTTGGGCCCGGAGCCGAGGATGATCACGGCGGGCTTCTCGCGCGGCGCGACCTCGTTCTCCTCGTCGTAGGAGGAGTAGAAGTACGGGGTGCGGGCGGCGAACTCGGCGGCGCAGGTGTCGACCGTCTTGTAGACCGGGCGGACGCCGAGCGCGTGCCGCACCTCGCGCACCACGTCCTCGCGCAGTCCCCGGATGCCGGCGATCTGCGCGTCGGAGAAGCCGTAGCGCTTGGCCTCGGCGAGCAGTTCGGAGTCGAGCCGTTCGGCGGCCGCCAGGTCGTCGGCGATCTCCTTGACGAGGAAGAGCTGGTCGACGAACCAGGGATCGAGGCGGGTAGCGTCGAAGATCTCCTCGGGCGTGGCACCGGCCCGGATGGCCGCCATCACGGCGTTGATCCGGCCGTCGGTCGGGCGCGGGATCTCGGCGAGCAGTTCGGCCTTGTCGCCGAGCTCGGCGACGGGGGTGGCGAAGTCGAACTGGCTGTCCTTCTTCTCCAGGGAGCGCAGTGCCTTCTGCAGCGCCTCGGGGAAGTTCCGGCCGATCGCCATGGCCTCGCCGACCGACTTCATGGTGGTGGTCAGCGTGGAGTCGGCGGCGGGGAACTTCTCGAAGGCGAAGCGCGGGGCCTTGACGACCACGTAGTCCAGCGTCGGCTCGAAGGAGGCCGGCGTTTTCTCGGTGATGTCGTTGGGGATCTCGTCGAGTGTGTAGCCGACGGCGAGCTTGGCTGCGATCTTCGCGATCGGGAAGCCGGTGGCCTTGGAAGCGAGCGCGGAGGAGCGGGAGACGCGGGGGTTCATCTCGATGACGATGACCCGGCCGTCCTCGGGGTTCACCGCGAACTGGATGTTGCAGCCGCCGGTGTCGACGCCGACCTCACGGATGATCTCGATGCCGACGTCCCGGAGCACCTGGTACTCGCGGTCGGTGAGGGTCATCGCGGGGGCGACGGTGATGGAGTCGCCGGTGTGGACGCCCATCGGGTCGAAGTTCTCGATGGAGCAGACGACCACGACGTTGTCGTTGCGGTCGCGCATCAGCTCCAGCTCGTACTCCTTCCAGCCGAGGATGGACTCCTCCAGGAGCACCTCGGTGGTCGGGGAGAGAGTGAGGCCCTGGCCGGCGATGCGGCGCAGTTCGTCCTCGTCGTGGGCGAAGCCGGAGCCGGCGCCGCCCATGGTGAAGGAGGGGCGGACGACGACGGGGTAGCCGCCGAGCTGGTCGACGCCGGCCAGCACGTCGTCCATGCTGTGGCAGATCACCGAGCGGGCGGACTCGCCGTGCCCGATGCGGGCGTTGACGGCCTCGACGACCTCCTTGAACAGGTCGCGGTCCTCGCCCTTGTTGATCGCCTCGACGTTGGCGCCGATCAGCTCGACGCCGTACTTCTCCAGCGTTCCGGCGGTGTGCAGCGAGATCGCGGTGTTGAGCGCGGTCTGGCCGCCGAGGGTCGGCAGCAGCGCGTCCGGGCGCTCCTTGGCGATGATCTTCTCGACGAACTCCGGGGTGATCGGCTCGACGTAGGTGGCGTCGGCGATCTCCGGGTCGGTCATGATCGTCGCCGGGTTGGAGTTGACGAGGATGACGCGCAGGCCCTCGGCCTTGAGCACGCGGCAGGCCTGGGTGCCGGAGTAGTCGAACTCGGCGGCCTGGCCGATGACGATCGGGCCGGAACCGATGACCAGGACGGACTTGATGTCGGTGCGCTTAGGCACGCTGGCCCTCCATCAGGGTGACGAAGCGGTCGAAGAGGTAGGCGGCGTCGTGCGGACCCGCTGCCGCTTCGGGGTGGTACTGGACGCTGAAGCCGGGGCGGTCGAGCAGCCGCAGCCCCTCGACGACGTTGTCGTTGAGGCAGACGTGCGAGACCTCGGCGCGTCCGAAGGCGGTGTCGAACGCGCCGTCGAGCGGGGCGTCGACGGCGAAGCCGTGGTTGTGCGCGGTGACTTCGACCTTGCCGGTGGCGCGGTCCTGGACGGGCTGGTTGATGCCGCGGTGGCCGTACTTCAGTTTGAAGGTGCCGAGGCCGAGCGCCCGGCCGAGGATCTGGTTGCCGAAGCAGATGCCGAAGAGCGGGGTACCGCGCTCCAGCACGCCGCGCATCAGCGCGACGGGGTGCTCGGCGGCGGCCGGGTCGCCGGGGCCGTTGGAGAAGAACACGCCGTCGGGGTTGACCGCGTACACCTGCTCCAGGGTGGCGGTGGCGGGAAGCACGTGCACCTCGATGCCGCGTTCGGCCATCCGGTGCGGGGTCATGCCCTTGATGCCGAGGTCGATCGCGGCGACGGTGAAGCGCTTCTCGCCGAGGGCCGGGACGACGTAGGGCTGGTCGGTGCTGACCTCGCCGCACAGGTCGGCGCCCTTCATCTGCGGGGCCTTGCGGACCCGCTCCAGCAGGGCGGCCTCGTCGGCGAGAGCGGCGCCGGAGAAGATGCCGACCCGCATGGCGCCGCGCTCGCGCAGGTGCCGGGTGAGGGCGCGGGTGTCGACGCCGCTGATACCGACGACGCCCTGGTCGGTCAGCTCCTCGTCCAGCGAGCGCACCGAGCGCCAGTTGGACGGGATGCGGGCGGGGTCGCGCACGACGTAGCCGGAGACCCAGATGCGGCGGGACTCGGGGTCCTCGTCGTTCACGCCGGTGTTGCCGACGTGCGGGGCGGTCATGACCACCACCTGGCGGTGGTAGGACGGGTCGGTCAGGGTTTCCTGGTATCCGGTCATGCCGGTGGAGAAGACGGCCTCTCCGAAGGTCTCGCCCACGGCTCCGTAGGCGCGGCCCCGGAAGGTGCGGCCGTCCTCCAGGACGAGCACGGCCGGCTCCTTGCGGCCTCTGCCGACGGTGCGGGCGGTGCCTGCTGGGTCTGCTGGGGCGGTCATCGTGCGCCTTCCTGGTGGTGCGTGGCGGCCGCGTCGGCGGGGCCGCCGGAGAGTTCGTTGATCGCCTTCACCCAGGCGTGGTGCTCCGCCGGGTGGTCGGCGCGGAAGCCGGAGTCGAGCTGCTGGTCGCCGAGCTGCCAGGTGATCACCAGCAGCCCGCCCTGGGTGAGGACCTTGCCGGCGATGCCGGTGTCCAGCCGGGCGCCGCGCAGGGCGCTCGCGGGGACGAAGAAGTCCGCCGCACCGGGCCGGACGATGCTCAGCCCCTGCTCGGTGAGGGTCAGCTCGGCCTGGCTGCGGGTCCCGAGGCCGTGGGCGACCACCCGGTCGAGCCACTGGCCTGCCGTGGTGGAGGCGTGGTAGCGGCCGGTGAGGGTGAGTCGGGCGCTGCCGGTCTCGGCCGGTAGCGCCTGCGGTGCGGGCAACTCACCGTGCAGGGTCGCCCGGCGCTGCCAGCCCCGGCGCATGAGCCAGTACAGCAGCGCGATGAACAGCAGGGTGCCGATCGTCCAGCCGATGTGCGCGCCCCAGTCGGTGACCTCCCGGGACTTCTGCTCGACGGTCTCGCCGGCGAGGAGGTCGGTCAGGGGCATGAGCAGGCTTGTTTTCACGTGAGCTTCCCGTCGATGACCGTGGCCCGGCCCCGCAGGAAGGTGTGCGTGACGCGGCCGGGCAGGTCACGGCCCTCGTAGGGCGTGTTGCGGCTGCGGGACGCGAAGTGTGCGGGGTCCACGGCTCCACGGTATGCCGGGTCGACCAGCGTCAGGTTGGCGGGCTCGCCGGGTGAGACGGGGCGGCCCTGTCCGGTGAGACGGCCGATGCGGGCCGGGGCGTGCGACATGCGGTCGGCGACCTGCTCCCAGGTGAGCATGCCGGTGTCGACCATGGTCTGCTGGACGACGGACAGGGCGGTCTCCAGGCCGACCATGCCCATGGCGGCGGCGCCCCACTCGCAGTCCTTGTCCTCGTGCGGGTGCGGGGCGTGGTCGGTGGCGACGCAGTCGATGGTGCCGTCGGCCAGCGCCTCGCGCAGCGCGGTGACGTCCTCGGCGGTGCGCAGCGGCGGGTTGACCTTGTAGACCGGGTTGTAGGAGCGCACCATCTCGTCGGTGAGCAGCAGGTGGTGCGGGGTGACCTCGGCGGTGACGTTCCAGCCCTTGGACTTGGCCCAGCGCACGATCTCCACCGAGCCCGCGGTCGACAGGTGGCAGATGTGCACCCGGGAGCCGACGTGCGCGGCCAGCAGCACGTCGCGGGCGATGATCGACTCCTCGGCGACCGCCGGCCAGCCGCCGAGGCCGAGCTCCGCGGAGACCTCGCCCTCGTTCATCTGGGCGCCCTCGGTGAGGCGGGGCTCCTGGGCGTGCTGGGCGACGACGCCGTCGAACGTTTTCACGTACTCCAGCGCGCGGCGCATGATCACCGCGTCGTGCACGCACTTGCCGTCGTCGGAGAAGACGGTGACGCCGGCGGCGGACTCGTGCATGGCGCCCAGCTCGGCGAGCTGCTTGCCGTCCAGGCCGACGGTGACCGCGCCGACGGGCTGCACGTCGCAGTAGCCGGCCTCCTTGCCGAGCCGCCAGACCTGCTCGACGACACCGGCGGTGTCGGCGACGGGGAAGGTGTTCGCCATGGCGTGCACGGCGGTGAAGCCGCCGGCGGCGGCCGCCCGGGTACCGGTCAGCACGGTCTCGGAGTCCTCGCGGCCGGGCTCGCGCAGATGGGTGTGCAGGTCGACCAGGCCGGGCAGCAGGACCAGGCCGTCGGCGTCGATCACCGTGGCGCCGGCCGCCTCGAGACCGGTGCCGACCGCGCTGATCGTCTCGCCGTCGACGAGGACGTCGGCGGCGTCGCCGCCCAGCACCTTGGTCCCGCGGATCAGGATCTTGTTCTGGCTCACTTGCTCTCCTCGGTGCGGGTGGTGGTGGGGGCGTTCGTCTGAGTGCTCGCCGGAGTGGGCTCGGCGGGCTGGGGGCCGCTGTCGGCGCCGCTGAGCAGCAGGTACAGGACGGCCATCCGGATGCTGACGCCGTTGGTGACCTGCTCGACGGCGGTGCAGCGGGGCGAGTCGGCGACCTCGGCGCTGATCTCCATGCCGCGGTTCATCGGGCCGGGGTGCATGACCACGGCGTGCTCGGGCATCCTCGCCATGCGTTCGCCGCTGAGTCCGTAGCGGCGGGCGTACTCGCGTTCGGTCGGGAAGTAGGCGGCGTTCATCCGCTCCCGCTGGACGCGCAGCATCATCACCGCGTCCGACTTGGCCAGTTGGGCGTCGAGGTCGTAGGAGACCTCGCACGGCCAGCTCTCGGTGCGCACTGGGACGAGGGTGGGCGGCGCGACCAGGGTGACCTCGGCGCCGAGCGTGCTGAGCAGATGGACGTTGGAGCGGGCGACCCGGCTGTGCAGGATGTCGCCGACGATCGTGACGCGGCGGCCCGCCAGGTCGGTGCCCGGTCCGTCGCCCAGGCGTCGGCGCAGGGTGAAGGCGTCGAGCAGCGCCTGGGTGGGGTGTTCGTGGGTGCCGTCGCCGGCGTTGACGACCGAGCCGCCGATCCAGCCGGAGGTGGCGAGCCGGTGCGGCGCGCCGGAGTCGTGGTGCCGGATGACCACCGCGTCTGCGCCCATGGCCTCCAGGGTCAGCGCGGTGTCCTTGAGTGATTCGCCCTTGGACACCGAGGAGCCCTTGGCGGAGAAGTTGATGACGTCGGCCGAGAGCCGCTTGGCGGCGGCCTCGAAGGAGATGCGGGTGCGGGTGGAGTCCTCGAAGAAGAGGTTGACCACGGTGCGTCCGCGCAGGGTGGGGAGCTTCTTGATCGGCCGGTCGGCGAGCCTGCCGAGTTCCTCGGCGGTGTCGAGGATCAGCACGGCGTCGTCCCGGGTGAGGTCGGCGGCCGAGATCAGGTGGCGCTTCATCGGGGTGCCTTCTGTCGCCTTGTGGTGGGTTCGGGCGGTTCGGCGCGGGCAGGCCGGTGCCACACGGCGGCCCTGTGGGCAGGGCCCCGCGCCGGGGGGCGGCTTACTGTCCGGTGGCGGCGCGCGCGCCGAGCAGGACGCCGTCGTGGCCGTCCTCCTCGGTGAGCTGGACCTTGACCGTCTCCCGCAGCGACGTGGGGAGGTTCTTGCCGACGTAGTCGGCGCGGATGGGCAGCTCGCGGTGGCCGCGGTCGACCAGTACGGCGAGCTGCACGGCGCGCGGGCGGCCGAGGTCGCCGAGTGCGTCGAGCGCGGCGCGGATGGTACGGCCGGAGAAGAGCACGTCGTCGACGAGCACGACCAGTCGGCCCTCGACGCCGTCGCCGGGGATCTCCGTCCTGGCGAGGGTGCGCGGCGGGCTCAGCCGCAGGTCGTCGCGGTACATGGTGATGTCGAGGGAGCCGACCGGGATGGGACGCCCGGTGATCTCCTGGAGCTTGCCGGCGAGCCGCCTGGCCAGGTGCACGCCCCTGGTGGGGATGCCGAGGAGCACCACGTCGTCGGCGCCCTTGGCGCGTTCGACGATCTCGTGGGCGATGCGGGTGAGTACGCGGGCGATGTCCGGGCCTTCGAGGACCGGGCGGGCCGCGGGGGCCGCCGGAGGCGGCGCGCTGCTGTTGTCCATGCTGATTGGACCCCCTTCCCCGCCTCACTGGACGGGCCTTAAAGGACGTCTGGTACGAGGCCACGTTACCAGGCGGCTCGGACACCGCCCGTCGGAGCCCCGGAGGCATCCCGGCGACTGCCGTCGGGGGGCGGCGGGGCGGGCGGCCGTCGCTGGTCAGCGGGCCGGGAGCGCCCTCAGCTTGACGGCGGACATTACGCTGCGTAACCTCACAGTGAGTTACGACAACCTCTTCCGGGGAGCTTTATGTCCAGCGAATACGCCAAACAGCTCGGGGCCAAGCTCCGCGCGATCCGCACCCAGCAGGGCCTCTCCCTCCACGGCGTCGAGGAGAAGTCGCAGGGTCGTTGGAAGGCTGTCGTCGTCGGCTCGTACGAGCGCGGCGACCGCGCGGTGACCGTTCAGCGCCTCGCCGAGCTGGCTGACTTCTACGGCGTCCCCGTCCAGGAGCTGCTGCCGGGCACGACTCCCGGCGGTGCCGCCGAGCCGCCGCCGAAGCTGGTGCTCGACCTGGAGCGGCTGGCGCACGTGCCGGTCGACAAGGCCGGTCCGCTCCAGCGCTACGCGGCGACGATCCAGAGCCAGCGCGGTGACTACAACGGCAAGGTGCTCTCGATCCGTCAGGACGACCTGCGCACGCTGGCCGTCATCTACGACCAGTCGCCCTCGGTGCTGACCGAGCAGCTGATCAGCTGGGGCGTGCTCGACGCCGACGCGCGCCGCGCGGTGTCGCACGAGGAGGTCTGAGACCCGACCCGAGGTCCGTGGGAGGCGTCGGCGGCACGCCGCGGTGAAGAAACGTCACCGCAGCGCGGTCGGCGCCGACCTGCGAGAACCGGGGCGCCACACACCGACACAGGGGCCCGGAACGCGGATGCGTTCCGGGCCCCTGTGGGTGTCCGTGCCTGGCGGCCGACCGTCAGACGCGTCGGAGCTTGGGCGCCAGCTCCTTGAACCGGCCGAGCAGGCCGTTGACGAACGCCGGGGAGTCGTCGGTGGAGAACTCCCGGGCGAGTTGGACGCACTCGTCGATGACCACCGCGTCGGGCGTGTCCTCCACCCAGATCAGCTCATAGGCGCCGAGCCGCAGGATGTTGCGGTCCACCACCGGCATCCGGTCCAGCGGCCAGTCGACGGCGTACGTGGAGATCAGCTCGTCGATGCGGCCGGCGTACTGGGCGTAGCCCTCGACCAGCTCCATCGTGTACTCGCTGACCGGCGGCTGCCGGCTGTCGGTCCGGGCGTGCCGGATCCAGTCGGCCAGCACGTCGGTGACGCCGCTGCCGCGCTGGTCGGCTTCGAAGAGGATCTGGAAGGCACGCTTGCGGGCCTTGCTGCGAGCGGCCACGGTTAGTTGTTCACCCGGCCGAGGTACTCGCCGGTGCGGGTGTCGACCTTGATCTTCTCACCGGTGGTGATGAACAGCGGGACGCCGATCTCGTAGCCGGTCTCCAGCTTGGCGGGCTTGCTGCCGCCGGTGGAGCGGTCGCCCTGGACGCCGGGCTCGGTGTGCTCGATGACCAGCTCGACGGCGGCCGGCAGCTCGACGGACAGCGGGCTGCCCTCGTGCATCGCGACGGTGGCCTCGAAACCCTCGATGAGGTAGTTCGCGGCGTCACCGACCGTGCTGCGGTCGACATGGATCTGGTCGTAGGTGTCCATGTCCATGAAGACGAAGTACTCGCCGTCCATGTACGAGAACTGCATGCCACGCCGGTCGACGGTGGCGGTCTCGACCTTCGTGCCGGCGTTGAACGTCTTGTCGACGATCTTGCCGGAGAGCACGTTCTTCAGCTTGGTGCGCACGAAGGCAGGGCCCTTGCCGGGCTTGACGTGCTGGAACTCGACGACGGACCAGAGCTGGCCCCCGTCGAGCTTGAGCACCATGCCGTTCTTGAGGTCGTTCGTGGTGGCCACGGTGGCGGAATCTCCTGAGACTGCTGCTTGGACGGCCAGGGGCTTGGTTCGAACGCGCCGCTAGCGTGCTAGAGGGCGAGCAGCTCCTTGGTCGTGATGGTAAGTAGCTCCGGCCCGCCGTCCGCGAGGGAGCGGACGACGAGTGTGTCGTCAATCCGGACGCCGCCCCGACCCGGGAGATGGACCCCCGGTTCGACGGTGACCGGCACACGAGCGTCAAGTTTACTCATGGCCGAGGGGGACAACCGAGGGTCCTCACCGATTTCCAGGCCGACGCCGTGCCCCGTGCACGTCTCGACGGCCCCGCCGTGCCCCGCCGCGGCGAGCACCTGACGTGCCGCACGGTCCACCGCGCGGCACTCCACACCGGGCGCCAGCGCCTCGCGGCCGGCCCGCTGAGCAGCGAAGACGAGGTCGTAGAGCTCGATCTGCCAGTCGGCGGGCGCGGTCCCGATCACAAAGGTGCGCCCGATCTGGCAGCAGTAGCCGCGGTAGCGGGCGCCCATCCGCACGGAGAGGAAGTCACCCTCCTCCACCCGGCGGTCGGTGGGAGTGTGGGTGGGCACTCCGGCGTGCGGACCGGTCGCGACGGAGGTGGGGAACGCCGGGCCGTCCGCGCCGTGGTCGATCAGGCGGCGTTCGAGCTCCAGCGCCAGGTGCCGCTCGGTGCGGCCGACCAGGATGGACTCCAGGAGTTCGCCGAGCGCCTGGTCGGTGATCTCCGCCGCGATCCGCAGGGCGGCGATCTCCTCCTCGTCCTTGACCAGCCGCTGCTGCTCCACCGTGCGACCGAGGTCCGCCAGCGGCAGGTGCGGCGCGCCGGCGGTGAGGGCCCGGTGCCGGGCGACGGTCAGGTGGTGCTCTTCCACCGCCAGCGTCGCGACGCCGAGGTCGGCCGCCGTCCGCGCGGCGGCCACCGCCGGGTCGCCGCTCTCTCCGGCCGAGCGGAAACGCAGCTCGTCGCCGGGCTCGGGCAGCCGTCGCGGTTCGGCGCCGAGGTCGGCGGCGGTCACCGCGTCCGGGTCGGCGGTCGGCCTGCCGGTGGCGTGGGGGCTGAGGAAGAGCGTGTCCCGGGCGTCCGGTCCGACCAGCAGGGCCGCGCCCGGCGGGGCGCAGCCCGTGAGGTACCGCAGGTTGGCCGGGTGGGACACCAGGGCCGCCGTGCGGCCCGCGGGGTCGCGCAACCGGGCGCGGCGGGCCGTGTGTACCTCGGACATACCGTGAGGGTACGGCCGTCGGTCGCGGACGGCCGGTCGAACGCGGCCGGACGGCTCCCGCCCCGGCCTCCCCGCGGCCGATCCGACCGGGCACAGGCCCCGGTCGGAGCGCCGGGCGCGGTCAGGCGGCGGAGGGCCTGTGCCGTTCACCCGAACGGGTGCGGGTGGGGCTCGTTCCCCGGGCGGTGACCACCCGGCCGGTCACCAGGAGGCCGGGCTGGCCAGGCTGCGGGCGACGGCCTCGTCGAGCAGCCGCGCGGTGGTCTCCACGTCCTTGCGGGAGTTGTCGATGATCGGCAGCCCGGAGCCGTACCAGCCGGCCATACGGCCGTGGATGCGGGCCACCTCCTCGTCGCTGAGCCGCCGGTTGCCGCTGCGTTCGGCGTTGCGCTCCAGGACTATCTCCAGTCCCGGCAGCAGCACGATCGGCAGCAGTCCGGGCCCCACGTGCCGCTTCCAGCCGCCGAGGCCGACCACCGGCCGGTCCGGGAAGACGGCGTCGTCGAGGATGCAGGAGATGCCGTTGGCCAGGAAGTTGCGGGCGGCGAAGCCGCAGGTGCGGCGGGCCAGCCGGTACTGGGCCTCGGACTGGTCGTTCCAGCCGCTCTGCGGGTCGGCGAAGCCGGAGCGGACCCACTCGCGGACGTCGTCGAGGCTGATGTGCGCGGTGGGCACCTTGCGGCGGTCCGCCCAGTAGCGGGCGACGGTGGTCTTGCCGGCGCCTGCCGGGCCGATCAGCAGCACCGCCACCGCCGTGTGCGCGACGTCCGGCGCGGCGGGCTGGGCGGAGTGGACGGGCACCTCCACCGGGTCGCCCGGCGGCAGCCGCAGATGGCCGGTGTGGTCCTGTGGCGGCGCGGCGGGGCCGCTCGGGTGGCCTCCCCAGCCACCGGGCGCGGGAGCGGCCGGCGGCACGGCGGGGGACGGCGGGAC
>NZ_VJYK02000330.1 GCF_007097205.2 Streptomyces alkaliterrae
CCCTCCGCGCTCGGGAACGCGCCCGACGGCCTCACCCTGGTGAAGGTCGGCTCGCTGGACGACGCGCTGAAGGCACTGGAGGCGCTGCGCGAGGACCGCCCGGCGGACATCCCGCGCTGCACCGCCGTCTGCCGCAGCATAGCCGCTCATACGATCTCCCGCCCGCATGGGGCCGTGCTGCACCTGCGAGGACATCGATCTTGGGGCGGTCGGTTCCCGGTGTGGTGAGGAAATCTCCCGGGCTCGGCGTGGCGCCGTCGGGAGCGGCGCCACGGTCGGCCGGGGGGCCGGTGGGGTGACGGGCCCGGCGGGGTGGCAACAGCGAAGGGCCCCGCTGGCGGGGCCCTTCGGATGCGCGCTCCCCCGACTGGACTCGAACCAGTAACCTGCCGGTTAACAGCCGGCTGCTCTGCCAATTGAGCTACAGGGGACTGCCCTGCTCGGGTCCGCCTGGCCCGTTTCCGGGGGCGTTCCCTCGCTGCGAGCAATACATTAGCGCATGCCAGGGGGTGCTCTGAAATCGGTATGGAGCGCCGGGCTCCGGCCGCCCTGGCGTGACTGCTGCACATCGAGTGACATCGAGTGGACATCGAGGGAAGGGCTGCCTCATGCGGCACCGACTGATCTTCGTCGCCGGCATCGCGGTCGGGTACGTGCTCGGCGCCAGAGCGGGTCGTGAGCGGTACGAGCAGTTGCGGGAGAAGGCGCGGCAGCTCGCGGAGAACCCCGCCGTGCGGAACACCGTCGAGAGCGCGGCGCAGAACGGCCGCCAGGCGGCGAGCCGGGCGGCGCACGCGGTGACCGAGCGGGTCGGGGACCGGCTGCCGCCGGTGGTGGGCGAGCGGCTGCGGGCCGTGAAGGGTGGACGTTCGGCGGAGGAGGAGGACTGGGGGACGACCAATACGTGAGGGGGCCGGCCCTGACGTGCCCCGCCGGCCGGGCCCGGCGGGGACTCAGGGCCCTCAGGGGACTCAGGCGCCTCAGGGGGCCTCAGGGGCGGGGGATGTTGCGGAGGTTGGAGCGGGCCATCTGGAGCATGCGGCCCACTCCCCCGTCGAGCACCATCCGGCCGGCCGACAGGGCGAAGCCGGTGACCATCTCGGCTTTGATCTTCGGCGGGATGGACAGTGCGTTGGGGTCGGTGAGGACGTGGACGAGGGCCGGGCCCTTGTGGCGGAAGGCGTCGCGGAGTGCGCCGCGCAGCTGCTTGGGCTTCTCGACGCGGACGCCGTGGGCGCCGGCGGCTCTGGCGATCTCGGCGAAGTCGGGGTTGCGGTAGCCGGTGCCGTGGGCGGGCAGGCCGGCGACGAGCATTTCCAGTTCGACCATGCCGAGTGAGCCGTTGTCGAAGAGGACGATCTTCACGGGGAGGTCGTACTGGACGAGGGTGAGGAAGTCGCCCATCAGCATGGTGAAGCCGCCGTCGCCGCACATGGCGACGGTCTGGCGGTGGGGGTCGAGGAACTGGGCGCCGATGGCCTGCGGCAGGGCGTTGGCCATGGATCCGTGGGTGAAGGAGCCGATGACGCGGCGGCGGCCGTTGGGGGTGAGGTAGCGGGCGGCCCAGACGTTGCACATGCCGGTGTCGACGGTGAAGACGGCGTCGTCGGCGGCTTCCTCGTCGAGGACGGAGGCGACGTACTCGGGGTGGATGGGGGTGTGCTTCTCCACCTTCCGGGTGTACGCGCCGACGACGTTCTCGAGGGCGTCGGCGTGCTTCTTCAGCATGCGGTCGAGGAAGGTGCGGTCACTCTTCCGGCGGATGCGCGGGGTGAGGCAGCGCAGCGTCTCGCGGACGTCGCCCCACACGGCGAGGTCGAGTTGGGAGCGGCGGCCGAGGTGTTCGGGGCGGACGTCGACCTGGACGATCCGTACGCCGTCCTTGTTGTCGGGGAGGAAGGCGTTGTAGGGGAAGTCGGTGCCGAGGAGGATCAGCAGGTCGCACTCGTGGGTGGCCTCGTAGGCGGCGCCGTAGCCGAGGAGGCCGCTCATGCCGACGTCGTAGGGGTTGTCGTACTGGATCCACTCCTTGCCGCGCAGGGCGTGGCCGACGGGGGCGTGGACCTTGGCGGCGAAGTCCATGACCTCCTGGTGGGCGCCGGCGGTGCCGCTGCCGCAGAAGAGCGTGACGCGGCGGGCGGCGTCGACCATCTCGGCGAGCCGGTCGATCTCGGCGTCGCCGGGGCGGACGCTGGGCCGGGTGGTGACGAGGGCGTGTTCCTCGGCGCGTTCGGGGGCGGGCTGGGAGGCGATGTCGCCGGGCAGTGCGACGACGCCGACGCCGCCGCGGCCGACGGCGTGCTGGATGGCGGTCTGGAGGACGCGCGGCATCTGGCCGGGGTGGGAGATCAGCTCGCAGTAGTGGCTGCACTCGCGGAAGAGCTGGTCGGGGTGGGTCTCCTGGAAGAAGCCGGTGCCGATCTCGGTGCTGGGGATGTGGGAGGCGAGGGCGAGGACGGGGGCCATCGAGCGGTGTGCGTCGTAGAGGCCGTTGATGAGGTGGAGGTTGCCGGGGCCGCAGGAGCCGGCGCAGGCGGCGAGGCGGCCGGTGAGCTGCGCTTCGGCGCCGGCGGCGAAGGCGGCGGTCTCCTCGTGCCGGACCTGGATCCAGCTGATGCCCTCGGTGCGGCGGATGGCGTCGACGACGGGGTTGAGGCTGTCGCCGACGACGCCGTAGACGCGTTGCACGCCCGACTGGCGGAGCAGGTCGACGAACTGGGCTGCGACGGTCTGCTGCCGGGCCATGGGGCTCCTCCGGTGCGGTGGACGACACCGGAAAGGTACGCGTTGTGTCAGGGTTTGGGTGGTTGTGCCATGCGGGGTGGAGGTGTGCTTCGCTCCGCCGGGGGTGTGCGGCCGTCACCCGTCCGGAGTCGGGCGGAGGCCGCCGGGAGGCCCGACCGGGGGTCACTCCGGCAGCGGGGTCGTGGGATCGGCGAGGCGTTCGGCGTCGACGGTGGTGCCGTTGCGGATGAGCTGCTGGATGCGGTCGGTGACGTCCCAGACGTTGACGTTCATCCCGGCCAGCACCCGGCCCTCCTTCAGCCAGAAGGCGATGAACTCGGGCTTGCCGACGTCGCCCCGGCAGACCACCTGGTCGTAGGAGCCGGGCGGGGCCCAGCCGCTGTACTCCATGCCCAGCTCGTACTGGTCGGAGAAGAAGTAGGGCAGCCGGTCGTAGCTGACCTCCTGGCCGAGCATGGAGCGGGCGGCGGCCGGGCCGCCGTTGAGTGCGTTGGCCCAGTGCTCGACGCGCAGGCGGGTGCCGAGGGTCGGGTGCCAGAAGGCAGCGGCGTCGCCGGCGGCGAAGATCGCCGGGTCGGCGGTGCGCAGTGCCGCGTCGACACTGACGCCGCCGGTGGCAGGGTCGATCTCCAGTCCGGCGGAGGCGGCGAGCGCGGTGCGCGGTGCGGCGCCGATGGCGACGAGCACGCCGTGCGCGGGGTGTTCCTCGCCGTCGTCGGTGCGGACGGCGAGGACCTGGCCGTCCTGGCCGAGGATCTCGGTGATGCCGGAGCCGAAGTGGAAGCGGACGCCGTGCTCGGCGTGCAGCTGGGTGAAGAGGCCGCCCATCTCCGGCCCGAGGACGCCGTGCAGCGGGCTGGGGTTGGGTTCGATGACGGTGACCTCGGCGCCGTAGTGCCGGGCGGCGGCCGCGACCTCCAGTCCGATCCAGCCGGCACCGGCGACGACCAGCTGGCCGTTCTCCCGGCCGAGGCGGGTCAGCATGCCGCGCAGCTGGTCGGCGTGGGCAAGTCGCCGCAGGTGGTGGACGCCGGCGAGGCGGGTGCCGGGGACGTCGAGTCGGCGGGGCTCGGCGCCGGTGGCGAGCAGGAGTGCGTCGTACTGGATGGTGGTTCCGTCGCCGAGGGTGACCGAGCGGGTCTCGCGGTTGATGTCGACGGCGGGCTCGCCGAGGTGGAGTTCGATCTCGGCCTGGGCGTACCAGGCCGGCGGGTGGACGAAGACGCTGTCGCGTTCCTTGCTGCCGGCGAGGTAGCCCTTGGAGAGCGGCGGTCGCTCGTACGGGTGATCGCGTTCGTCCCCGATGATGATGACCCGGCCGGTGAAACCCTCCGCGCGCAGGGTTTCCGCGGCCTTCGCGCCGGCCAGTCCGCCGCCGATGATGACGAACGTCTCGTGTGCGTCCACCACTTGGTGCCTCCTCGCTGGTTTCCGGTCGTCCCTGGGCCACGCCGGGTTCAGGGCTCTGTCATGGAGCGTCCCCCATCGTGGCGATCACCGGAAGAGCGCGCCCGTGTCACAGCGTGGCGCGTCGCGGGGTCAGGCGGGCGTGCAGGGAGCGGGCGGAGGCGTCGGTGAGGCACGCGATCTGGTCGACGACCGTGCGGACGCGGGCCGCGTCGTCGGCGGCCTGGTGGTAGAGCGCCCTGAACTGGGGGTCGAGGCCGTCGGGGGCGCGCAGGAGGAGGGCGTGCGCCAGTTCGCCGAGGACGACGCGCCGTTCGGCGCGCAGCTTCGCCTGGTCGGGCCGCTGCATGACAAAGCGGTCGGCGACGGCCTTCAGCACGGCGCACTCCAGTCGGGCCTCGCGGGGCACGATGAGTTCGGCCGCGTACCGGCCGAGCGGGCCCGGGCCGTACGCCGCCCGGGTGGCGGTCTCGGCGGCGAGGCAGAAGCGGCCGATGAGTTCGCTGGTGGCGTCCTTGAGGCGGGCCTGGGCGGTGGCGGTGCCGTCGTAGCCGTGCGGCCACCACTCCTGGTCCTGGAGGCGGTCGAGGGCGGCGGCGAGTTCGCTCTCGTCGGCGCCGGGCGGCGCGTAGCGGTCGGCGGCGACGCGCAGGACCTCGGCGCGTTCGGGCCCGGCGAGCAGGGCGCCGGGGTCGAGGTGTCCGGCGTGGAGCCCGTCCTCCAGGTCGTGCACGGAGTACGCGACGTCGTCGGACCAGTCCATCACCTGGGCCTCGAAGCACTGCCTGTCCGGGGGCGCGCCGGCGCGGAACCACCGGAAGACGGGCAGGTCGTCGGCGTACACGCCGAACTTGGCGGAAGCCGGGTCGGCGGGGTGCCCGCCCTGGGCCCACGGGTACTTGGTGGTGGCGTCCAGGGCGGCGCGGGTGAGGTTGAGGCCGACGGGGCGGCCCTCCGCGGTGAAACGTTTGGGCTCCAGCCGGGCGATCAGCCGCAGCGACTGGGCGTTGCCCTCGAAGCCGCCGCAGGGCTCGGCGATCTCGTCCAGCGCCTTCTCGCCGTTGTGGCCGAACGGCGGGTGGCCGAGGTCGTGGGCGAGGCAGGCGGTCTCGACCAGGTCGGGGTCGCAGCCCAGCGCCTTGCCGAGGTCGCGGCCGACCTGGGCGCACTCCAGGGAGTGGGTGAGCCGGGTGCGGGGGCTGGGGTCCCAGGCGTGGGCGCTGGAGCCGGGCGCGACGACCTGCGTCTTGCCGGCGAGGCGGCGCAGCGCGGCGGAGTGCTGCACCCGGGCGCGGTCGCGTTGGAACGCGGTCCGGCCCGGACGCTTGTCGGGCTCGGGCTCCCAGCGCTCGGTGTCGGACGGGGCGTAGCTACCGTGCATGTCTCGACCGTAACCGCCGGGCCGGGGGCGGTGCGCGTCCGGACGACGGCGGGGCCCTGTCGGGCGCGGACTCGCCGTGCGCCGACTCGTCGTGCGCCGACACCTCGTGCGGGGACTCGTCGTGCGCCGACACCTCGTGCGCGGGCTCGGGGTGCGCGGGCACCTCGTGCGCGGACTCGTCGGGCGCGGGCTCGGGGTCTCAGCCCCGTGCCAGGGCGCGGCTGTGTGCCTGGTCGTAGCGGTGGAGCACGAGGCGGGCGAGGGCCGGGTGGTCGCCCAGCGGTGCCGAGACGGGGTG
>NZ_VJYK02000331.1 GCF_007097205.2 Streptomyces alkaliterrae
GCCCCGCCCCTGACCGGGTGCTCAGCGCAGCAGCGCCACCAGCAACAGCACCACGCCCGCCAGCCCGCACAGCCCCGAGCCGACGAACCACCACGTCAGCTGCCGGGTGTCCCGCCGGAGCAGTTCCTCCTCCGACTTGGCCGACACGATGTACGGGCCGCCCTCGGTCGGCTTGGCGATCTCCAGATGCCCGCGCGCATCCGTCGCCTCGCCGTGCACGAACAGCCTGGCCCCGGGCCGCAGCACCCATTCCTCGTGCTTGAAGCCGAGCGTGCCGTCGCCCTGCCGGGTGGTGAGCGTCACCGGCCCGATGCGCAGCCCGCCCTCGCCGCGCCCCTGGTGCTGGACGAAGTCGTCCAGCGTCTTGTCCGCGCCTATCGCCTCGGCGCCCTCCGGCCGGATGACGATCTTCCCGCTGTCGTCCTCGACGAAGAACGCGGTGCCGCTGGTGAGCGCCGAGACGGTCTCGTGGCGGGTGGTGCGCCGCCGGTTCCCGTTGGAGTCCCGGCGGATCTCCTCGTACTTGCGGGTGATCTTGTGCCGGTGCCAGACGCACTCGATGTCCTGGAGCTGGGACTTCAGCAGCCCGTCGCGGTGCGGCAGGGCAACTCCGACGACCTCGCAGGAATAGCGGAAGTGCCCCGGCCCCGCGGCATCGGCGGCGGCCTCCCGCATGGCGCGCAGTTCCGCGACCGTGAGCGTCTCGGTGCGTTCGAGCTTGCTGATCCGCTTGTTGGTGAGGTGTGCCAGGATGCCGAACAGCACCGCGAACACCAGCGCCAGTACGCCGATGAAGACCACGTCTTCTCCCCCCGGGTTCCTCGTCACCTGCCGCGCAGGACTCTACCGGTGGTGCGGAGCCTGAAAGCCCGGAGAGACCGGTCGTGCTCTGATGGACACATGGCCGTGACGCTCGCCCGCCCCCACCGTGACGACGTGCTCATCGCCGCGTGCGGTGCCGCCGGGGGGCTGGCGCTGTGGTTGCTCGGTCTCTTCACCAATCCCCGGCTCGCCGAACGGCACGGCGAGCTGGCGCTGGTCACGCTCGCCGTGATGTGTGTGGCGGTGCTCGGCCGGCGGGTGGCGCAGCCGTGGGCGCTGCTGCTCGCCGTACCGACGGTCGTCGCGGACGCCTTCACCGGCTCGGTGCTGGCGACGTTGGTGCTGTTCACGGACGTGGTGTACGCCGCCGCGCTGTACGGCCGGCCTCGGCTCTCCCGCGCGCTGCTGCCCTCCTCGGTGGTGCTGTCCGTGGCGGTGACGGTGGCCGCGCTGGCGGCGTCGCGCCGCCCGGAGGCAGTGGTGCTCGGCATCGTGTGCGCGCTTGTCACGGCGGCGCCGGCCGGTACCGGGGTCCTGGTGCGGCAGCACCGGGACCGGGCGGCGACCGAGCGGCTGCGCGCCGAACAGACCGCGCTGCTCGCCGAGATGGACCGCAAGCAGGCCGTGCACGCCGAGCGGGCCCGGATGGCGCGGGAGCTGCACGACCTGGTCGCGGGCCATCTGTCGGCCATCGCGCTGCACTCCACCGCCGCGCAGAGCCTGGACGAGCCCGCCGCCACGAAGCGGGCGCTCGCGGTGATCCGGGAGAACAGCGTGCACGGGTTGGCGGAGATGCGGCGGCTGATCTCGCTGCTCCGCTCGGAGGAGTCGGAGGACGGGTCCGCGCCGGCCCCCGCCGCCGTGCCCAAGCTGGCCGGGCTGCCGGCCCTGCTGCAGCGCGTCGAGGCTGACGGCGGGAGCGCCGGACTGGTCTTCGAGTTGCACGACGACCTGGACGGCCGTCCGCTGCCGGCTCCGGTGGAGTTGGCGGCGTACCGTCTGGTGCAGGAGTCCCTGACCAACGCGCTCAAGCACGCGGCCCCCGGTCGGGTGCGGGTGCGGCTCGCCGAGCAGGTCACCGGGGAGGCCGGGCGGGAAGGCCCTGCGCTGCTGGTCAGCGTGTCGTCTCCGCTCGGCGGGCCGGCCGAGCCGCGGGCGCCGGGCTCGGGCAGCGGGCTGGTGGGGATGCGGGAACGGGTCGCGCTGCTCGGCGGGGTCTTCGACGCGGGCGAGCGGGACGGGAGTTGGCTGGTGCGGGCGTTGCTCCCGCTGGACGAGGGTGGCGAGAAGTAGATGACGATTCGGGTGCTGGTCGCCGAGGACCAGGCGTCGGTGCGTTCGGGGCTGGTGCTGATCCTGGGCAGCGCCGCGGATGTGGAGGTGGTCGGGGAGGCCGCCGACGGAGTGGAGGCGGTGGAGCTGGCGCGGCGGCTGCGGCCGGACGTCGTGCTGATGGACGTGCAGATGCCCAGGTTGGACGGTGTGACGGCGACCCGGCGGCTGACCGACGAACAGGTCGCCGACGTTCTGGTGTTGACGACGTTCGACCTGGACGAGTACGTCTTCGGCGCGCTGCGCGCGGGCGCGGCGGGTTTCCTGCTGAAGGACACCGACGCCGCGTCGCTGGTGGAGGCGGTGCGCACGGTGGCGCGCGGGGACGGCATGATCGCGCCGGCCGTCACCCGGCGGTTGATCCGCCGGTTCGCCTCGACGCCGGGCGACGGCCTCCCGGGACTGCCGGAGTCCTCGGCGGAAGGCGGCGGGGCTCCGGAGGAGCTGGCGTCCCTCACCGCCCGGGAGCGTCAGGTGCTCGCACGGGTAGCCGAGGGGCTGTCCAACTCGGAGATCGCGGCCGCCCTCGGCATGGCGGAGGCCACGGTGAAGACCCATGTCAGCCGACTGCTGGGGAAGTTGGGACTGCGGAGCAGGACGCAGGCGGCGGTGCTGGCCAGGGAGTGGGGCGTCACGCCGGACTGATCGCGGACTCGTGCCACCGCTCGCGCCGGCCGGGCGAACTCGTCGACCCCGGCCCGGGTTTGGCCGGACATCCAATATGGTCCAGACCTATTGACCAAAGGTATGGACCATTCTACGCTCCCCCACAACTGCGGCGAGCCATGTCCCCACAGCGCTCGCGAGGCGGCGCAGCTCCCCCGTTTCCCAGGTCTTCGGACTCAGGGTCGATATGAGGAGTACCCCTTGAGATCAGGCACCGCAAGACGCTTCAAACGAGCCGTGGGCGCCATCGCGCTCGCGGTGGCCGTACCACTCGCCGGCGTGATCGGCCTGGCCACCCCCGCCCAGGCCGCCGAGGCCACCGCCACCTACACCAAGTCCGCCGACTGGGGCACCGGCTTCGAGGGCAAGTGGACGGTGAAGAACACCGGCAACGCCACGCTCAACGGCTGGACCCTGAAGTGGACCTTCCCGGCGGGTACCACGGTCACCTCCGCCTGGGACGCCGACGTCACCAGCTCCGGCACCGCCTTCACGGCCAAGAACAAGAGCTGGAACGGCACCCTCGCACCGGGCGCCAGCGTCACCTTCGGCTTCAACGGAACAGGCAGCGGCGGCGGCAACGTCAGCGGCTGCACGCTCAACGGCGGGGCCTGCGACGGCAGCGGCGACCCGGGAGATCCCGGTGACCCCGGTGACCCCGGTGACCCGGGAGACCCGGGAGATCCCGGGGATCCGGGAGACCCGGGTGAGCCCGGCCCCGGCGGCGAGCACGTCAACCTCGGCTACTTCGTCGAGTGGGGCGTCTACGGCCGCAACTACCACGTCAAGAACCTGGTCACCAGCGGCTCGGCGGCCAAGCTGACGCACATCAACTACTCGTTCGGCAACGTCCAGGGCGGCAAATGCACCATGGGCGACAGCTACGCCGCGATCGACAAGGCGTACAGCGCCGCCGAGAGCGTCGACGGCAAGGCCGACACCTGGGACCAGCCGCTGCGCGGCAACTTCAACCAGCTGCTCAAGCTCAAGAAGCAGTACCCGCACATCAAGGTGCTGTGGTCCTTCGGCGGCTGGACCTGGTCCGGCGGCTTCGCGGACGCCATGAAGAACCCGGCCGCGTTTGCCAAGTCCTGCAACCAGCTGGTCAACGACCCGCGCTGGGCCGGCGTCTTCGACGGCATCGACCTGGACTGGGAGTACCCGAACGCCTGCGGTCTGACCTGCGACAACAGCGGCCCCGGCGTGATGCGCGAGATGATGCGCGCCTTCCGCACCGAGTTCGGCTCGAAGCAGCTGGTCACCGCCGCCATCACGGCCGACGCCTCCCCCGGCGGCAAGATCGACTCGGCCGACTACGCGGGCGCCGCGCAGTACACCGACTGGTACAACGTCATGACGTACGACTTCTTCGGCGCGTGGAACGCCAAGGGCCCGACCGCCCCGCACTCCCCACTGCGCTCCTACCCGGGCATCCCGCAGGCCGGCTTCGACAGCGACGCCGCGATCACCAAGCTGACCAGCATCGGCGTCCCGGCGAAGAAGCTGCTGCTGGGTATCGGCTTCTACGGCCGCGGCTGGACCGGCGTCACCCAGTCCGCCCCCGGCGGCACGGCGACCGGCCCGGCGCCCGGCACCTACGAGCAGGGCATCGAGGACTACAAGGTCCTGAAGAACAGTTGCCCCGCCACCGGCACCATAGCCGGCACCGCGTACGCGCACTGCGGTGACAAGTGGTGGAGCTACGACACGCCGCAGACCATCACCGGCAAGATGAACTACGCCAAGCAGAAGGGTCTCGGCGGCGCCTTCTTCTGGGAGTTCAGCGGCGACACGGCAAACGGTGAGCTGATCACCGCGATCCACAACGGGCTCACCTCGTAGACGCCACCCCCCACCGGGTGGTCGGACCGCCCCCGACCACCCACAACGCCCCCCGGCTGCTCCAGCCGGGGGGCGTTCCACTGACTTCGCGGGCCGTCAGGCCACGTTGACGCGCTGGCCGGGCGGGGCCGCCTCCAGCCAGGCGAGGAAACCGGTGAGCGCGTCCTCGCTCATCGCCAGCTCCACCCGGGTGTCACGCAGCCGGCAGGCCAGCACCACCGCGTCGGAGAGCAGTGCCAGCTCCTCCTCGCCCTGCGGGGTCCGGCGGTTGACGACCTCGATCGCCTCGCGCTCCAGCATGCGGCGCGGGCGCGGCGCGTAGGAGAAGACGCGGAACCACTCGACGCGGTCGCCCCGGTAGCGGGCGACACCGTAGCTCCAGCCCTTGCCCTTGGGGTCCGCGGTGTCGTCCGCCGGGGCCTCCCAGCGGAGGCTGCAGTCGAACGTGCCGCCCGAGCGCTGGATGAGCCGCCGTCGGAGGCCGAACACAAACAGCCCCAGGACGACCAGCACCAGGAACAGTCCGCACAGCAGCAGAGCGAGGACCATCGCTTACCGACCTCCTCGCGTCTTCCGCTCGTCCGCGCGCCGGGCGCGGACCGCACCGATGATGGCGTCAGCCGCGGACCGTCCCGGAACAGTGTTCCGGGGCCGTCCGCGGCTGAGTTACTGCTACCTGCGGGGTCAGTGTGCGACCGCCACTGCCCGCAGCCGAACGTCGGCGCGCCGCTCGGCGGCGGCGTCCTGCTCGGCCTTCGCGTTCTCGAGCGCGCGCTCGGCCCGCTCGACGTCGATCTCGTACGACAGCTCGGCGATCTCGGTGAGCAGCGAGAGCTTGTTGTCCGAGAAGGAGATGAATCCGCCGTGCACGGCGGCAATGACCGTGCCGTTCTTGCCCGCGGCGCCGTCGGCGCCTTCGCCGGTCGTACGGATGGTGACCGGGCCGGACGCCAGCACACCCAGCAGTGGCTGGTGGCCGGGCATGATGCCGATCTCACCCGACGAGGTGCGAGCGACGACCAGGCTGGCCTTGCCGGACCAGACCTTGCGGTCCGCGGCGACCAACTCGACGTGCAGCTCAGCCACAGTGGCTCCTCTTCACAAGGGTGTAACTGGGGTTGTCACAGGATAAGGGGTGGGGTCGGTGAGGGGC
>NZ_VJYK02000332.1 GCF_007097205.2 Streptomyces alkaliterrae
TCCCCGGCCCGCTCCCAACCCACCCTCGGCCTGGCCGCGTGCCGTGCGCGGTCAGACCGTGGGCGAGGCCGCGGTTCAGTCCTGAGTTCCGGCCGACTCCCGGCGTGGACCAGCGAGCACCTGGGCGGCCTCCGTGCCCGTGGTGCCACCGGCGGTACGCTGCGCCACCAGCGCGTCCCTGATCTCCGTGAGCAGTTCCAGCTCCGTGGGCGGCGCCGGTTCGTCCGACGTGGGCTTCTTCGCGTCCTGACGTGCCTTGTACCGGTTCATCGGCACGATCATGAGGAAGTACACCACCGCCGCCGTGATGAGGAAGGTCAGTGAGGCGCTCAGCACCATGCCCCACTTGAAGAGGACTCCCTCGATCTCCCCGGCGGCATTCGTCGTGCAGGTGGTGAGGCAGGACTCGTACTGGTCGAGGTTCTTCGGCCCGATCGCGCCCACCACCGGGTTGATCATCCCGTTGACCATGGCGTCGACGATCTTGGTGAACGCCGTACCGACGACCACCGCGACCGCCAGCTCGACGACGTTGCCCCGCATCAGGAACTCCCTGAACCCCGCAAGGACCCCCTGCTTCTGCTCGCTCACCCGCGTGCCCTTCTCTCTCGACGTCAGCCGCTGCTCGGGAGAGCAGCCCCAGGCACGCTGCCCGAGTGGAAGCGGAGCTGTCCAGTCCGATCACCCTGAGAGGCGCCCTATCACTCAGGACGGTCACGGAACAGCGCAACTGTGCGGTCGAGGGAACGAGCGCGCCGTCTTGCCACCGGGTGCCGGGAGGGCGGCTTCACCACAGCGCCACCGAGAGGCTGTCGGCCGCCGCTCCGGCCAGTTCGCGGGCGGCGGAGGGCGGCACCGCGAGTACCACCAGGGCGCCGCCCGCGCCGGGTATGTGTTCCGCCTCGACCGGCCGGCCGATATCTCGTCCCGTCTCCGCCGCACGCCGGGCGGGGACCTTCGCCACCTTCGCCCTTCGCGCCACCAGCCGTGTGGCCCCGGTGGCGCCTGGGCGGGCCTCGCCGACAAACCCGGCGGGGAGCCCCGTCGGACTCGCGAACACGTCCACACGGTCGCCCGGCTGCAGCAACCGCACCACATCGGCGTCGGAGATCCGGACCGGCACCAGCACCCGGGCCGCCGCCCGAGGCGCGGCCGCTTCGCCGCCGGCTGCCCGCTCACCGGCCTGTGCGTCGGCTCGCTCAGCGGCCGCCTCGTCGGCGCCGGAGGCGGCGCGCTCGGCCGTCGTCGCCTGCCCGGTCGACCGCCCGGCGGCGTCGTCCGGCGCGGACACGCTGTCAGTGCCGCGTCCCAGGAGGATCAGACCCACCAGAGCCATGATGAGCGTCAGCACCAACGCCCCTCTGCGGCCGGCCGGCGGAAGCACTCTCCTCAACCGACCGCACGGCCCACCCGGCCCCACCCGGAGCGGGTCGAAGGAAGGCACGGAACGGGGTGGTGGAACGGCGGATCCGGGGGAGCCCCGGGCCCCACGACGGCCTCTACTCGCTGAGCGCGAATGGCCGGGGGAAGGCCCTGAGGTGCGGAACGATGGACTGACGGACATGGTCACCGCCTTTGTCACTCGGCCTCGCCCATGAAGGGCGTGGCCACGGGAAGGTCACCCGGCCGCGCTCGGACATCGTGCTGTCACGCTTCGACATCGAGGATGGCAAGCGGCGGCCGGTGACCTCATGCCGGGTCACCGTGCCGCCCGCCAGCTGAGCGGCCGTGCGGACACCACGGTGACGCCTTTGGCAAGATCCCGCTTGAGCCTGTGGACAACTCACAGGTTGTGGATAACCCCGTCACTCGTGCGCGGGAATCGGGCCGTGAGTCCTTCCGGTCCGGCCTACGGTCATGGCAGCCTGATTCCCAGCTCCAGACCGTCCAGCGCGTTCCGACACGGGCACAGACGCTCCTTCGGCAGCCGGCCGACCGCGTCGAACAGGACCTCGCGCAAGCGACCCACGTTCTCCCTGAACACCGACAGCACCTCGGCGTGGGAGACCCCGTCGCCGGTCTCTGCGCCGGCGTCGAGGTCGGTCACCAGGGCGATCGCGGTGTAGCAAAGGGCCAGCTCCCGGGCCAGCACCGCCTCGGGGTGGCCGGTCATCCCGACGACCGACCAACCCTGGGAGGCGTGCCAAAGGGACTCCGCCCGGGTCGAGAAGCGGGGCCCCTCGATGACCACGAGGGTGCCACCGTCCACGGGCTCCCAGCCGCGTCCCCGCGCGGCGGTCACCGCGGCCTCACGTCCGGAGGGGCAGTAGGGGTCGGCGAAGCCCACGTGGACCACGCCCGGGCGGCTGCCGTCAGGGAGCGGTTCACCGTCGTAGAAGGTCTGTACGCGGCTCTTGGTCCGGTCCACCTGCTGGTCGGGGACCACAAGGGTGCCGGGGCCGTACTTCTCGCGCAGTCCGCCGACCGCGCACGGTGCGAGAACCTGCCGTACACCGAGCGAGCGCAGCGCCCAGAGGTTCGCCCGGTAGTTGATCCGGTGCGGGGGCAGATGGTGGTTCCGGCCGTGCCGGGGCAGGAACGCCACCCTGCGCCCGTCCAGGTCGCCGAGGAACACACTGTCGCTCGGCTCACCGTACGGGGTGTCGACCCGCACCTCGGTGACGTCGCGAAGAAAGGAGTAGAAACCCGAACCGCCGATGACCCCGATCTCCGCGCGAGCCGTCGTGGAGTGTGCGACGCAGTGCCCTGCCGTCTCAGCCTGTTCACTCATGGCGTTCACCCTATGGGCTGACGTGCCGGCGCCGGACCGACCACAGCCCTTGCCGCGCGACGGCGCGGCAAGGGCTGTGACAAAAGGCAGGCTGTATGGCGGACGGCGGCAGTTGGTCGTGGCGCGGAAGCCCAGACCACCGGGGGCCCGCTCGGTCAGGCAGCCGAGGTGCTGGCGGCCGAGGTGCTGGCAGCCGGGGCGGTGCTGCCGCTGTCCGACTTCGCCTCGCTCTTCTTCTCCCCGCCGGAGGAGGAGCCGGAGGCGGGCAGGCTGCTGCTCGACGAGGAGCCGCGGCTGTCGTTCCGGTAGAAGCCGGAGCCCTTGAAGACGATGCCGACCGCGGAGAAGACCTTCTTCAGGCGGCCTTCGCAGCTGGGGCAGTCGGTCAGGGCGTCATCGGTGAACTTCTGCACCGCCTCGAGGCCCTCGCCGCACTCGGTGCACTGGTACTGATAGGTCGGCACTTGCTCCTCCTGGCACTCTTCTCTGGGGAGTGCTAACGACGCCTAATGGTGCAGTATTCCGGCGGCTTAGTCCACCGACACCGGGATTCGGTGACCCTCGCCACGTGCGACCACCCGCTCCTCGGACTCCGAGGGGGACGGTACGACCGGGGTGCCGTCGGCGGTGCGGGGGCCGGCCAGCCGGCCGCGGAGCACCGCGACCGTGACGGCTGCCAGCGCCGTACCGGCGAGCGGGACGAGGAATCCGGCGGCGGAACCGACGCCGTCGGCGAGCTGTCCGGACGTGGTGGCCGCCAGTGCCTGGCCGAGTGCGACGGAGCCGGTCAGCCAGGTGAACGCCTCGGTCCGGGCGCCCGCCGGGACGAGCTGTTCGACGAGGGTGAAGCCGGTGATCAGCGCGGGCGCGATCGCCAGGCCGACCAGCAGCCCCACAGCGCCCACCAGTGCCGCCGACCCGAGGGAGGCGACGAACCACAGCGGCGCGGTGGCCAGCGCCAGCAGCACGTAGGCCCGGGGGAGACGCTGGTGCGGGGCCGAGCGCCAGACGACGACTCCGCAGGCGATACCCGCCAGCATGTTGCCGCCGGCGAAGACGCCGTACAGCAGGCCGTTCGCGCCGGGCGCGCCGATCGACTGGGTGAAGGCGGTCAGCGAGACCTGCATGCCACCGAAGACGGCCCCGATACCGAGGAAGGCGACGATGAGCACGCGCACACCGGGCACGGACAGTGCCGAGGCGCGTCCTCCGGCGGGCCGGGACCCGCCGTGGGCCGGCGGTGCCGTGCGGCTCTGAGCTGCGAAGAGCAGACCGCCGACAACCGTGAGGATCGCCTCGGCGGTCAGTCCGGCCGCCGGGTGCACGCCCGTGCACAGCGCGGTGGCCAGTACCGGGCCGACGACAAAGGTGAACTCGTCGGTGACGGACTCGAAGGCTGCCGCCGTGGGCATCAGGCGGCTGCCGCTCAGCCGGTGCGCCCACCGGGCACGGACCATCGGGCCGATCTGGGGCACGGTCGCGCCGGTGGGTACGGAGATCAGCAGCAGCGCCCACAGCGGCGCGTCGAGGAGAGCGAGGGTGATCAGTGAGGAGACGGCGGCGGCGTGCAGCAGCGCGCCGGGGACGAGCACCGCCCGCTGACCGAAACGGTCGGCGAGACGGCCCGCCTGGGGGGCGCAGAGCGCCATGGATATACCTGTCGCGGCGGAAACGGCGCCCGCGACGGCGAAGGAACCCGTGGTGTGCTGGACCAGCAGCACGATGCCGATGGTGAGCATCGCGAACGGCTGCCTGGCAAGAAAGCCGGGTACCAGGAACGACCAGGCGCCGGGTGTGCGCAACAGCTGACGGTAGCCGGGCTTGGAGGCCACGGCCGTGCCTTTCTGCCGTCTGGTAGCACCCGCGGTTTGCCGCGGTTGCCGAGAGCTGTCCTCTTGCGCCGTGCTGCCGGTGCGCGGTGATCCCGAGGGATGGTCGGGTCGCGCGGTCCGACCGGCGATCCGGTCGGGCAGTGGCGCCAGCTCTGCATCAGACAGGGTCGACTGACAAGAACGTGTGTGCTTTTGATACTAGCGGGCGCATGCCATTCTCCGCCTGGCATTCAAAGGTGATGCACGCCACGAGCCGTGAAACACCCGAGAGTGCTGCTCTGTTTCCGCACCAAGTGCTCGTTCGAGCATGTGGTCGAGTACCGGAAGCGTGACCTTCCGTCGGGCCGTCCAGCGTGGTCGGCCTACAGTTGCTCCAGCACGGATCAGCCGTTCAGCCGATCCGAAGGTCCCACCGGCCCCGCATAAGGACAGCGATGCCCGCCAAGAAACGGTCCCGACGCACCCGCCTGATCGTGATCACTGTCGTGCTGCTGCTGGTGGCGGGGGTGGGCGGCGGAACCTTCTGGACGGTGAGCACCGTACGGGCGTCCTTCCCGCAGACCACCGGCTCACAGCAGATCAAGGGCCTGTCCGGGACCGTCAACGTCAAGCGGGACGGCAACGGCATCCCGCAGATCTACGCGGGCACCGCCGAGGACCTGTTTCTGGCGCAGGGCTATGTGCACGCCCAGGACCGGTTCTGGGAGATGGACGTCCGTCGTCACATGACGGCCGGCCGGCTGTCCGAGATGTTCGGGGACAAGCAGGTCGAGACCGACGCCTTCCTGCGAACGCTGGGCTGGCGCCGCGTCGCGCAGGAGGAGTACGACAAGAAGCTGTCGGCGTCGACGAAGAAGTACCTCGACGCGTACGCGACCGGCGTGAACGCCTACCTGAAGGAGCGCAGCGGCTCCGGCCTCTCGGTCGAGTACGCGGCGCTCGGCCTGGTCAACGCCGACTACAAGCCGGAGCCGTGGACTCCGGTCGACTCGGTGGCCTGGCTGAAGGCCATGGCGTGGGACCTCCGCGGCAACCTCAGGGACGAGATCGACCGAGCCCTGATGGCGGGCCGCCTCAGCGTCCGGCAGATCGAGGAGCTGTACCCGGGCTACCCGTTCGACCGCAACGAGCCGATCGTCGACGGCGCCGGTGACGGCAACACCGGCAGCGGCGACGGCGGCGGCGACACCGGGAACGTCGGCGGCGTGGGCGCCCCCGACCAGGGCACCCCCGACCCCGGCACGAC
>NZ_VJYK02000333.1 GCF_007097205.2 Streptomyces alkaliterrae
GCGGTGAGCGCGGCCCCCGCGCCCACCCGGCGGGTGCTGCTGCGCGGCGCGGGGGCCGCGCTCACCGCCGTGCTCCCCCCGGCCGGTTGTGTCCCCCTGGTCGGTTGTGTCCCGCTGGCCGCCCGCAGCCCGCTCACCGGGCTCGACCACGCCGTCGCCCACCTGCTCGACCGGCAGGGCGCGGCGGTGCTCAGCGGCGACCGCGCCGGCTACCTCGACACCGTCGACACCACCGACCCGGCGGACGCGGCCCACCACCGCCGCGTCTTCGCCAACCTCCGCCGTCTGCCGCTGGCGGAGTGGTCCCACCGCGTCCTGACGGTACGGCGGACCGGTGCCCGGCGGGCCGAGGCCGTCGCCGAACTCCGCCACCGGCTGGGCGGCTACGACCACGGCCCCCGCACCTCGCTCGAACGGCTCCCGCTGACCTGGGACGACGGCCGCTGGCGTCTCGCGGCCAAAGCGCCGGGCATCCCGCGGCAGTTGTGGGAACAGGGGCAGATGCGGCTCACCCGCGGCCGCCACAGCCTCGTCCTGACCGTCGGGCGCCCGGCCGACGAGCGGGCCGCGCTCGCCCGGGAGGCCGATCTGGCCGTACCCCGGGTCGCCGCCGCCTGGCCCGGGCCGTGGACCCGCCGGGTCGTCGTACTCGGCCCGGCCAGCCTGCCGAACGCCGCCGAACTGCTGGACGGCTCCCCGGCCCGGTACCTGGGCATCGCCGCCGTCACCTCCAGCGAACCCCGCGCGGCGGGACCCGCCGACCGCGTGGTCGTCAACCCCGAGGCGTACGGCACGCTGGACGCCACCGGACGCCAGACCGTGATGACCCACGAGACCGCGCACGTCGCCACCCGGGCCGCGACCACAGAGCACACCCCCACCTGGCTCTCCGAGGGCCTCGCCGACTGGATCGCCCACCGGGGCCGGACCCCGGACATCCGGCACGCCGCGCCCCACCTGCGCGCCGCCGCGCTCGCCGGACGGCTCCCCGAACGACTGCCGACCGACGCCGACTTCGCCTTCGACGGCGACCCGGCCCTGCTCGCGCGCGCCTACGAGGCGGGCTGGCTGGCCTGCCGCTGGACGGCCGAGCGGTGGGGCGAGGCGCGCCTGGCCCGCTTCTACCGCGCAGCGGGGCGGCCCGGTCCCGGCGCGCTGGACCGCGCGGCACGCGACGTGCTGGGCGTCGACGAGCGGGAGTTCACCGCGCACTGGCGTCGCTGGACCGCCCGACGGCTGGCCGACTGAGCAGCCCGGCGGGCCTGGGCAGCGCGGCGGGCGCGAGGACCGTGGACCGCCACAGCGCCGCACAACTGACCACCGCGGCCGCCACCAGCAGCCCGTTGCGGAGGGCGATCAGCGCCACCCCCAGCGGTCGGCTCTCCACCACCAGGGAGAAGAGCAGCGGAAACTCCAGCACCGTCACCGCCGCCGCGGCCACCACCAACCGGACCGCCGGACGCTGCCCCGCCGACCGCAGCGCCGCGCACACAGCCGCCAACCCCACCAGCCACAGCATGTACTGCGGGCTGATCACCCGGCTGGTGACGGTGAACAGCAGCACCGCCGCGAACGCCGCTTCCGCGCACGTCGTCGGCGTCCACACCCGGGCCCGCAGCCGCCACCACAGCAGCCAGCCGAACGCCGCCGCCGTCAGCCACAGCGAGACCGTGGTGACCACCCCCACGTACGGGCCAAGGAACTCGATCGAGCCGTAGTTCATCCGCGCCTCGCCCTGCCAGCCGAACCAGCGTGCCACGTGGAACACCAGCGCACCCAGCGACTCCACCTCCACCCCGCGCTCCCGCTGGTGGGTCAGGAAGCCCAACGAGCCCGGCGCGAACAGGGCGAACCCGGCACCCAGCCCGGCCACCGTCAGTGCGGCGGCGCCCCAGGCCAGCCGGGTCGCACGGCCCCGGGCCGTACCGACCAGCAGCAGCGCCGGCCACACCTTCAGCAGCGCGCCCACCGCGACCAGCACCCCGCCGAGGCGCGGCCGCCGCACCACCAGCAGCAGCGCGGCCACCGCGACCGCCGTCACCATGACGTCGTACCGGGCGTAGGACGTCGGGCCCAGCAGCGGCAGCCCCACCACCCACACCCACGCCCCCGCCGGACTGTGCCCGCGCCGCCGCACCCCGACCAGCAGCAGCGCCAGAACCGCCGCGTCGCACGCCGCGGCGAGCAGGTAGAACGCCTCCGGGTAGCCGAGGAACGGCAGCAGCCCGGGGGAGAGGATCGCCAGCGCGGCGGCCGGCGGATACTGCCAGGTCACGTCGTCCGCCGGATACGCCCCGCCGCTCAACACCTCGTACCAGCCCCGGTAGATCACCTCCACGTCCGCACTCACGAACGGCCCGGGGAGCGGCAGAACCTGGAAGAGGCACAGCAGCAGAAGCAGCCGGGTGGCGGCCCAACCGACGAGCAGCAGACGCATACCCCGACCGTAGTTGTCCAGAGCCGCGACCCGGTACTGTCGTGGCCGATGGACAAGACCCTGATCGTCACCAACGACTTCCCGCCCCGACCCGGCGGCATCCAGGCGTTTCTGCACAGCATGGCGCTGCGGCTCGACCCGGAGAAGGTGGTCGTCTACGCGTCGACCTGGAAGCGCTCGGCGGAGGGCGTGGCCGCCACCGCGCGCTTCGACGCGGAACAGCCCTTCACCGTCGTCCGCGACCGGACCACGATGCTGCTGCCCACCCCGCGGGTCACCCGTCGCGCGGTGGAACTGCTGCGCGAACACGGATGCGGCTCGGTGTGGTTCGGGGCGGCGGCCCCGCTGGGCCTGATGGCGCCCGCGCTGCGCCGAGCCGGCGCCCGCCGGCTGGTGGCGACCACCCACGGCCACGAGGCCGGCTGGGCACAGCTGCCCGCCTCCCGCCGACTGCTGCGCCGCATCGGCGAGTCCACCGACACCCTCACCTACCTGGGGGAGTACACCCGCTCCCGGATCGCCGGCGCGCTCACCGACGAGGCGGCGGCCCGGATGACGCAGCTGCCGCCCGGCGTCGACGAGAAGACGTTCCACCCGGGCTCGGGCGGCGACGCCGTGCGCGAACGGCTCGGCCTGAGCGACCGCCCGGTGGTCGTGTGCGTCTCCCGGCTCGTGCCGCGCAAGGGGCAGGACACCCTGATCGAGGCGATGCCGCGCATTCTGGCGGAGGTGCCCGACGCGGTACTGCTGATCGTCGGCGGCGGCCCCTACGAACGCGACCTGCGGGCCCTGGCCGGGCGCACCGGCGTCGCCGACTCGGTGCGCTTCACCGGGGCGGTGCCCTGGGAGGAACTGCCCGCCCACTACGGCGCCGGCGACGTCTTCGCGATGCCCTGCCGCACCCGGCGGCGCGGCCTGGACGTGGAGGGCCTGGGCATCGTCTACCTGGAGGCGTCCGCCACCGGGCTGCCGGTCGTCGCCGGCGACTCCGGCGGCGCACCCGACGCGGTGCTCGACGGCGAGACCGGCTGGGTCGTGCGCGGCGGCGACCCGGCGGAGGCGGCCGCCCGGATCACCACCCTGCTGAAGGACCCGGAGCTGCGGGCCACCATGGGCGCGCGGGGCCGGGAGTGGGTGGAGGAGCGCTGGCGCTGGGACCTGCTCGCCGAACGGCTGCGCGCCCTGCTCTGACACCCGCCGGCCGACGCGAAGGGCGCCGGTCACCTCCCGGGAGGTGACCGGCGCCCTTCGCGTTCAGGCCGTGCTCAGGCGTACAGCGCCTCGATCTCCTTGGCGAAGTCCTTGGCGACCACGTTCCGCTTCAGCTTCAGCGAGGGCGTGATGTGCCCCGACTCCTCGGTGAACTGGGTCGGCAGGACACGGAACTTGCGCACCGACTCGGCCCGGGAGACCGCCGCGTTGCCGTCGTCGATCGCGCCCTGCACGGCGGCCAGCAGATCGGCGTCCGCCAGCAGCTCCGCACGCTCGAGACCGGACTTGCCGTGCTCGGCGGCCCAGCGCGGCAGGAACTCCTCGTCCAGCGTGACCAGCGCGGCTACGAACGGCCGCCCGTCGCCGACCACCATGCACTCGGCGACCAGCGCGTGCGCCCTGATCCGGTCCTCGATCACGGCCGGCGCGACGTTCTTGCCGCCGGCGGTCACCAGGATCTCCTTCTTGCGGCCGGTGATCGTGAGGTAGCCGTCCTCGTCCAGGGTGCCGATGTCGCCGGTGTGGAACCAGCCGTCGGTCAGCGCCTCGGTGGTGGCCGTCTCGTTGTTCCAGTAGCCGGTGAACAGGTGCTCGCCGTGCAGCATGACCTCGCCGTCGTCGGCGATGCGGACCACCGAGCCGGGCAGCGGCTGGCCGACCGTGCCGATCTTCTGCCGGTCCCAGGGGTTGAACGCGGTCGCCGCGCAGGACTCCGTGAGGCCGTAGCCCTCCAGCACCGTGAAGCCGATGCCGCGGTAGAAGTGGCCCAGCCGCTCGCCGAGCGGGGCGCCGCCGGAGATCGCGTACTCCGCCTGGCCGCCGAGGACCGCGCGCAGCTTGGAGTAGACGAGCTTGTCGAACAGCTTGTGCTTCAGCCGCAGCCCGAGCGAGGGCCGGCCGCCCGAGCTCAGCGCCCGGCTGTAGGCGATGGCGGTGTCCGCCGCCTTGTCGAAGATCTTGCCCTTGCCGTCGGCCTGCGCCTTGGCCCGCGCCGAGTTGTAGACCTTCTCGAAGACGCGCGGGACGCCGAGGATGATGGCGGGCTTGAACGACGCCAGCTCGTCCGTGAGGTTCTTGATGTCCGGCACGTGCCCGAGCCGGATCGGCGCCATCACGGCGGCCAGCTGCACCATGCGGCCGAAGACGTGCGCCACCGGCAGGAACAGCAGCACCGAGCCGGCGGCCGGCGGGAACAGCGGCTGCAACCGCTCGACGACGTTGCCGCACTCGGCGAAGAAGGAGCGGTGGGTGAGCACGCAGCCCTTGGGGCGGCCGGTGGTGCCCGAGGTGTAGACGATCGTGGCCGGGGAATCGGCGTTCGCGGCGGTGCTGTGCTCGGCCAGCAGCTCGTCGCTGACGCCCGCCTCGGCACCGGCCGCGGTGAGCTGGGCGACGGCGCCGTCGTCGATGACCCACACGTTCCGCAGCTCCGGCAGCCCCTCGCTGACGGACTTCACCGACGCGGCGTGCCCGGCGGTCTCCACCAGCGCGGCCACCGCGCCCGAGTCGCTGACGATCCAGGCGATCTGCTCGGGCGAGCTGGTCTCGTAGATCGGCACGGTGACGCCGCCGGCGGTCCAGATGGCGAAGTCCAGCAGTGTCCACTCGTAGCGGGTCCGCGACATCAGCGCCACCCGGTCACCCGGCTTCACACCGGCCGCGATCAGGCCCCGGGCGGCGGCCTCCACCTCGGCCAGGAACTCCCCGGAGGTGAGGTCCTGCCAGCGAGCGGGGTCCTTCGGGTCCTTGCGGGCGATCACCTTGGCATCCGGATGCTGGGCGGCGTTGCGGCGGATCAGATCCGTCAGATTCCCGTCGGCGGGTACCTCGTAGAGTGCCGGAAGGCTGAACTCGCGCAAGACTGCTGCTCCTCATCGCTGCCGGAACAGGGACCGTCGCGTCGGCGGCCTCCGTTGGCTCGCTTCAAGACCGTGGGCCTTGAGGTCGGACGGCCCGGACGTTACCGATCGGTACGGGATCCGGGTAGGGGTGGGACCGAGATGTTTTCTGTGTCACACGACGGAAACACAACCGCCACGGTCGACCAAAACCCTAGTCGAAGCGGGTATCGGGCCGGAAACCCGACGAACTCGGGACGAGCGCCGCCCTTGCGTGCTCCCCTTCCGCCC
>NZ_VJYK02000334.1 GCF_007097205.2 Streptomyces alkaliterrae
TCCCTGCGTCGCCCGGGACCGCGTCGGCCCCGCCCGACGCGGTCGGGGTCGACGCGGTCGGGGTCGACGCGGTCCCGGGCGACGCAGGGACGGTCGCGTAGGCGCCGAAGTGCCGGGAGAACCGCTCCGGGTCGATCGTCGCCGAGGTGATGACCACCTTCAGGTCCGGCCGCTTCGGCAGCAGTTGCGCCAGGTAGCCGAGCAGGAAGTCGATGTTCAGACTGCGCTCGTGCGCCTCGTCGATGATGATCGTGTCGTACTGCAGCAGGTCCCGGTCGGTCTGGATCTCGGCCAGCAGGATGCCGTCCGTCATCAGCTTGACCAGGGTGGTGTCCTTCACCTGGTCGGTGAAGCGGACCTTCCAGCCCACCGCCTCGCCCAGCGGTGTGCGCAGCTCCTCCGCGACCCGCTCGGCCACCGTGCGGGCGGCGATCCGCCGAGGCTGCGTGTGACCGATCCGGCCCCGCACGCCGCGCCCCAGCTCCAGACAGATCTTCGGGATCTGGGTGGTCTTCCCGGACCCCGTCTCACCGGCGACGACCACCACCTGGTGGTCCCGGATCGCGGCCAGGATGTCGTCCTTCTTCTGGCTGACCGGCAGCTGCTCGGGGTAGGTGATCTCCGGCAGGGCGGCCCGCCGCGCCGCCAGCCGCTCCTCGGCCCTGGCGACCTCGGCGGCGATCTCCTCGAGTGCCGCCTGCCGGGCCTCCGGCTTGCGGACGCGTCGGACGCCGTCGAGCCGACGGCCGAGCCGCCGCGCGTCGCGCGGCATCAGTTCGGGAAGCCGCTCCGAGAGGGCGGGCAGGGTGAGGACAGGCGCACTGGACATACGGGTCCCAGCATCCCACCCCACCGTCCCGTCCGGCGACCCCATTACCGGCGGCCCGTCACCGGCGATCCGGCGTCACCGGCGCCCGCAGACGGTCACGACGGGCGCGCGCCCAGCGCCTGGGCGAGGAAGCGGGCCTCGTTCTCCTTCATCGCGATGGCGATGGTGACGCCCGGCCCGTCGAGCTGTTCCAGCACCCGGACGCTGACGAGCAGACGGGAGGAGTCCCGGAGGACAAAGGCCAACTGGTCGTGGGGCTCCCCGCGCCCGGCCACGCCGCCGGTCAGCCGCGAGAACGCCGCCCGGTCGGACGCCCGCAGACTGATCCGCACACTCCAGGCACCACCCGAATCCGGTGTGGTCTCCGCCCGGACGTCCTCGAAGCGCCGCACGGTCATCCCACCGTCGTCCTTCGTGACCACGCAGGTCTGGCGGTCGTCCGCCGTCCAGGACCGGCCAGGCGGGGAGTCCGCCCGGCACACACCCGGTGACACCGCCTCCACCGGCAGGATGCTCACAGGTCCGTCCGGCACCCCCACCGAGGTGGGGGTGCCGCCGTTCCACGGGCCGAGCGCCCACACCGCCGTCCCCACGACGCCGGCGGCGGCGACCGCCCCGGCGCCCAGCAGCGGTACTCTCCACCGGCGCGCGGGAGGGGAACCCCGGCCCGCGAGCCGACGTGTCAGTCGGTCGGTACGCGGCGCCCCTGCTCCCGTCTTCCGCGCGACCCGCTCCGCCGCGTCCCGCACGGCGCGCACCCGGTAGCGGCGGTGGCGCTCGATGGCCTCGGTCCAGGCGGGCGGCAGCCAGTCCTCCCCGCCGCGTGCCTCCGGGCGGGCGGCGAGTACCCCCTGGCAGCGGGCCAGCACGTCGGCGGCCCCGGGCCTGCGTGCCGCGTCGAGCTCCAGGCAGGGCAGGACGAGCGGCTCGAGCTCCGCCGGCAGCCCGCTGACGTCGAGCTCGCCGGCGGCAGTGCGCACCAGCTGCGCCAGGGCCCCGTCGGCGCCGCCGTCCCGATAGGGCGCGCGCCCCACCGCCAGGTGGAAGAGCGTCACTCCGAGCGAGAACACGTCGGACGCCGGAGTCGTCGGCTCGCCACGGGCCTGCTCCGGTGACGCGTACAGCACCGTCCCCAGCGCCGCCCGCGTCTGCGTGACGTCGTGCGCCTGGGAGATGCCGAAGTCGATGACACGCGGCCCGTCCAGCGGCAGCAGCACGTTCGACGGTTTGACGTCGCGGTGGACGAGTCCGGCCTCGCGGATGCTCAGCAGCGCCTCCGCGATCCCGGCCGCCAGCCAGCTCAGCGCGTCGGGCCCGAGTACCCCGCAACGTTCCACGAGGTCGCGCAGCGACGGGGCCGGGACGTACTCGGTCGCCATCCACGGGACGCTCGCCTCGACGTCCGCCTCCACGACGCTCGCCGTGTAGACCCCGCGCACCCGCTGGGCGATCCGCACCTCGCGGGCGAACCGCCGCCGGTCGTCCTCCGACTCGGTCAGGAGCGTCTTCACCGCCACCGTCCGGCCCCCGGGAGACCGGGCGAGCAGCACCCGGCCCATGCCACCGCTGGCCAGTTCCTCCAGAACCACATAAGGCCCGAACCGCTCCACCGGCACACCGCCCCCCTGTCAGCGACGGCCCCAGTATGCAAGTCCCCGAACGGCAGGGGCTGGTGCGGTGCGGTGAAGGCGGCGAACGGAAAAGCCCCGCCGAATGTCTTCGACGGGGCTTCTGCCCTGTTCAGGGCGGTTGTGGCTGGGGCCGGGGTCGAACCGGCGACCTTCCGCTTTTCAGGCGGACGCTCGTACCAACTGAGCTACCCAGCCACGCGATCCACGGGGGATCGCAGCGGTCCTGACGGGATTTGAACCCGCGGCCTCCACCTTGACAGGGTGGCGAGCACTCCAAACTGCTCCACAGGACCAAGCTTCGCGCGAGAACAAGTCTCGCACAGATCACGCGTGCCCCCAACGGGATTCGAACCCGTGCTACCGCCTTGAAAGGGCGGCGTCCTGGGCCACTAGACGATGAGGGCTGATGGCCCGCCTGGGCGCTTTGTCAGCGCGTCGGGGACGTGAGAAGCATATGGGATACCCCGACGGTTCGCCAAAACGGATTCGGCCGCGCGGCGGCCGACCGGTGTGGTGCGGCCGGTCGGCCGCCGTCTCAGCCGGTCGGAACGGGGGTCGGGGTCTCCCGGCGGGCCGGTGCGGCGCGGTTGTCGTCGTCCTCCTCGCCTGGTTCTCCGGTGCCGGTCGGGGAGGGCACTTCGGTCGGGGAGGGTGAGCCGGTCGGGGCCGGGGACCCCGCGGGTTCGTCGGAGGAGGGGGAACTGCCCGGTTCGACGTCCGGCGGGAGGTGGCGGCTGACCTCGGCGGTGGTCGTACCGAGCCCGCCCAGGGTGATCTCGTCCCACGCCTGGAGCCGTCCTGTCTCGTCGTCCAGGTACAGCACGGACGCCGAGACCCTCTCCGGCACGTCCTGCTCGACCGCGCGCAGCCCACCGCCGCCTGTGGAGCCCTCGATCATCATGAACGTGCCCTTGCCGAGCACCCGCTGCTTGCGATTGTGGGAGTGGCCGGCGAGTGCCAGCGGCACCTCGCCGTCGACCTGCTCGACGAGCGTCGGGTTGTGTCCGACGGCGATGTCGACGGGCTTGCCGAGCACCTTCGAGGTGCGCAGCGCGGCGGCCAGCCGGCGGCCGGCGACGACCTGCTCGGACTCGTCCTCGATCTGCACCCTGCGGTCGGGCGTGAAGTGCGGGTCGCCCATCCCGGCGAGGCGCAGCCCGGCGATCTCCAGGGGTTCGCCGTCGTCGAGGACGTGCACGTTCTCCATGTCCTCCAGGTACTTCTGGGTGGTGCGCGAGTCGTGGTTGCCGCGCACCCAGACGAAGGGCGCGCCCAGTTCGCTCGCCGGGTCCAGGAACGGGTTCTCGGCGGCGGTGCCGTGGTCCATCGTGTCGCCGGTGTCGACGATGACGTCGATCTCGTACTGCTCGACGAGGGACTCGATGATCAGCCACGCGGCCGGGTTGAGGTGGATGTCGGAGACGTGCAGTACCCGGGTGGTGTTCGGGTCGGGCTGGTACGTCGGCAGGGTGGAGGCCGCGTTGTAGAGCTTGGACATGTTGGTCACGAGCCGGGCGAGTTCCTGCTGGTAGACGTCGAAGTCGGTGACGATGCGGCGGGCGTCGCCGACCAGGCTGGGCGCGCCGGCGAGCAGCCCGGAGAACCTCGGTTCGAGTATGGCCTTCGGGTTCCAGGTGGTGGCCGCGGTGGCGCCGGAGGCGGCCAGCACGGCCAACGCCATTCCGCCGGCCAGCAGCGCCCGCCGGGGCCTGCGGTAGACGGCCAGTCCGAGTGCCGTCGCGCCGGCGACCACCGCCACGAAGGACCGCAGCGCCAGATCCCGGGTGCCGCTCTCGACGTCGGATGCGACCATGTCCTGGAGCTCGCCGAACCGTTCGGGGTTCTCGACGAGGTAGCCGGCCCGGTCCGGGTCCAGCCGGGTCACGTCGACGTCCAGCCGGAGCGGCCCGTGGTGGGTGTCCAGTTCCAGTGCGCCCAGCGGGGCGACGTTGATCTTCGTGCCGCCGGTGAACGAGGGCCGGAGCGTCATCGTGGTGTCCATCGGCCCCACCGGCTTGTGGACGCTCCCCACGATCAGCAGTCCGAGCCAGGCGCCCAGCAGGGTGACCGCGACCATCCCCAGGGCGCGGACGAACGGCCGGGGGCCGGGGGTGAGTTCGAGTTCCGGTGGACGGGGATGGGCGGCCGCGCGGAGCCGGCGCACCACCCGGGCGGGCAGGCCACCCGCCCGGCTGAGCGCGGACCTGACGGACTGGCGCGACAGCCGGCGTGTTGCTCGGGCCATGTCCCAGCCTCTGCCCCGGCCGGTGCCGGACTATGCGCCCGACCCGGGGCGTACCCGACAATGGCCTAGCGGCGAGTGGCGGCGCGGCGCGTGCGGCGGCTCAGCCCCAGCCCAGCTCGTGCAGACGTTCGTCCTCGATGCCGAAGTGGTGGGCGATCTCGTGGATGACGGTCACGGCGACCTCGTGGACGACCTCCTCCGGTGACCCGCAGTAGCGCAGCGTCGGACCCATGTAGATCGAGATCCGGTCCGGCAGCACCCCCGCGTACCACTCGCCGCGCTCGGTCAGCGGGGTCCCCTCGTACAGGCCCAGCAGCTCCGGGTCGTCGGCCGGCGGCTCGTCCTCCACGAACACCGCGACGTTGTCCATCAGCCGGGCCAGTTCCGGGGGAACCTGGTCGAGCGCGTCACTGACCAGACCCTCGAACGTCTCGCGCGTCATCTCCAGCACACGGCCATTCTCCGTGACGGCCGCCGCTCGCGGCACGGCCGTCGCCCCGCCCGTCCCGGGACCGCGCGCGATCGCGTGTCCTGGCGGCGGGGTGACGCGTTGGGCATGGCCTACGGATCACCCGCCTGGAGGCCCCCGTGCAACCACCCTCCGCGCCTCCGCGGCGCGCCCGCACCGGCCCGGTGGCCGTCGCGCTGACCCTGCTGCTCGCGGTCGGCCCGCTGACCGGCTGTGTCACCGTCGGCGGCGGCCCGCAGCCCAGGCCGGTGCCGGCCGGCAACCCGATGGACGCGGGCGAGGACTCACCCGGCGCGGGGCCGTCGCCGAGCGGCGTCGGCCGGGTCGGACGCGCCGGCGAGCACGAGGTGGGCGCCGGCGAGTCGCCGTCCGCGGGCGCCCTCGGCGAGCAGGAGCGGGACGCCCGCGAGAAGGACGAGGACGACGACGGGAAGGGGCGCAAGGCGCGGGAGGAGGCCCGGCCGGAGCGGGACAAGGGCGGGAAGCGGCAGGAAGGCGACGCCGGCTCCGGCGGCGGGGGGCGACCGGGCGGCGTCGCCGAGCCGTCGTCGGGCGTGTCGCCCTCCCCGGCGCCCAGCTCGTCGCCCTCC
>NZ_VJYK02000335.1 GCF_007097205.2 Streptomyces alkaliterrae
AAGTGGAAGGACGGGGTATCAACATATCTGGCGTTGACTTTTGGCACACTGTTGAGTTCTCAAGGAACGGACGCTTCCTTCGGATTCCCTTCCGGGCTTCCTCCGGGCGCTTCCCTTCGGTGTTTCCGACTCTATCAGACTCTTTTCCGTTCCGTTTCCGGCCCGGATTCGAAATCCGATTCCCCTGTCGGCGGGGCCGCCTTCCGGCGTGATCACTACTTTAGAGGATTTCCCGCCCGACTCAAAATCGAGCCGCTGAAAGCCAATTCGGGCACGCCGAACAAGCCCCCGCGAAGGGAAGATCGTACAGAGTAGTGGGCGCCACCGGACGTGGCAGAAGCGCCGCCAGCGGAACCTACCGGCTCGCTGGCAACCCGGAGAACACTACGGATGAGCACCGGCCGTGTCAAGCCTGCCCCTCCGAGGCGGAAGTCGTGCGGGGAGCCGTCAGTCGAGGTGGGCGGAGACCCTGTCGAGCAGGCGGATCAGGAGGTCGCCGAGCTGGGCGCGCTCCTCGTTGCTGAGGTCCTGGAGCAGGTACTCCTCGAAGGCGGAGGCCTGACGCATCACCTGGAGCCACTTCTCCCGGCCGTCGTCGGTGAGGCCGATGATCACCCGGACGCGGTTCTCCTCGTCCCTCTCCCGAGTGACAAGCCCGGCGGCGAGCATCCGGTCGATGCGGTGGGTCATGGCGGCGGGGGTGAGGCCAAGCCGCTTGGCGATGGTGCCGGGCCACAGTTGGTACGGGCTGCCCACCATCACCAGTTCCTTCAGGACCTCCCACTCGGCACCGCTCAGCCCCAGGGTAGCGAGCTGCCGGCCGTAGGCGACGCTCATCCGCCGGTCGAGCCGGCTGAGCGCGTTGACGACGCGTTCGACCTGGGGGTCGAGGTCGCGGTACTCGCGCTGGTAGATGGCGATCTGCTCGTCGAGGGACGGCTGGCGGTCAGACATGCGGGGAGTATCGCACGGCACTGATTAGCGTCGAAGCCTTGCCTTGTGTACTCTTTAGCTTCGAAGTTTAGAGTTGAAGTCTTCAGCTCTCAGCCCTTCGCTCCACCCACAGCCCTGGCGGGCCCAGCGCCATCCGCCAGGGCTGTGCTCCGTGTGATGACGAGGCGGCCGAGGGTTGGGCCAGACCAGGGAAGGTGAGTGTTGAACACCGCGATGGGCGCACAGCTGCGCCGGATCCAGCTCGGGAACGCGTTGAGCGCGTTCGGTAGTGGCTTCACGGTCCCGTACCTCTTCGTCTATGTGGCGAACGTGCGGGAACTGGGGGCGGGCACGGCGGGCGCCGTGCTCGCCGCGTTCGCCGCCGCCGCGCTCTTTGTGCTGCCCTTTGTCGGTCGGGTCATCGACCGGCGCGGGCCGCTTCCCGTGGCGCTGGCCGGTACGGCGGCGGCCGCGGTGGGCGCGCTCGGCTTCGGGCTGTCCGGGACCACCTCGACCGTGATGGCCTCCGCCGCTCTGATGGGCGCCGGTATCGCCGTGCTCCAGCCGGGGCTGGCGACGATGATCGTCTGGTGCTCGTCCACGGCCACCCGGGCGCGGGCGTTCGCCACCCAGTTCTTCCTCAACAACCTGGGCATGGGCCTGGGCGGTCTACTGGGCGGACAGCTCGTCGACGAGCACCGGGCGTCCAGCTTCACGCTGCTGTTCTCCGTCGAGGCGGCGATGTTCCTGGTACTGGCGGGTGTGTTGCTGACCGTACGGCTGCCCCGTACCGTCGGCGCCGAGCAGGTCCTGATCGAGGCGGCCGGCGACGCGAAGGGGACCTCGTCCACCGGGCGGGGCTCCGGCGACGGCTGGCGCCGGCTGCTGGCCGACCGTCCGATGGTGCTGCTCTGCGTGCTCGGCTTTGTCCTCTTCTTCGCCTGCTACGGCCAGTTCGAATCGGGGCTCGCGGCCTACGGAGTGGAGGTGACGGGCATCTCGACCTCCACGCTCGGCCTGGCGCTGTTCGCCAACACGGCGATGATCGTGCTGACGCAGTTTGTCGTGCTGCGCCTCGTCGACGGCCGGCGGCGTAGCCGGGTGATCGCGCTGGTGGGCCTGATCTGGACCGTGGCGTGGCTGGCCGCCGGTATCTCGGGGCTGGTGCCGCACGCGCAGGCGGTGGCCACGGCGCTGCTCATCGCGACGTACGCGCTGTTCGGCGTCGGCGAGGCGATGCTTTCCCCCACGGTGGCGCCGCTGGTCGCCGACCTGGCGCCGGCGCGGATGGTCGGCCAGTACAACTCGGCGTTCGCGCTGGTCAAGCAGCTCGGGGTGTCGGTCGGACCGGCTGTGGGCGGACTGATGGCGGCCCAGGGCGCGTACGCCGCGTACATCGTGCTGCTGACCGGCTGCTCGCTCGGCGTCACGGGCCTCGCGCTGCTGCTCGGCCGTCGGCTGCGGCCGGAGCAGGACAATCCGCGGCTGCGGACCTCGCGGGTGGTCCGGCGTGGCGGCGATGGCGCGGCGGAGTGCGAGGAGCGGGCCGAGGACGAGGGGCGCCCCGGGCCGAGGGAGACCGCTGCCGTGGCGTCGACGACGGCCGTCGCTCCGCTTGGCTGAGACCCCGACCGGACGGTCGCCCGCCGCCGGGCGCTGACAACGGGCCGGAACGCCCTCAGCGCTCGGCGGCGGGCGAACCCGTCGGAAGGGCGAACTCGCACCAGACGGCCTTGCCGCCGCCCGGTGTCCGGCGGGTGCCCCACGAGGACGCGATCGTCGCGACGATCGCGATACCGCGGCCCGACTCGTCCGCGGGCTCGGCCCGCCGGCGGCGCGGCAGGTGATCATCGCCGTCGGTGACCTCCACGATGAGCCGCCGGTCGGTGCGCCGGAGCCGGAGCCGCATCGGCGGCGTGCCGTGTTGGAGTGAGTTGGCGACCAGCTCGCTGGCGGCCAGCACTCCCAGGTCGTGCAGCTCGCGGGGGAAACGCCAGGAGGTCAGCACTCCGGAGGCAAAGGCGCGGGCGCGCGGTGCCGCCTCCGTCCCGCCGAGCAGTTCGAGGGCGGCGTTGCGGAAGAGCTCGGCGTCGCCGCCGGTCCTGGCCGGGTGTTGGAAGACGAGGATGGCGAGGTCGTCGTCGTGGTCGGCGGTGATGCCCATGGCCCGCTGGAGCCGGTCGCAGATGATCTCGGGTTGGCCGGTGGCGCCGGCGAAGGCGCGCTCCAAGGCTGCGACGCCCTCGTCGATGTCGGCGTCCCGGCGCTCGACGAGACCGTCCGTGTAGAGGACGGCGGTGCCGCCTTCGCCGAACGGCACCGAGCCGGACGTGTGCAGCCAGCCGCCGGTGCCGAGCGGCGGCCCGGTCGGCTCCTCGGCCCGGTGGACCGTGCCGTCCGCCTCGCGGACCAGGATGGGCAGGTGCCCGGCGGAGGCGTAGCTGAGGCGCCCCTCGCTGGGGTCGTGGACGGCGTAGACGCAGGTGGCGATCTGGCTGGAGTCGATCTCCGCGGCGAGCCCGTCCAGCAGTTGCAACACCTCGTGCGGTGGCAGGTCGAGGCGGGCGTAGGCGCGCACGGCCGTGCGGAGTTGGCCCATGACGGCAGCGGCGCGCACGCCCCGGCCCATCACGTCCCCGATGACCAGCGCGGTACGGCCGGCGCCGAGCGTGATCACGTCGTACCAGTCCCCGCCGACGGCCGCGTCCTCGCCGCCCGGCTGGTAGGTGGCGGCGACGCGCAGGTCGTCCGGCTGCTCCAGCTCCTGCGGGAGGAGGCTGCGCTGCAGGGTGACGGCGGCGGCCCGCTGGCGTGCCTCGCTGGCCCGAAGCCGCTCGGCGGACTCGACCTGGTCCGTCACCTCGGCGGCGAAGACGAGCACGCCGCGCTCACCGTTGCGGGAGTCTCGGCCCCTGGCCGCTCGGCGTCGGCCGTCGGGAGGCTGGGCGCGGGGCCCGAGGTCGATCGGGGTGCAGGTGAAGGTGTAGTAGCCGACGCGGTCGCCGTGCTCGGTGCGGCGGGCCTTGACGGTGCGGGGCTTGGCGCTGCGCAGCACCTGGTCCATCAGCGGCAGCAGGCCGAGCTCGACCAGCTCGGGCAGGTCCTCCCTGGCCGGTCCGCCGCAGGAGCGCACGCCGAAGGCAGCGGCGTACGCGTCGTTGACGTACGCGACGCGGTGCTCCGGGCCGCGCACGACGACAAAGGGGGCCGGGACCTGGCCCAGCAGCTCGTGCAAGGACAGCGTGTCCAGGCTGCGGGGGACGCCGTCCCGGCCGCCGCCGGGTGCGTCGGGCGTGGTCTCGGCGCGGGCTGCGGGCACCTCCCGTCCGGCCTTCGGGGCGCGCCCGGCGTCCGGGTCCTGATCGGCCGAGTCGGCGCGCGCGACGTCGGGCGCCCCCGCCTCCTTGTCGGGCCGGCCTTCCTCGCGGGACCGGCCGTCGGCCGATGTCGCGGACGGCGCGGGCCCTGCGGACCGCCGCGCTGCCCGCAGGGCGGCGGTGCGTCGCTGCGTGCCGGGCAGACGGGCGCTCCAACGCGTGAAGTTCACTGCGGTTCAGATCCGATTCTGCTGAGTCTCTGCGGTTGCCGCCGGTGGCTTGCGCACATCGGCGACACGGCCTGGGTGGCGACCTTGACTACGGTCGGTGACCCCTTGGCGGTCACTCTTCGCTGTGATCGCCGCACCCATGGTCACATGTCCAGTGTGACGGACGGTGGTGACATCCGTCAGCGCTCCTCGCTGCGGGGCCCGCCGCCGGCCGCCATCTCGAACTCGGCACGCGGGTGTTCCAGCGAGCCGAGGGAGACGATCTCCCTCTTGAAGAAGCCGGCGAGCGTCCACTCTGCGAGCACCCGCGTCTTGCGGTTGACCGTCGGGACTCGGCTGAGGTGGTAGACGCGGTGCATCAGCCAGGCGGGGTATCCCTTGAGCTTGCGACCGTATACGCGGGCGACCCCTTTGTGCAGCCCCAACGACGCCACCGATCCGGCGTAGGAGTGCCGGTACTCGCGCAGTGGCCGACCGCGCAGCGCGGCGGCGACGTTGTCGCCGAGCAGTCGCGCCTGGCGGACGGCGTGTTGCGCGTTGGGCGCGCACTCGACGCCGGGCTTGTCCGCGGTGAGGTCGGGCACGGCGGCCGCGTCTCCGGCGGCCCACACGTGTGCGACGCCCTCGACCCGCAGTGTGGCGTCGCAGCGCAGCCGGCCGCGTTCGGTGAGCGGGAGGCCGGTGGCGGCGAGGAGGGGGCTCGGTTTCACTCCGGCCGTCCAGACCAGGGTGCGGCACGGGTGTCGGGAGCCGTCGCTGAGCACCGCGACGCGGTCCTCGCACGACTCCAATCGTGTCTGCAACCGGACATCGATCTTGCGGCCGCGGAGCTCCCGCACCGCGTACCTGCCCATCTCCTCCCCCACTTCCGGCAAGATCCGGTCAGTGGCCTCGACGAGGATCCACTTCTGCTCTTCGGGGCGGAGGTTGTGGTAGTAGCGGCAGGCGTAGCGGGCCATGTCCTCCAGTTCGGCCAACGCCTCGACGCCCGCGTAGCCGCCGCCGACAAAGACGAAGGTGAGGGCGGCGTCGCGGATCTCGGGGTTCCGGGTGGAGGAGGCGATGTCGAGCTGCTCCAGTACGTGGTTGCGGAGCCCGATCGCCTCCTCGACGGTCTTGAAGCCGATGCCGTGGTCCGCCAGGCCGGGGACGGGCAGGGTACGGGAGACCGACCCCGGAGCCAGGACGAGTTCGTCGTAGCCGATCTCCAGATCGCCGGGCTCGGGCCCGTCGGCGGCGGAGGCGGGCGCGTCGGGCGCGGGTCCTCCGGTGG
>NZ_VJYK02000336.1 GCF_007097205.2 Streptomyces alkaliterrae
GGCGGTGGCGGGAGGGAACCGGCGACGCGGCCGGCTTCGGCGAGCGTCCGGGCGAGGGCGTCACGCAGTCCGCTGTCGTCGGCGCGGAGGTCCGCGCCGCGCAGCCAGACGGTCGGCCGCGGTGTCGATCCGGCGGCGCGGCGGGCCGCCCAGGCGGCCAGTTCCGTGCTGCGGCCGGTGCCGGGGTCGCCGACGAGGGCCAGGACGCAGGCGTCGGACTCGCCGAAGTCGCGGAGTTCCCGCTCGACGTCGGGGCGGGGGTGTCGTCTGCCGGGTGCGGTGAGGGCGGCGGTTGCGGTGGCGACGGTGGCACCGGTGAGTTGGAGGGCGCCGGCGAGGTTGAGATCGCGGCCCCAGCCCGGCACGGTGGCGTCGTTGCGGGCCAGCAGCCGCTCCAGCGGGGCGCGTTGGGCCTCCGGCGGTGAACCTGCGGAGGCCCGGAGCGGCAGCGCGAAGCCGCTCGCCCGGTAGGGGGTGTGGACGGCGCCGGCCAGGACGCCGACGACGGCGCCGGTCGCCGCGTCGAGCACGGGGGCGCCGGTGGCCCGGGCGTTCAGCCGGAGCTGGTCGGTGATCTGCGGGGGCAGGTCGAGTTCGAGGGCGCCTTCGATGGTGTGGAAGCGGTCGGTGGCCGTGTAGGTGACGTCCGCGAGGCCGGTGACGTTCGCCGGCAGCCAGCGGTCGAACCACACCAGGACCGTGATGCCGGGGGGTCGCTCGGTCGCCACGACCAGGGGGTGGGCGCTCAGGCCGCTGGTGGCCACCAGCGCGAGGTCGCAGCCCGGCAGCGGGGTGATGGCGGCCGTCTCGGCGATCTCGCCGGCGCCGCCGGGGGCGCGCAGCACAAGCCTGCTGAGCCCGTCGACGGCCTCGTGCGTGGTGACCAGCGTGCCCAGGTCGTCGGCGAGGAAGCCGGTGCCCCGTGCCCGCCCCGCCAGGTCGCAGAGCTGGATCAGCACGGGCTCCGCGGGTACTGCCATCGTCGCTGAACCTCCCGTGCCGCTCTGCAGACGTTATGCCCGCGGAACGGGTGGTACCGCCCGGTTCGGCGAACGCGCCCCCCGGCGCGCCGGGGGTTCACCTCGAGCGCCCGCTCGTAGGGGTGAACCTCGCCGCGGCGGTGGACGCTCGCGGAGGTGCGTCGCGGCAGGCGGCACGTGGCGGGGAACGACCGGACCCGGTCGGTGGGTTCACCGACCGGGTCCGGGATCGTCGGGCCTCGCGGCGCCGGCTCAGGCGAAGACAGCCAGGCTCCTGGCCTTCCCGCCGCGCTCCTCGACCAGCGCCAGGAAGCGGTCTTCGGGGCCGAAGGCGGCGATCGGGCCGGGCGGCAGCTCGGGCATCGCGAGCTGCACTCCGTTGCACAGCAGCTTCGCCTGCCGCTCCGGAAGGTCCCAGCGGGGGAACGCCCGCGCGGCGGCGGTGGCCAGCGGCATGACCTCGAGCGACTCCTGGAGCTGGTCCAGGGTGCGGGCCTCGGCCACCCCGTAGGGCCCGACCCGGGTGCGGCGCAGGGCGGTGAGGTGCCCGCCGACGCCCAGCTCCGCGCCGAGGTCCCGGGCGATGGCCCGGATGTAGGTGCCGGACGAGCAGGTCACCGAGATCAGCAGGTCGGTGACCGGGGTGCCGTCCTCGGCGACCTCCTCGCGCACGTCGTGGACGAGGAAGGAGGAGATCGTGACCGGCCGGGCGGCCAGCTCGACCTCCTCGCCCTCCCGGACCCGCGCGTAGGACCGCTTGCCGTCCACCTTCACGGCGCTGACCTTCGAGGGCACCTGCATGACGGCGCCCGTCTGCAGCGCCACGGCGGCGTCGACGGCTTCCCTGCTCAGCCCGTGCGCCGGGGTGCCGGAGGTGAGCTCGCCCTCGGCGTCGTCGGTGACGGTGTCCTGGCCGAGCCGGACCGTCGCGACGTACTCCTTCTCGGTGAGGGCGAGGTGGCCCAGCAGCCTGGTGGCCCGGCCGATGCCGAGGACCAGGACGCCGGTGGCCATCGGGTCGAGGGTGCCGGCGTGCCCGACGCGGCGGGTGCGGGCGATGCCGCGCATCTTGGCGACGACGTCGTGCGAGGTGAAACCGGCCGGCTTGTCGACGACGACCAGGCCGTCCGGGGCGCTGTCGCCGCCCCGGACGGGCTTCCCGCTCTTCTGCTCGGTCACGCTCGGGTGCCCTCGCCGTCCTCGTCCGCCTCGTCGGCGGGCTTGCGGTAGGGGTCGGCCTCGCCGGCGTAGGCGGCACCCGAGGACGCCTCCCGGACCTGCTCGTCCGACGCCTTGGCCCTGGCGAGCAGGTCGTCGATGGTGCGGGCGTTCTCCGGCAGGGCGTCGGGGACGAACGTCAGCGTCGGGGTGAAGCGCACCCCGGTCTGCCGTCCGACCTCGGAACGCAGCACGCCCTTGGCGGACTCCAGGGCGGCGGCCGAGGCCTCGCGCTCCTGGTCGTCGCCGTAGACCGTGTAGAACACGGTCGCCTCGCGGAGGTCGCCGGTCACCCGGGTGTCGGTGATGGTCACATAGCCGAGCCGCGGGTCCTTGATGCGTCGCTGCAGCGTCTCAGCGACGACGACCCGGATGCGGTCAGCCAGCTTGCGTGCCCGCGCGGTGTCGGTCATGCGGCTCACTTCTCTCTGTGTGGTCAGTCTCGTGCGGTCGTGTCGGCCGTGGCCGCGTGGGAGCGGCCGGGCCGTCGGGTCAGTCGTCGTCCCCGTGGAGGCGCCGCCGTACGGACAGCAGCTCGACCTCGGGGCGGGCGGCCACCAGCCGCTCGCAACGGTCCAGTACGTCGGACAGGTGCCCGGCGTCGCCGCTGACAAGCGCGACGCCGATCACCGCTCTGCGGTGGAGGTCCTGCTCCCCCACCTCGGCGGCGCTGACGGCGTACTTGCGCTGCAGCTCGGCGACGAGGGGGCGGACGACCGACCGCTTCTGCTTCAGCGAGCGCACGTCGCCGAGCAGCAGGTCGAAGGACAGGGTCCCTGTGTACATGCACTGCGGGTCAAGCCGACCCGTGAGGCCTTGGGATCGATACGGACGGGTGCATCGGGCTCGTCCCCGCCGGCCGGGCGCCGGCGGGCGGTCACCAGGAAACGGTACACGCCGCCACCGACGTGATCGACGGGGTTTTGCCCCCGCCTGGCCGGGCACGGGCCGGGGCCGGCCGGTGAAGCGGGCTGCTTCACCGACCGGCCCCGGGAGCCGGTCACCGTCAGCCGCGCGGCTTCTCGCGCAGCTCGTAGGTGGCGATGACGTCGTCGACCTTGATGTCGTTGTAGCCGCCGAGGTTGATACCGCCCTCGAAGCCCTCGCGAATCTCGGTGACGTCGTCCTTGAAGCGGCGCAGACCCTCGATGGTGAGGTTCTCCGCGACGACCTTGCCGTCCCGCAGCAGGCGCGCCTTGGAGTTCCGCTTGACCTCGCCGGAGCGGATGAGAACACCCGCGATGTTGCCCAGCTTGGAGGAGCGGAAGACCTCGCGGATCTCCGCCGTGCCCAGCTCGACCTCTTCGTACTCCGGCTTGAGCATGCCCTTGAGGGCCGCCTCGATCTCCTCGATCGCCTGGTAGATGACCGAGTAGTAGCGGACGTCGACGCCCTCGCGCTCGGCCATCTGCGTCGCGCGGCCTTCGGCGCGGACGTTGAAGCCGATGACGATGGCGTCCGAGCCGGAGGCCAGGTTGATGTCCGACTCGGTGACCGCACCGACGCCGCGGTGCAGCACCCGGATGTCGACCTCCTCGCCGACGTCGAGCTGGAGCAGCGAGGACTCCAGGGCCTCGACCGAACCGGACGCGTCGCCCTTGATGATGAGGTTGAGCTGCTGGACCTCGCCCGCCTTGAGCACCTTGTCCAGGTCCTCCAGGGAGACCCGGCGGGTGCGCTTGGCGAACGCGGCGTTCCGCTCGCGGGCGGCGCGCTTCTCGGCGATCTGGCGTGCCGTGCGGTCCTCGTCGACAACCAGGAAGTTGTCGCCGGCACCGGGCACGTTGGTCAGACCGAGCACGAGGACGGGGGTCGCGGGACCGGCTTCCTCGATGTTGCTGCCCTTGTCGTCGAGCATGGCCCGGACGCGGCCGTAGGCGTCGCCGACGACCATCGTGTCGCCGACCCGCAGGGTGCCGCGCTGCACGAGCACCGTGGCGACGGCGCCGCGACCGCGGTCCAGGTGGGCCTCGATCGCGATGCCCTGGGCGTCCTGCTCCGGGTTGGCCCGCAGGTCCAGCGCCGCGTCGGCGGTGAGGACCACGGCCTCCAGCAGGCTGTCGATGTGCAGGCCCTGCTTGGCGGAGATGTCGACGAACATGGTGTCGCCGCCGTACTCCTCGGCCACCAGGCCGTACTCGGTCAGCTGACCGCGCACCTTGGTCGGGTCCGCGCCCTCGACGTCGATCTTGTTGACCGCGACCACGATCGGCACGTCGGCCGCCTTGGCGTGGTTCAGGGCCTCGATCGTCTGCGGCATCACACCGTCGTTGGCCGCCACCACGAGGATCGCGATGTCGGTCGACTTGGCGCCGCGGGCACGCATGGCGGTGAACGCCTCGTGACCCGGGGTGTCGATGAAGGTGATCTTCCGCTCTTCGCCGTTGACCTCGGTCTTCGCCTGGTAGGCGCCGATGTGCTGGGTGATGCCGCCGGCCTCACCCTCGATGACGTTGGTCTTGCGGATGGCGTCGAGAAGACGCGTCTTACCGTGGTCGACGTGGCCCATGACGGTGACCACCGGCGGCCTCGCGACCAGGGCCTCCTCGCCGCCCTCGTCCTCGCCGAAGTCGATGTCGAAGGACTCGAGAAGCTCGCGGTCCTCCTCCTCCGGGCTGACGATCTGGACGACGTAGTTCATCTCCTCGCCGAGGAGCGTCAGCGTCTCGTCCGACACGGACTGCGTCGCGGTGACCATCTCGCCCAGGTTGAACATCACCTGGACCAGGGCCGCCGGGTTCGCGTTGATCTTCTCCGCGAAGTCGGTGAGCGAGGCGCCACGGGAGAGGCGGACCGCCTCGCCCTTGCCACGCGGAAGCATCACGCCGCCGATGGACGGCGCCTGCATCTGCTCGTACTCCTGGCGCCGCTGCCGCTTCGACTTGCGGTTGCGACGGGCCGGGCCGCCGGGACGACCGAAGGCGCCCTGTGTGCCGCCGCGGCCGCCGGGACCACCCGGACGACCGGCGAAGCCGGGACGACCGCCGCCGCCACCGGGACCACCCGGACGACCGGCGAAGCCACCGCCGCCGCCACCACCGGGACGACCGGCGAAGCCGCCGCCACCGGGACGACCGCCGCCGCCACCGGGACGGCCACCGGGACCACCGGGACGGCCGCCCGGACCACCCGGACCACCGCGGCCGGGACCCGGACGCGGGCCGGCGGCGGGACGCTGCGGCATCATGCCCGGGTTCGGACGGTTGCCGCCGCCCGGACGCGGACCGCCCTGACCGGGACCGGCCTGCGGACGCGGCATGTTGCCCGGCGTGGCGCGACCGCCACCGGGGGCCTGCGGGCGGGGACCGCCCTGACCGGCCGGCCCTGGACGGGCGCCGCCCGGCTTGGGCGCGCCGCCGGGGCGCGGAGCCTGCGGCCGGGCCATGCCCGTGGAACCGCCGGAGGTGAAGGGGTTGTTACCCGGACGCGGACCGCCCTGACCGGGACCGGCCTGCGGACGCGGCATGTTGCCCGGCGTGGCGCGACCGCCACCGGGGGCCTGCGGGCGGGGACCGCCCTGACCGGCCGGCCCTGGACGGGCGCCGC
>NZ_VJYK02000337.1 GCF_007097205.2 Streptomyces alkaliterrae
CCAGCAGGAGCAGGACCGCGACCAGGGACAGCGCGACCGCCCTCCGTCGCCAGTAGATGGAGGAGGGAAGCGGACCGACCGGATTGCGCAATGATCCCACCCGGAAACCTTACGACTCCTCAGGCCCCAGTTCCGGGCTCAGTCCTTGGCGAGGACAAACGACGTCTCGGCGGTGCCGAGGTACGGCACCTCGACCTCCGCGAGGTACGTGCCGGAGGCCACGCGTCCGCTGGAGGGGGTGCCGCAGGACGGCGCGCTCGGCGTGCGGTCCCACACGACGGTGTGCGTGCGCTTCTCGCGCGCCTTCACCCGCAGCTGGGCCTCGCCCGACGGGCAGTGGTCGGACGCCCAGACCTTCTTGTCGGTGTCGTCCGTGTGGGAGATCGTGATGACCGTGCTCCCGCCGCGCAGGTCCAGACGGCAGTCCTTGCCGCTCGTGTTGTCCACGGTGAGTCGCAACCGGGGCTTCTCGCCGGGGGAGTAGCTGTTCTTCACGCTCTCCAGACCCAGCCTCGCCGCCCCGGCGCGGCAGGCCGCCAGGCCCGCCACGTCGTCCCCGGCCGCGCCGCCGGAACCCTTGCCGTCGTTCGAGCCGCCGGTGCCGCCGTCGGAACCGTCGCCGGCCTTGTCGCCGTTGCCGCCGGCGCCCGCCGTGCCGCCTCCGGCGTCGGCCTTGTCGCCGTCGCCGTCGGAGCCCTCCGACTCGCCGTCCTCGTCCCGCCCGCCCGGGCGTTCGCTGATGACCGGTTCGGAGCTCGTCGGGCCGGGGGTGATGGCACTCGCCGCGCCGTCGCCCCGGTCGTCCTGGCCCGCGTTGCCCGCCTTGTTGCCGGCGCCACCGCCACCCGAGGTGAACGCCCAGACGACCAGCAGGAGCAGGACCGCGACCAGGGACAGCGCGACCGCCCTCCGTCGCCAGTAGATGGAGGAGGGAAGCGGACCGACCGGATTGCGCAATGATCCCACCCGGAAACCTTACGACTCCTCAGGCCCGGTGCGGCGACGTACCCGCCGCACATCGCACCAACTTTTCAACCTTTTCGACTTTTCCCCTTGTCTCCTTGTCGTACCGGGCGCCTCCCGGGCCCTGACGCGGCGGCGTTACGGCATGCGTGGTGGGGGCGGGGGCGCTTCCCGGCCGCTCCGGCGCGGGGCGTTTCACCGCCGGGTGGGGCCGTGCCAGGATCAAAGGGCCATGACTGCAACCTCCGAATGCCCCGCGACCGAGCAGTACGGCGCGCCCGAACTGCACTCACCCGTCATCGAATGGTTCTCCGTCCACGCCAGAGACCTCCCGTGGCGCCGACCCGAGGCCGGCGCCTGGGGCGTCATGGTCAGCGAGTTCATGCTTCAGCAGACGCCCGTGAACCGGGTGCTGCCCGTCTACGAGCAGTGGATGGCGCGCTGGCCCCGGCCCGCCGACCTGGCGGCCGAGCCGCCCGGTGAGGCGGTCCGCGCCTGGGGCCGCCTCGGCTACCCGCGCCGCGCCCTGCGCCTGCACGGCGCCGCCGCGGCCATAGCGGAACGGCACGGGGGCGACGTCCCGCGCGAGCACGCCCAGCTGCTAGCACTGCCCGGCGTCGGCGAGTACACGGCGGCGGCCGTCGCCTCGTTCGCCTACCGGCAGCGGCACGCCGTGCTCGACACCAACGTCCGCCGCGTCTTCGCCCGGCTGTTCCGGGGCCAGGAGTACCCGCCGAACGCCACGACGGCCGCCGAGCGCAAGCTCGCGCGGGCCGTCCTGCCGGAGGAGCCCGAGCAGGCGGCGAGCTGGGCCGCGGCCACGATGGAGCTGGGCGCGCTGATCTGCACGGCGCGCACGCCGGCCTGCGGCGGCTGCCCGGTGGCCGACCGCTGCGCCTGGAAGCGCGCCGGTTCGCCGCCGCACGCCGGCCCGCCGCGCCGCACCCAGAGCTACGCCGGTACCGACCGCCAGGTGCGCGGCCGGCTGCTGGAGGTGCTGCGGGACACCAACGAGCCGGTGCCGCGCGAGCGTCTCGACCAGGTGTGGGACGAACCGGTGCAGCGGGCCAGAGCGCTGGACGGCCTGGTCGCCGACGGACTCGTCGAACCGCTTGCCGGCGGCGTCTACCGCCTCCCGCAGAGCCGCCCGCTGAACGGCTGAGACCGCCCGCCCCGGCTTCCCGGCGGGAGCCGGGGCGCCCCGGCTCCCGCCGCTGTTACACAACCGATGGGTGGCCGCGCGCTGCCCGTGCCACGCCGGGCGGGGTGCCGCAACACCGCCTCCATAGCGTCTGCGACGAACCCACGTACGGGGGCCAGGAGCAGGACAGGGGAGGCGAGTATGACGGCGATGACGGCTGCTACGGGCGGGGCGGACGTGCTGGACTTCGAGGAGTACGTCCGCACCAGGCAGGACGCACTGCTGCGCAGCGCACGCAGGCTCGTCTCCGACCCGATCGACGCGCAGGACCTGCTCCAGACGGCCCTCGCCCGCACCTGCGGCAAGTGGGACCGGATAGCCGACAAGTCGCTGGCCGACGCCTACCTGCGTCGTGTCATGATCAACACCCGTACGGAGTGGTGGCGGGCGCGCCGGCTGGAGGAGGTACCCACGGACGTGCTGCCGGACGTGGTGGGCGTCGACGACGGCATCGAGCGGTACGCGGACCGGGAGATGCTGGTCGAACTCCTCGGTCTGCTCGCGCCCAAGCAGCGCAGCGTGGTCATCCTCCGGCACTGGGAGCAGATGAGCACGGAGGAGACGGCGGCGGCCCTCGGCATGTCGCCGGGAACGGTGAAGAGTACGCTGCACCGGGCGCTGGCCCGGTTGCGCTCGGAGCTGATCGGCAGGGAGCGGGAGTGGCAGCAGAGGGAACCCGGCGAGGTGGCGCAGGTCGTCCCGGTGCCGAGGGCGCGGCGCGCGCCCGAGCCGGGCGTGCCGGTCGGCGGGCAGTGCGCCGCCTGACCGCCGCGCGGCCGTCCCGGCGGACGGCGTGCCGGCGGACGACGCCGCCCGGGTCGTGGCGCGGGTCGCGGCGCGCGGCCGGCAGCCGCTGGCGGACGCTGGCGCTGTGCGGGGTGCTGCTGCTGACCGTCGCCGGCTGCGCCGGGGCCGAGGGCGTCCGGGTCGAGCAGTCGGCGGCGGCCGACGCCGTGCCGGACTCCCGCGCCACGCCGCTCCCGGCGGCACCGGCGACACCGGAGCCGTCGGCGGAGTCGCCGGACGCCGACCCTGCCCCGAAGACCTCCAGCGGCAGGGCCGACGGCGGCGGGATCGACACCGACAAGCCGGACGCGGGCCGCCTCTACCGGCCGAGCGCCGCACCCGTCAGGCCGCCCGGCGCCCAGCGCGAACTCGACGTGATCGCCCTGCTCAAAGCCGACCCGGCCGTCGACAAGGAGGTCAAGGAGTACCTGTACCCCTGCGCGGGTACGGCCTGGCCCGTGGACGTCGCCTACGGCAGGCTGACCGGTGTGAGCGCCGCCGACGTCGTCGTCAACGTCTCCGCCTGCGCCGACGGCACCGGCGTGGGCAGCTACGTCTACCGGGAGACGCCGTCCGGCCAGTACGTGAACGTCTTCACCGAGGAGGAGGCGTCCGTGTACGCCGAGGTGGACCGGAACTCCCTCCGCGTCTACCAGGACATCTACCTCGGCGAGGACCCCATGTGCTGCCCGACCGGCCAGGACGTCGTCACCTACGTGTGGCGCGGCGGCAGGTTCGCCGAACTCGACCGCGTGTACAAGGACTATCCGAAGCCGTCGGCCTCCGGCCGCCGGGAGGGAGAGGGCTGAGCCGAGCCGATGGCCGACACCCATGTGCTCTTCGTGGAGGACGACGACGTCATCAGGGAAGCCCTCCAGCTCACGCTCGAGCGGGACGGCTTCCAGGTGACGGCCGTCGCCGACGGCCTGGCCGGACTGGAGGCGTTCCGCGCCGACCGGCCCGACATCGCGCTGCTGGACGTCATGGTGCCCGGCCTCGACGGCGTCAGCCTGTGCCGCCGCATCCGCGACGAGTCGACCGTCCCGGTGATCATGCTCTCCGCGCGCGCCGACTCCATCGACGTCGTGCTCGGCCTGGAGGCCGGCGCCGACGACTACGTGACCAAGCCCTTCGACGGCGCCGTCCTCGTCGCCCGCATCCGCGCCGTCCTCCGCCGCTTCCAGCACAGCCGGACGGCTCCGGCTCCGGCCGACGACCCGTCCCCCGACACCGGCGAACCCGCCTCCGCCATCCTCGCCTTCGGCGACCTGGAGATCGACACCGAGGGCATGGAGGTCCGCCGCGCCGGTGAACCCGTCGCGCTCACCCCCACCGAGATGCGCCTCCTGCTGGAGTTCTCCTCCGCGCCCGGCACCGTCCTCACCCGCGACCAACTACTCGAACGCGTCTGGGACTACGGCTGGGGCGGCGACACCCGGGTCGTCGACGTCCACGTACAGCGGCTGCGCGCCAAGGTCGGCCAGCAGCGCATCGAGACCGTGCGCGGCTTCGGCTACAAGCTGAAGGGCTGACCCCCTTGCCGTACCGCCTGCCCCGACCCCGCCGCACCTCCGGCGTGCGGTTCGGGCTGCGCTGGCGCCTGAGCGTGGCCATCGCGGCCGTCAGCGCACTCGTCGCACTCGTCCTCAGCCTGATCATCTACAACGCCACCCAGGTGTCGATGATCAACAGCAGCCGGGACGTGCAGGACGAGCGGCTGCAGTCCGCCCAGCGCATCTACGAGTCCACCGAGCGCCTCGCCCTCGGCGCCGTACTCAACGACCCCGACCTGCCCGCCCCGCTGCGCGCCGCCGTCGAACGCGGCGAACGCGCCACCTACGTCAGCCACGACGGCGGCGACGCCCCCGACGTGTGGGCCGCCACCCCGCTCCCCGACGGCGGCGTCCTCTCCCTGCACTCCCGCTTCACCGACCGCTACTCCGTACTCGCCGAACTCGACCAGACCCTCATCCTGGGCTCGCTGTCCGTCGTCGCCGGCGGCACCGCGCTCGGCGTGCTCATCGGCGGCCGTCTCTCCCGCCGCCTGCGCAAGGCCGCCACCGCCGCCGCGCGGGTCGCCGAAGGCGACGCCGACGTCCGCGTCCGGGAGGCCATCGGCGGCCGCGCCCGCGACGAGACCGCCGAACTCGCCCGCGCCATCGACGCCATGGCCGACGCCCTCCAGGCCCGCCTGGAAGCCGAACGCCGCGTCACCGCCGACATCGCCCACGAACTCCGCACGCCCGTCACCGGACTGCTCGCCGCCGCCGAACTCCTCCCCGAGGGCCGCCCCGCCGAACTCGTCCGCGACCGCGCCCAGCTCCTCCGCACCCTCGTCGAGGACGTCCTGGAAGTAGCCCGGCTCGACGGCGCCGCCGAACGCGCCGAACTCCAGGAGATCGCGCTCGGCGAGTTCGTCTCCCGCCGCGTCCGCACCTTCACCCCCGACGCCGAAGTCCGCGTCATCAACGACGCCGTCGTCACCACCGACCCGCGCCGCCTCGAACGCATCCTCGGCAACCTCCTCGCCAACGCCGCCCGCCACGGCGAACCCCCGGTAGTCGTCGAAGTCGACGAACGCCTCATCCGCGTCCGCGACCACGGCCCCGGCTTCCCCGCCGAACTCCTCGCCGAAGGCCCCAGCCGCTTCCGTACCGGCACCTCCGACCGCGCCGGCCGAGGCCACGGCCTCGGCCTCACCATCGCCGCCGGCCAGGCCCGAGTCCTCGGCGCCCGCCTCACCTTC
>NZ_VJYK02000338.1 GCF_007097205.2 Streptomyces alkaliterrae
GTGTGGTGGACGAGGTGGTCGGCGAGAGTGCTCGCGATGCGGTCCGCCGCGGTGGTGTCGCTCGCGAGCACGCTCAGGGCGTCGGCCGCGTCGATGTCGTTTGCCCCCTCGATGATCATGTCGATGAGAGCGGGGACGGCTTCGGTCACGCCGTGGGTGCTCAGGGCCAGAGCCGCGTGGCGGCGAACGACGGGGTCGGAGTGGGCGAGGGCGTCGCGCATCAGCGCGGTGGCCGCGGCGCCGGGGATCTCGGCGAGGGTCTGGACGGCGCGGGCGCGCACCGCGGCGTCGGGTGAGTCGAGGGCGCGGGCCAGGAGCGGGGCCGGGTCCGGGCCGCCGGAGCGTGCCAGCGCCCAGCGGAGGGCACCGGCGACGTTGGTGTCCGTCTCGCTCAGTGCCGCCTCGACCAGGGCCTCCACCGGCACCGGGACCTCGTCGGCGGAGGCGAGGGCGGCGCGTTGGCGCACGTCGGGGCTCTTCGAGCCGAGCGCCCGTAGCAGCGCGACGACCTGGAGCACGTCCTCCCAGTCGGCGGGGTCCACGGCGTTGATCCGGTGCAGCCGGGTGAGCAGTTCGGTTTCGGCGGCGATGCGCTCGTGCGTCCGCTGGATGAGGTCGTCGACGAGCGCGGCGGGCGTGGAGCGGGGATCCTCGAGTGTGCGTCCGATCTCCCGCAGCGACAGTCCGAGGGAGCGCAGGCACTCAATCTGGAAGATCCGCTGCACGTCTGCGGCGGAGTACTCGCGGTAGCCCGAGCCGGTCCGGCCCGAGGGGCGGACGAGGCCGAGCGATTCGTAGTGCCGGAGCATGCGGGCGCTCACTCCGGACCGCCGCGCCACCTCACCGATCAACACGCTTCATCCTCCCCCGCCGAGTGCCACGACGCGCTTCGCCTCTTCGATCGCGTACCCGAATCCGACGTCGGGGTCGCGCAGCAGCCGTTCCGTGGCGAGGGCGTGTGTGCGCACGTGTGGCTCGGGGGCCGTCGCCGCCTCGTGCAGGCTCGGCACGCTCACCTCGCCCAGCGCGGTGAGCGCCCGGCTGAGGCTGAGCCGCGTCTCCCGTCCGCCGCGTCCGAGCTGGGTGGCCAGGGCAGTCGCCAGCGCGGCCTCCTCTCCCTCCGGCACGAGCACGACGGCCGCCCGCCAGGCGCTTCTCGCCACCTCGTCGTCGGTGTCGCACAACAGCGTAGGGGTGATCGCCGGCCACGCCCGCCGGTCGCCGATCTTGGACAGCGTGTGCAGCGCCTGGCTGCGTGCCCGCGGCCGCTCCGAGCGGGTTTCGCGGAGCAGTCTGGGCAGTGTCGTCGCCACCGGGTGGCGGGTGAGTGCCCAGGTCAGCATGTCGCGGACGAAGAACTCGGGCTCGGTCGAGGATCGTTCGACGAGCGCGTCGACGCAGCGCGGGTCGGGTGTGGTGCCGAGTTCCAGCGCGGCCCGGAGTCGTACGGACGCGTGGCCGTCCGCCAGCCCGCGCAGTGCCCGCGGCGCCGCCGGGTCCTGTTCTGTGATCGTCATCGTGACCACCTCCTGGGAAGGCAGTGAAGGGCTTGTCACCGTGTCAAGGTCAAGGCGGGTGTCGGCGAGCGACCCGGGGACGGATGCGTCCGGGTGCCGAGGAGAGCGGTTGACGGTAGAACGAAGGTGTGGGAGACGAGCACGCCCCGAGGGAAGCGGCACGGGGGCTCGGTGGCGTGCGGCCGGGGATCGACTACCGGGCGCTCTTCGAGGCCTCCCCAAGTGCCTCCCTCGTCCTGGGGCCGGACCTCGTCATCGTCGACGCCAACGCGGCGTACCGCCGGGCGACCGGCCGTACCCGCGAGGACCTGGTCGGGCGGTACCTCTTCGACGCCTTCCCCGAGAACCCGGCGGATCCCGACGCCGACGGGGTCGGCAATCTGCGCGCGTCGCTGCTGCGGGTCCTGCGGTCCAGGGAACCGGACACGATGGCGGTGCAGAAGTACGACATTCCGGTGGCCGAGCGACCCGGCGTGTTCGAGGAGCGGTGGTGGTCGCCGATCAACACCCCGGTGCTCGGGCCCGGCGGCCAGGTGGCCTGGATCATCCACCGTGTGGAGGACGTCACCGCGTTTGTGCTCTCCCGTCCGCGTCCGGGCCCGCTCGGTGGTGCCGGCGGGGGCCGTCCGGAGGCGGTGGAGGCGGAGCTGTACGAGCGGGCGCGTGAGCTCCAGGCGCTGAACGACGAGTTGCGCCAGGCCCACGCCCGTGAACGCCAGGTCGCCCTCACCCTCCAGGAGGCCATGCTCCAGACTCCCCACCTCCGCCGGCACCCCGACGTCGCGGTGCGCTATCTGCCCGCCGTCGAGTCGCTGAACGTGTGCGGTGACTGGTACGACCTGGTCGACCTGCTGGGCGGCGGGTTCGCCGTCGCGGTCGGCGACGTGGTCGGCCACGGCCTGGAGGCGGCCGCCGTCATGGGCATGCTGCGCAGCGTGCTGTCCACCGCGGTCCGCGCGGTGGAGGCGCCCGCGAGCGCCCTGGCCATCCTCAACCTGTACGCGCGGGACGTGGAGGGCGCGCAGACCACCACCGTCGTCCAGGTCGTCGTGGACACCCGGGCGCGGCAGGTCACCTACAGCAGCGCCGGCCACCCGCCGCCCGTCCTGCTCCGCCGGGACGGCGGCTGCGAACTGCTCGACAAGGCCACAGACCCGCCGCTGGGGGCCCAGCTCGACACCCCCACGCGTCCCGAGGCGACCGTGGAGTACGCACCCGGGGACGTCCTGGTGCTCTACACCGACGGCCTGATCGAGCGGCGGGGCGAGGACATCGACGCAGGTCTGCGGCGCCTGACGGAAGCGCTCGCCCGGTACGCCCGGCACAGCCCCGAACGCCTCGCCGACGCCGTCCTGGCACGGCTCGGCCTCAGCAGCGGCGCCCGGGACGACATCGCGCTGGTCGTGCTCCGCCTCTGACGTTCTCGCCGGCCGCCGTGCCCGCCCCGATCGGGCGAGTTTGCCGTCGGACGATCCGGAGAACCGGTCTGTCACATGCACGAGGCCCGGAGGGACCGATGACCCAGTACGGCTTCCACGCCTCACACGAGCAGTACCCGCCGGGGGAACTGCTGGAGGCGCTGCGCGCGGCCGAAGCCGCCGGCTTCGAGGCGGGCATGTGCTCCGACCACTTCGCACCCTGGAGCAGCCGGCAGGGCGAGTCGGGGTACGCCTGGTCCTGGCTCGGCGCGGCGCTGGAGGCCACGTCGCTGCCGTTGGGCGTCGTCACCGCTCCCGGCCAGCGCTACCACCCGGCCGTCGTCGCACAGGCCGCCGCCACACTGGCCGCCATGTACCCGGGCCGCTTCTGGGCCGCGCTCGGCAGCGGGCAGGCCCTCAACGAGAGCATCACCGGCGACAAGTGGCCCCGGAAGGAGAGCAGGGACAGGCGGCTGCGGGAGTGTGTGGACGTCATCCGCGCACTGTTCGCCGGTGAGACCGTCACCCACGACGGGCTGGTCCGCGTCGAGGCGGCCCGGCTGTGGACGCGCCCCGAGAACCCGCCCCCGCTGCTGGCCGCCGCCGTCACTCCCGACACGGCCGCGTCGGGCGCCGAGTGGGCCGACGGCCTGATCACCGTCAACCAGCCCGACGATGCCCACCGCAGGACCCTCACCGCCTACCGCGACGCGGGCGGACGCGGCCAGGCCGTCCTCCAGGCACATCTGTCCTGGGCCCCCGGCCGGGAAGAGGCCGTGGCGATGGCGCACGACCAGTGGCGCGAGGTCATCCTCGGCAGCGAGGCGGGCTGGGAGCTCGCGCGACCCGAACACTTCGAGGAGGTCGGCCGGTTCGTCACGCCCGACGACGTCCTCCCGTACGTCCACGTCTCCGCCGACCTGGGCGAGCACGCCGACTGGCTCAACGGCCAGGCCGAGGCCGGCTTCGACCGGATCATGCTGCACCAGGTCGGCGGCGACCAGACCGCCTTCGCCCGCACCTTCGGCGAACACGTGCTCCCCCGCCTCACCGGGTGACCGAGGGGTGTGGCGGGCGGACCCGGGCGGGCGGCGGATAATCGCCGGCATGCGCATCGAACACGACACGGCCCGACTCGACCGCACGGCCGTCTACCGCCTGCTGACCGCCACCGTGGTGCCACGGCCGATCGCCTGGGTGTCGACCGTCTCGGCCGACGGCGTCGACAACCTCGCGCCGCACTCCTTCTTCACGATCGCGTCGGTCACGCCGCCCGTCGTGCAGTTCACCTCGGTCGGCCGGAAGGACACACTCCGGAACGTCGAGGCCACCGGGGAGTTCGTGGTCAACCTGGCCCCCGAACCGCTGCTCGACGAGATCAACAAGACCGCCACCGACTTCCCCGAGGGGATGAGCGAGTTCGACGCCGTGGGCGTGGCGCGCGAGGCGAGCGCGCGGGTGAAGGCGCCGCGTGTCGCCGCCTCCCCCGTTGCGCTGGAGTGCGAGCTGCACAGCACGCTGCTGCTCGGCGACTCCACCGTCGTCTTCGGCCGGGTGGTGCACATCGCCGTCGACGAGGGCGTCCTCGACGGGAACCACCCCGAGGTCACGCGCCTGCGGCCGCTGACCCGGCTCGGCAGGGACGAGTGGGGCACCGCCGGCGACATCCGCGAGCTGGGCCGCATCCGCTACGCCGACTGGCCGACGTCGGACTGACGTCCCGGCCGTCGGCGGCGTGGTGGGGGCACCGTGAGGCCGGGTTGCGCCGACCCCGTTACATCCCCGTGCCGGCACCCCCTAGAGTTTGGCCTTCCGGTGGAGCCATTGGGGTGGGTGTGCGCGACGAGGCGTTGCTGGCTGATCGTTACAGCCTGACGGAACCGCTCGGCAGCGGCGGCATGGGCGAGGTCTGGCGGGCCTGGGACACCGCCCTCGGACGTGAGGTCGCGGTCAAGCTGCTGAGCGCGCCGACCGGCGATCCCGACGCCGAGCGGCGGTTCACGGCCGAAGCCCGGGTGACGGCCCGGCTCAACCACCCGGGCATCGCCGCCCTCCACGACTTCGGCCAGTCCGCCGACGGCCGCCCGTTCCTGGTCATGGAACTGGTGGCGGGCCGCAGCCTCGCGCGGACGCCGCGCTACGCACGGGTTCAGGTGCCCTGGGAGACCTGTGCGGACCTCGGTGCCCAGGCCGCCCGGGCGCTGGCCGCCGCCCACCGCGCGGGCATCGTCCACCGCGACGTGAAGCCCGCGAACCTGCTGGTCACCGACGACGGGCTGCTGAAGGTCGTGGACTTCGGCATCGCGGAACTCGCCGGCGGCGAAGCCGCCGAGAGCGGCGAGCCGCCGCTCGGCACCGCCGCCTACACCGCACCCGAGGTGGCGCTGCGCCACCCGGCCGGACCGGCGTCCGACGGCTACGCGCTCGGCTGCGTCCTGTACGAACTGCTGGCCGGCAAGCCCCCGTTCAGCGGAACGGACGCGGCGCGGCTGCTGTATCGGCAGGTCCACGAGGCGCCGGCCCGGCTGACCGAGATACGCCCGGACGCCCCGCCCGAACTCCTCCGCCTGATACACAAGTTGCTGGCGAAGAACCCGGCCGACCGGCCACGCGACCTGGCGGACGTCGCCGGGCGCCTCCAGGCTCTCGCGACGGCGGACGCCGACGCGGACTGCGGGGCGGCGCGGCCGGACGAGGCGGTGACCGAACCGCTGCCCCCGGTCCCACAGGACCCCGGCCCACTACCCGAC
>NZ_VJYK02000339.1 GCF_007097205.2 Streptomyces alkaliterrae
GTGCCCGCCGACCCCGTGCGGGGCCTGCTGGAACGCCACAGCCGGCTGTGCGCGAACGCCGCCGACCCGTGGGAGATCGCCGTCGGTCTGGAGGCGGCCGGGGTCACCGACCGGACCGCCGCCGTCCGGTACCGCCACCGCGACGTGTTCTCGCTGGCCGAGGAGCTGTACGCCCGGCTGCCGAGGCCCGAGCCCGGCGAGCGGCCGCCGACGGCGGAGCCCGCACGCCCGGCGGCCCGGCGCCGCCGGGTCCCGATCGGCCGGCCACTGGCAGCGCTGCTGCCCGGACTGCTCTGTCTGGCCACCTACCTCGCCCTGGCGGCGACGGAGGAGGCCGCGCCGGCGACCCGCCTGGCCGTGGGGGTCGGCGGCGGCGTGCTGGTGGCGCCGGCGCTCGCCTGGTCGCTGCGCGGCCTCGCGGTCCCCGCGCGGGGGGTGTTCGCGGCCTGCTGGCTGACGGCGTACGCGCTGTACGGCGACGGGCTGCTGGCCGCCGTGCTCGCGGGCGGCCCGGAGGAGCCGCCCGCGCTCGCGCCGTGGTGGGTGCCGCTGACGCTCGCCTTTGCGGTCGCCGTCGGGCTCGGCTGCGCCCGCTGGTTCGACGTGCGGGTCCGGACGCGGCTGGCGGTGAGCCGCGGGCTGGCCGAGTTCGCCTCGGCCGTGCGGCCGCTGCTCGCGCTCACACTCGGCCTGTTCGTCGCCGCTGTCGCCTCGCTGTGGCTGGCGGTCCACCGGCTGGTGGCGCCGGGCGGCGGGCCGCCACCGGCGGAGGCCGCCGCGCTGACCGCCCTCGCGTTGCTGTTGTTCCTCGCCCTGCTGCTGGCCGCGCACGGCTTCCCGGGGGCGGCGGCGACCGGGCTGGCCGTCGCCTGCGTCGCGGAACTCCTGGTGCTCGCCGTGCTGTTCGCGGCGCGACTGCCCTGGCTGGGGGCGCTGGCGGCGCCGGTGGAGGAGCTGACCGCCGCGTTCGGGCCGGCCGCCGTGCCCGCCGTGCTGTGCGGGGTGACGGCGCTGGGCCTGCTCGGACGGACCGCCGGGCTGCTCTCCGGCGCGTCCGCTTACCGGTGCCCCTGGACCGGCCGCCCGGCCCGGTGAGCGGCCCTTTCGACCGGGCGCCGCGGCCCGAAGACCTCAGTAAACCGACAAGGAGCTGTACCGATGACCACTGAACGCTTCACGGGCGCCCACGCGGGGCGGGGGGAGACGACACGATGAGGGTGTTGCTGTTGGGGGCCACCGGCTTCCTCGGGCGCTACGTCGCCGACCGGCTGCTCGCCGACCCGGCGGTGCAGCTGACCGCGCTCGGCCGGCGGGACGACTCCGACGTGCGCTTCGACCTGTCCACCGGCAGTCCGGGGGCGCTCACCCGCTTCCTGGACGCGGTGCACCCCGGAGTGGTGATCAACTGCGCGGGTGCGATCCGGGGCGGCGCCCGGGAGCTGACCCGGCACAACACCGTGGCCACCGCCACCGTCTGCGAGGCGATGCGCCGCAGCAGTTGCAACGCGCGGCTGGTGCACGTCGGCTGCGCCGCCGAGTACGGGATGTCGCAGCCGGGTTCGTCCACCGGCGAGGACGCGCTGCCCCGGCCGGGCGGCCCGTACGGCGTGAGCAAGCTGGCCGCCACCGAGCTGGTGCTCGCCTCCGGTCTTGACGCCATCGTGCTGCGGGTGTTCTCCCCCGCGGGTCCCGGCACGCCGGCCGGCTCGCCGCTGGGCCGGCTCGCGGAGTCGATGCGCCGGGCGATGCAGCAGGGCGACATCGAGCTGCGGCTGAGCGGCCTCGGCGTGCAGCGGGACTTCGTGGACGTGCGGGACGTGGCCCGGGCCGTGCACGCGGCCTCGCTGTCGGCCGCCCAGGGCGTGGTGAACATCGGCACCGGGCGGGCGGTGCGGCTGCGGGACGCCGTCGCGGTGCTGGCCAGGGTCGCCGGCTTCGCCGGCTCGGTCCACGAGGTGGACGAGCCGCACCTGGGCGTGCAGGCGCCGGCCTACCCGGACGGCTGCGGCCCCTGGCAGCAGGCGGACGTGCGCACCGCGCGGGACCGGCTCGGCTGGCGACCGCGCATCGGCCTGGAGGAGTCGCTGGCGGACATCTGGATGGAGGCGGCATGTCGTATCTGAGGTCGTCGACCGCGACGGGAGCCGGCCCGCCGCGCGCGGCCGCCGCGCTCCGGGTGGGCGTGCCCGGCTACGCCCACCCGCTGCTCGCCCCGGTGGAGTGGGCCGAACTGGGCCGCCCGGGGCTGCCGCTGGACTGGGTGGCGCTGAACGTGGCCGGGGGCCCGGGCGACCGGCCGGACCCGTACTGCGGTCCGGCTGTGGCCCGGGTGCGGTCAGCCGGGGTGCCGGTGCTCGGCCGTCTGGACCTTCGCCTGGGCACCCGGGATTTCGGCGAACTGGTGAGTGACGCGCATCACTTCCTGGAGTGGTACGGCGTCGACGGCTTCTATCTGGACCGGGCGCCCGGCGACCGGGCGGCGATGCCCGACACCGAGCGGGTCACCACCACGCTGCGCGCCCTGGTCGGTGCCGGGCGCCGACTGGTGCTGGCCCCCGGGGACGTGCCCTACCAGGGCTTCGTGGAGCTGGCGGACCAGTTGGTGACGTTCAACGGCGCCTGGGCGGACTACCGCTGGTCCCAGGCGCCGGACTGGACGGCGGACCATCCGCCGGCGCGGTTCTGCCATCTGGTGCACGGCCTGCCGGGCGGGCATCTGGACGAGGCGCTGCGGATCGCCCGCTGGCAGGGCGCCGGAACCGTCTACCTGACGGACCGCCGTCAGCGCGTCGGGCTGGACCCCTGGGAGTCGCTGCCCGGGTACTGGGACAAAATCGTCTCGAAGGTCGGACCGGGAGTCTCGGAATGAGATAACGCGTGGCAGTGTTACGGACAAGAGCAACCGTTTGTCCCGACCCCAACCCTTGCCGAGGTCTGTCGTGTCGCTGCCACCGCTGGTCGAACCAGCCGCCGAGCTCACCGTCGACGAGGTCCGCAGGTACTCCCGCCACCTGATCATCCCGGATGTCGGGATGGAGGGCCAGAAGCGGCTGAAGAACGCGAAGGTGCTCTGTGTGGGCGCGGGCGGTCTCGGCTCGCCGGCCCTGATGTACCTGGCCGCCGCCGGTGTGGGCACGCTCGGCATCGTCGAGTTCGACGAGGTCGACGAGTCCAACCTCCAGCGCCAGATCATCCACAGCCAGGCCGACATCGGCCGGTCCAAGGCCGAGTCGGCGCGGGACACGGTGCTCGGCATCAACCCGTACGTCCAGGTCAACCTGCACAAGGACCGGCTGGACTCCTCCAACGTGATGGAGCTGTTCGCGCAGTACGACCTCATCGTCGACGGCACCGACAACTTCGCCACCCGCTACCTGGTCAACGACGCCTGCGTGCTGCTGAACAAGCCGTACGTGTGGGGTTCGATCTACCGCTTCGACGGTCAGGCGTCGGTGTTCTGGAGCGAGCACGGCCCCTGCTACCGCTGCCTGTACCCGGAGCCGCCGCCGCCCGGCATGGTGCCGTCCTGCGCCGAGGGCGGTGTGCTCGGCGTGCTCTGCGCCTCGATCGGCTCGATCCAGGTCAACGAGGCCATCAAGCTGCTCGCCGGCATCGGCGACCCGCTGGTCGGCCGCCTGATGATCTACGACGCCCTGGAGATGACCTACCGCCAGGTCAAGGTCCGCAAGGACCCCGAGTGCGCGGTCTGCGGCAAGAACCCGACGGTCACCGAGCTGATCGACTACGAGGCGTTCTGCGGCGTGGTCTCGGAGGAGGCCCAGGAGGCCGCCGTCGGTTCGACGATCACCCCGGCCCAGCTGAAGGAGTGGCTGGAGGGCGGCGAGAAGATCGAGCTGATCGACGTCCGCGAGCCGAACGAGTTCGAGATCGTCGCCATCCCCGGCGCGCGGCTTGTCCCGAAGAACGAGTTCCTGATGGGGAACGCCCTCCAGGACCTGCCGCAGGACAAGCGGATCGTCTTGAACTGCAAGACGGGTGTCCGGTCCGCGGAAGTCCTGGCCGTGCTGAAGAACGCCGGCTTCGCCGACGCGGTGCACGTGGGCGGCGGCGTCATCGGCTGGGTGAACCAGATCGAGCCGGAGAAGCCGGTCTACTGACAACCCCTACCGGGCCCGCCGGACCGCTCCCGTACGGGGCGTGTCCGGCAGGCCCGGCCTTTCCGCTCAGCTCGCCCGGCAGCGGGTGCCGTCCTTCGGGACGGTCCCCTCCAGCAGGTAGGCGTCGACGTGCCGCTGCACGCAGTCGTCGCCGCTGTTGTACGCGCCGTGCCCCTCGCCCTGGTAGATGAGCTGGACGGCGACGTCCTCGCCCAGCGCCTCGGCCATCCTGGCCGCGCCCTCGTAGGGGGTCGCCGGGTCACCGGTGTTGCCGATCACCAGGATCGGGTCGGCGCCCTTCGCCGACACGTCCGGCAGGTCCCCGGCCCCCTCCACCGGCCACCCGTGGCAGCCGGCCACGCCCCAGGCGAAGTAGCGGCCGAATACGGGCGACGCCTTCTCGAACTCGGGGGCCTTCGCCCGCGCCTCCTCGGGCGAGTAGCGGGTCCTGGTGTCCGCGCAGGAGATCGCGGTCTGCGCGGCCTGGCTGCCGTCGTAGGAGCCGTCGTCGCTCCGCCCGTTGAGCAGGTCGCTCATCCGCAGCAGCAGAGTTCCGTCGCCGTCGTCGATGGCGTCCTGAAGGCCCTCGGTCAGCACCTCCCAGAAGTCCTTGGAGTACAGCGCGAGGGTGATGCCGGTGGCCGCGAGCGAACCGGTCAGCCTGCGGTCGCCCGGATCGTTGGCCGGCAGCGGGTCGCGTTCGGCCTTCGCCAGCAGGTCGACGATGGCCTGCTGGGCCGCCGCCGGGTCGCCGAGCGGACAGCCCTCCTCTGTCGAGTCGCAGTCCTCCAGGTAGTTCTCCAACGCCCTTTGGAAGCCCTTCGTCTGACCGAGGCCGCTCTCCTGCGGGGGCAGCGTCGGATCGACGACGGCGTCGAAGGCGGCCCGGCCGACCCGGTCCGGGAACAGGTGCGCGTACACGCCGCCCAGCTCGGTGCCGTAGGAGATGCCGAAGTAGTGCAGCTTGTCGTCGCCGAGCACCTGCCGCAGCAGGTCCATGTCCCGGGCGGTGTAGACGGTCGTGAGGTACGGCAGGATCTCGCCGCTGTTCTCCTCGCAGGCCTTGTTGTAGCGCTGCTGGTCGGCGAAGAGCCGCTCGACCTGCTCCGCGTTCGTGGGGACGCGGGCCTTCTGGTGGTACTCGTCCAGCTCCTCGTCGTCCAGGCACTTCACGGCCGAGCTGCGGCCGACTCCGCGCGGGTCGAAGCTGACCAGGTCGTAGCGGGTGTGCAGGCTCGCGTACGTGGCGCCGGACGCGGGCAGGGTCCGCACACCGGAACCGCCCGGGCCGCCGAAGTTGAACACCAGCGAGCCCACCCGCTTGTCGTCCGCCGCCTTGGTGGGCGCCCGGACGAGGGCGATGTCGATCGTCCTGCCGTCGGGGGAGGAGTAGTCCAGCGGTGCCTTCATCGTCGCGCACTCCCACTCCGAGCCGTCGGGCATCGGCTCCAGTACGCCGCCCAGCGGGCCCTCGCCCACTTCCGGGCACTCCCCCCAGCTCAGCCGCTGCCCGGTCAGCTTCTCGGGCAGCGGCTCGGCGGCGGTGGGGACGGGGGAGGCG
>NZ_VJYK02000034.1 GCF_007097205.2 Streptomyces alkaliterrae
GCCCCCGGCGTACCGCACCCCGAGCACCACAACCACCAACGCGGCGAGGGCCCCGATCGCCCCTAACACCCCACACGGCAATACCGGCAGCACGGAGGCGGCTGCCGACCGGCCGACCCCCAGCCGGCGTCTACGAACACGGTCTCGGCTCTCCTGCCACATGGTTCCCCATCCTCCCCCACACAGGCCGGAGTCCGAGACCAGGCCCGGCCGCGTGCTTGTCATAGTGGAGATGGCCAGGAGCAGAGGTCGTCGCCGAACCGTCAGAGTCCGAAGTGCCGGCTCCAGCCGCTTGTTCCCACCGCCGCTGTGCTCCTTACTCACCTGTTTACTCACCTGTCGGAGCGCAGTTCAGCGGGCTCGACCGATACCTCGGAGGCACTGCCTGCCCGAGCATTGGAGAATCCTTGGAAAACATTGGTTCTAGTTGGAATTATCTGGCTTACTGGACGGTACACTGCCCTCATGACCGCATCGCTGGAGGATCTGGAGGAGCAGCTCGTACAGTTGCGCGCCCTGCTGCGCGAGGCCCGCCGCGCCCGTGATTCCGCCACCGTCGCCCAAGTCCGCTGCGAACTTCGTGAGGTGGAAACCGCCTGGGAGGCCGCGCTGGACGCCGAGGAGGCGGTCGAGTACGACACCAGGCAGCCCCCTTCGCCCGGACCGACCGGGCGACCACCACTCGACCCGACGCCCTCCTCGCGACCGACACCCCAAGCGAAACGTTCCTCCCAGGGGGCTGTCCCGGTCCGCGAGCAGGTCCACCAGGCTCTCACCCTGCTCGGAGCTCCCGCCGCCCCGAAGCTCATCTCAGCCGCGCACGAGGCGTTCTTCAGTGGATCGCTCGTCGCGGCCAAGCTCGCCTCCCTCCGCCGCGACGAGGAACGATCCTTCAACGCCCAGGGGTATGCTCGCCCGTACTACATCTGTGCGGCGCTCACTCATGACCACCTCACGCCCGCGCGTGGCCTGCTGGCCGTGTCGGTGTGGCCGCTCGAGCGGCGCGTCCTCGGACCGCTCAGCCCACGCGTCGACTTCCTCACGCATGCCGTCGGCACAGCCGAACAAATACAGAGACTCACCACAGCAGGTCACCCTCCGTCGAACGCCGCCTGGCAACTGCTGCGCCGCTTCGCGCTCAACATTCCCGGCGCGTACGCCGACGATCTCGATCCGGCCCGGGTGATCTCCGCCGCACACACCGAAGCCGCGGTCCACCAGGAGTCCGACGACACTCAACGATCAGTGGCTGCGGAGCGCGCTCGCTCCGGACTCACCGACTCCCAAAGACTGTTCGGCGCGGCGCGGCCGCACAGCGCACGGCGTGACGCGGACACGACTGGCCGCTGACACCCGGCGAGAGAGAGCGGCGCCACCGCCCCCGTACTCCAGCCTGGCAGCACTGAGGCACGGGGACGGTCGGTGGTGAGTGAGTGGACCTGACGCTCATCCCATCCGCGGCCTGACGGAGGGCTGTCATCTCCCCGCAGCCAGCAGCTCCATCGCCGCCTGGAGGACCGGCTCGACGCGCAGGCGCGTTCCGTCCCGGTCGAACACCTGAAGTGCCTCCAGGCAAACGACGGCCCTGCGCGCCCGTTCGGCGGGGAGGCCGTTCATCTCCACAGCGGTGACGTGGTAGGCCTCGTCGTGCCAACCGGTACCGAGCTGTTCGACGATCCCGTCGTAGGCGGACTTGAGCGTCTCGTTCTCGAGCAGACCCACCGTGTCCACGAACTGCTCGGCGCCGCCCCGCTGCCCCAGCCACGTGGTCAGGTCCGCTAGGACCCGGTCCTGGTCGGGTCGGCGCTCACGTAGCCACAGCGCTCTGTCCAGCAGGTATGGCCAGCCACCGGTCACCGCCGACAGACGCGTCAGACGCTCCTCCGTCTCGAACAGGCTGTGCCGCTGCGTCCAGTCCTTCAGGCTGCGCGGGTCGTGACGGCGCAGCACCACGACGGTGTCGTGATCGGCATCGGGACCGGTGAGGAGTTCCGACCAGAAGCCGAGCTGCGCCGCGCCCGACACGAGGACCACCGAGCGGGTCGCCCCGGCGGCCTTGGGAAGAACCGATCTGGCCAGCTCGAGAGAGCCCCGACAGGACTTCTCGCTGCGTAGTGAGAGATCGCTGATGATCAGTCGCCGCTTGTCCGCGCAGCCGGCGAAGCCGAGCTCATCGCGGAACTCCTTGGCGCTGCGGGTCGCGCGAACCGACCAGCCCGCCACCCTGCCCGTCACCTCGCGCAGTGTCTGCTCCACGTCGGCGACGCCGGTCGCCTGGGTACCAAGAACCACACGGACCTGGTTGACAGGTTCACCCAACAGGTAGTCGATCTGGTCGATGGTGAGGGGGGCGGATCTGCGGTCAAGGACGGGGCGGCTTTCCAGAACGACGGTTTCCTCCAGCCGGGACTCCTGCTCAGCTCGCAGCAACCGCGCCTCAATCTCCTGCGCGGTGCCGATCATGCGCAACGCGTTGGGCCCTCGCAGGTGCCAGCCCTGACCGTCGTTGTTCGGCGCCAGCACACCAAGGCCGACCATCTCCTGCAGGTAGGCCCGGAAGCCCTCGCTGTCCAGCTGCTCGAAGCCCCCGGGCCACCAGCCCGCGCATTCCTCACGCAACTCCCGGTCGCTGAGACGGGTTTGCAGCCCGTTGTCACGGGCGTGCTGTGCGAGGACGTTGGCGATGACGTGATATCGGTCGTCCAGGGCAAGGGTGTCCTTGAACGCCGCCGTGATGTCCGAACGCAGGGAGGCGTCCTGTTCAACCGCGTCCACGTCGGACTCCTCGATCGTGTACGGCGGCGGGGCGAGCGTTCCCCGCGCACGCTTGTCCTGCATCACCTGCACCATCCGACTGCCGAAGATCTGCAGCAGGAAGGGCTGGTACGAGCAGAAACCCAGCACGCGGTTGACGAGGTCCACATCGGCGAACTCGAAGCCCAGGGCACGCGTCGGGTGAACGATCAGGTCGGCTGCGAACTGAGGGGCGAGCGGTCCGACCACCGTCGGTGTCTGCGCAAGGTGACTAAACGGGCCGTTCCTGGCGAGCCGGGTGAAGCGCTGCACCGAGTGCAGGCCGGCGAAGACGACTTTCACCCGGCCACGCGAGTCGTCGCCCAGACCGCGCAGCCGCCGGGTCTCCGTACACTCGGGCACGTCCGCCTCGAAGAAGCGGTCACACTCGTCGAGCAGGATGAGCAGCCGCCGGTCGGAATCCTCGGCGAGCCAGCAGGTGATCCCGCCGGTGACCCGCTGCCACGAGTCCAGGCTCGGGCCGCGGCGTCGGGGCTCCTCCAGCACGCCCTGCCTGATCAACTCCTGGTCCAGGGTCGGCCAGATGGCCTCGGCACCGAGTGCCGTACCCCGACCGATACCGATCTTGTCCAGGTTGAGGTACAGCTTGTGATGCGCTCCGGGGCGCTGTTCCTCGAAGCGGTCTCCCGCGTCAGCGAGCAGTGCAGACTTGCCCAGACCTCGACCGCCGTAGAGGATCTGAGTCCCGGTCGGGTCGTGAATGCTCTTGCGCTCCCGGTCCCGACCGTAGAACATCTCCCGGCCGATCTGGCCTCGTTTCTCCTTGATGTAAGGATTGACCGCCGAGAACGGAAGTAGCGTCTCGGTCGTGGCGTCCACGCGCCGGTGGCCATGCGCGATGAGATAGGCCAGCGCCGCGTCGTCGACCACCAGGATCGGCTTGGTGTCCCGGGAGGCGGCGGCCAACTCGATACGGGTCCTGCTGTCCAGCGTTCCGAAGTGGACAACAAGCAAGCTGCTCTCGTCCGGATCCTGCAGGGCGCGGGTGATGAGCAACTTGGCCGCGGGCCGCCCCCAGATCAGAAGAGTGCGAAGCTTTCCTCCCCGATCCCTGATCTGCGAGCCGAAGGCCGGTGCCCAGGCACGGCCGGTGACCTGAACATTCACCAGTTCGAAGAACTTGTAGTCCTTCCCCCGCGGAAGGTCGTCCAGCGGCCGGGCCCGATCGGTCTCGAACCCGAGCAGCGACAAGGCCGGGTTGAGACTCAACCTGGGGTTGATCTTGTTGCGGTCGCGGGTCGCGGGTCGCGGCGAGGCCGCTCCACAACTCCAGCGCCGAGGCGGCCCGCTCAGCCTCCTCTTCCGGCAGACCGGCGTAGTCCAACACTGCGTGGTCGACGTACCGGCCACGGCCTCGGACGGCCGCGACCAGCTCCGCGTTGACGCCGCCCGGCAGCGCGTCGGGCACCGCGGGGAAGAAGGCCTCCAGGTGCGAGTCCTCGGACCTGATCTCCGGTACCGGCTCGCCCAGTTCGAGGAAGTACACAAGTTCGGTCGCGGTGGCCAGGCTGTCGGTGTCCACATTGCGCAGGACGCGTTCCCGGTCCTCAGCGCTCACGTCCGTGAGCGCGCTCAGCCGAGCGCGAAGCCGCTCGGCGGCTTCCTCACGGTACCGAGGCAGGAGTGCTTCGACCCGGTCTAGCTTGCGGCGGGCCGCGGCCAGCTCGCCGGGCGCGTCATTCGCCAGGTGTGCCCTGGCGTCCGCCAGCAACTCCTGTAGGTTGACGTCCTGTTCAACGGTGAGCGCCGCGTCCGCCTGGGATCGCCGGAGCCGGGCGGCCAGCTGCCGCTGCTCGTCCGCGAGCGTCGTGCGACGGTTCCGCTCTGTCGCGGCGAGCCGTGCCCGACGCTCCTCGGGGAGAGTCAGGGTGTGGAGGGCTGGAAGCACCTGGAGGTCCGCCAGGTCCATGATGGTGTGAATCACGCCGAACTCGTCATGGCGGAGTTGGTACTCGATCGCCTCGTCCCAGCTGCGGTCCACGGCCTCCAGCAGGTCTTCCACCGTCACCCGCCCGGCCGGCACGGGCAGGGGCGCCTTGTACAGCTCGGCGTTCATGACCTGGTGGACGTCCGGCTCGGGCCCCGTCGCGGCGGATCGAACGCCGGAGTCAAGCCCGGCGAAGATCTCCGCGAACAGATCGCGAGCAACGTGGGCGGTGGCCTTCGCCAGGACAGCGGAGCTGCGTTCGGCCGCGGCGAGATCGTCAGCGACCCGGTCGCGTAGGCCGAGCAGAGACAGCCGCAGCGAGGCTACGGATTGGAACGCCCAGGCATTCTCCTCCTCGCGCACCGCTTCCAGATCGCGCTTGAGCGCACGCCATCGCCGCACGGCGTCCCGCACCCGCTCAAGGCAGTGGCGGACGTTGCTGCGGCCCGAGCCCTGGATACCGCGTCCGCCTGGCCCGCGCAACGCAGCGTCCATCTCGTCGATCGCGCCCTCGACCTGGCTGCGCCGAGTGAGCTGTTCCAGGAGCTCGTCCGCGCGCTGCTCGGCGTCCGGGGCCCCCGCGACGATCGCGGCCAGCGCGCTGCCCAGCAGGCCCGTCGGGGCCAGCCAGCGTTGCACGATCGCACTGGCCCGCTGGAAGCGCAGCCGTGGTACAGAGAGCAGGGCCTGGCAGGCGTCCACGGCCGCGCGCAGCTCACTCTCGGACTGGGAGACGTCGGCCATCACCGCGTGGGGCGGGGCGATGAGCAGGGCTCCCTGCAGAGCGCGCTCCCCCACCATGATCGCCATCTCGTGCAGAGCGTCGGGAAGTTGAGGGGCGAGTGCCCGCAGGTGGGCGCCGACCACGGGGGCGCCTGTCACGAGGGCCGCGTTGACCAGTGTGGGTAGCAGAAGCAAGGACAGCGCGTCGGTGTCGCTCTCCTCGTGGCCCTCCCAGTCGTGCAGTGACTCCTCGATGTACTGAGCCACACGCCCCGTCCCGGAGCGTAGCAGGGTGGCCGCCGATGCCAGGCGCATCGCGGCGGCGTCGGTAGCCGGGCGGTCGGTAGCCTGCGCCAGCTGCGCGGCGAGCCCGAACCGCTTCTCCGCGATGAGCCGGGCGAGCACCGGCTCGACGTCCCTGGGCTCTACGCGGTCAGTGCCATCCGTCTCGGCGGCCGTGAGAGGCGACGAGGGGCGCTGCGGCATCGCGTCTGCCGACTGGGAGAGGCGTTCGACCGGGTCGGAACTGATAGCCGGGTCGTCCCGATCCCCATCGGAGCCCGGAGTGTCATCCGTTCTGGTGGCCGGCCCGGGGCACCCGGTGGGGCCCGGTGTCCGCTGGGCTTCGGCGGGGTCTTCGGGTTGCGGGGTTGCCTGGACCTCGGAGACGGGGCCGTCCTCGGCCACCGCGATCTGCTGGTACAGGACGGCGGCCACGGCGTACGGGGGATGCGCGACCGACAGCTGCTGCTGGAGCGCAACGACCTCCTGCTGTGCGTCGGACCGGTCCTTCATGCCGGCAAGGCGTACCAGCAGTGCGAGGACCTGCGCGCACGCCTCGTCCTGTTCGTCCCATTCTCGCTTGGTGAGCAGCCTCTCCGCACGCTGCCGGGCGTCCGCGATGACGGTGGACACCGCGCTGTCCGGGGAGCAGTCGAGCGCGGCCACCGTCGCCACCACCCGACGCGTCTCGGCGTTTCTCTTCCTCCGTTCCGCTCGGGCCCGCTGCTCACCGATCGCCTCGAGGACATCGGCGAGACGGTCTGGGACGTCGGTCGCTCCTACCGTGGCGAGCGCGACCCGCGCGCGGGAGAATGCGGAGGCGACGGCGGCGAGGAGAGTCAGGTCGGTATCAGCGGGCGGGCGCCCTTCCAGCAGTGCGGCACGCGCCCGGTCGGCGGCATCACGCGCCTTCTCGACGACGTTCTTCAGCTGCTCCTCGGCCGCGGTCAGGTCGTCAAGGAGCTCCTGCTCTTCCGGATGTTGTCGGCTCCACTTCGGCTGGCATTCGGACTGGGATAGACACGACGTGTCGCCTGGCAGCCGGGGGGTCGGGACGACCGCGGTCGTGCGTGGATCCCCGGCTGGAGCCTCCTCGTGCGAGGTCGTGACATGGTCGAGGCCGCAGGCCTCGTCGATCACCTGCTGAGCGACCTTGAGCACCGCGTCCCGAGTGGCCTCATCCACTTCGGCACCGAACCAGTCGTGTTCCACCACCCACACAAGCAGATGGGCATCGAACACCGAGGACCGCAGATGGGAGAAGATCGCCAGTTGGAGCAGCCGGGTACCCCAGCGGTCCACGAGTCCGTCGCCGGTGCGGTCAGGCCCAGGCTGTCCGACCAGGCGGTCGATGTCGTCCATGATCCGGGCGGTGAGATGGGAGACCGCACACAGGCGGTGGGTGTCGTCCCCCCGACGTACCCGTTTGAGTACCTGTTCGCTGAGTACTCGCCCGAACCGGCGCGGCTCGACCTTACGGAAGCCGAGGCCGCGCATGATCGCCTGACGGTCCTTGGAGCCGAGGGAGTTGAGTGCCAGTTCGGTCTCCGCGACGGTGAGGACGTCGAGGGCGGTGTCAATGACCGGTCCGAGGCCGTCGAGCGCTTCGGCGAGTTCCTTGAGTAGTCCGACCCGCATTCCCTGGGGGGAGAACGGGGGCGTGGCGACCACGGGATAGCTTCGGGTCATTCAGTCCCAATCTCTTGAGCCTGCCGGGTGTACGGGGGCGCGATTGCCCGGTAGATCCGGCAGGGCGGTCAGCGTCGACGAAGGTGCGCGGTGACAAACGTGTAGCCGGGTGGCAGCTCCCAGCCATCCGCCTTCCCGACGTGGCGACAGTGTTCGCGGTAGGCGGCGCGCTGTGTGTCCTGCGGCACCGCGCCAGCGGGCAGTCTCCGCAGAAAACCATGGACGAAGTGCTCAACGCCGCGCACCCGCGGCGGCACTCGGTCAGCCGAGCCCGACCGCGGTACCACCACGGTGTTCGGCGCGTAGCCGACCAGGGCGATGCGCGGCTCGCCCTCACGGGCAGGATGGTGGGGCTGGCCGTCCGCGCCTCGGCTGCCGGTGGCCGGGTACAGGTACCGTTCGGCGAGGAGCTGGTCGATGGCCTGCGCCAGGGCGCTGACCTGGTGCGGGGAAGGAGCGGTGTGGTAGATGCCTCGGGGAAGAGCGGCTCGGTCAAGAAGGGCGTGTCCGTCTGGCGTGAGCCGGCCGAAGCGTCGTACGGCACGCAGGACAAGATGCCGGGTGTCGAGGCCGGTGGCGGAGTCGCCGTAACGGCCGCTGCCCGGAGCTCCTTCCCTGGTGAGCACCCCGGGGTCGTAGCGGTGCGCGACAAGCTGCCCGTCGACCTCGACGGGGTCGTCCAGTTCGATGGTGCGAAGCCGGAACACGGTGCCGCCGCGCGGCCACTGGACGTACAGGCACAGCCCGGGAAAGAAATCGATGGGCCACTGGACGCCGCGGAGCATGCCGCTGTCTCCTCCGAGTTTCAGTAGTACCTCCTGAACTTCCTCCTCGGCGTCGAGCTCGCCACCGGGGTGGCTGAGTTCGAGGCGCACCGGAGCGGCGTCGACGCCGAGACATGCCAGAGCTTCCCGAGCTCTCGGAGGTAGTGGCAGAGTGCCGTCCATGAGGTGCGCCAGGCGCAGGGGCAACCGCCAGCAGAGCTCACTGTCGTTGATCCGCAGGTAGTTCGGCTGGCCGAGCAGGTCGTCGTCCGCGAGCGGGATGTCCACCGGAAGGGCGTCGATGTCCCTCCTGCCCTCCTCCGCCTCCTCCTCCGGAGGAACGCCCAGCGGGGGCAGGGCGGCGGTCTGGTGCGACGCTGGCGCACACACCGCGTCACGCCAGCCACGCCCCGCCGGGCGCAGCGGATCGCTGCCGTCCGCTCCTTGCGAGCCCGGGTGGTGGGACCGCCAGACGCCGCCGTTCTCGAAGCCGTCGTCGAAGGTGATGCGTACGTCGGTCTCGGCCCGCAGCCCGTTGTCCGTATCGCCGCGGACGAAGTCCGCGACCGCGAGGTTGGCTCGGCACACGGAGACCGCGTATTCGAGACAGGTCAGCAGTGGCGCGGCGCCGTCGACGCCACGCAGCCACGGTCCGATCGCCGTGTAGACGGTTCGGGAGCCGTTCAGTCCGTGACGACGACGGGTCGCAGGGGCGGCACCGCGTTCGAGCGAGCCCGTGAGGGCGCGCAGGTCGTCTCCTCCCAGCGGCCCGTCGTGGCGCAGTCCGGCCGCCACGCGCACACGCGTCAGCGCGTAGTGGCCCCAGCTCCGCAGGTTGTCGCTGGTGCGCAGGACGTGATCGACGGTGTCCAGTAGCCCCCCGAGCGCCTCCCTGAGTTGCTCCTCGCGGCTGCTCCCGGTGAGGTGCGCGACGGACACCGGCACAAGGGGGCTCAGCAGCGCTTCGCGCTGGTGGGCCAGCAGGTGAAGTGCGAAGGCGGTCGTGTCGTCGAGCCCGGCCTCTTCCGGGGAGCCGTAGCGGGCACTGACCACAACATGGCCGTCCTTGTTGAGCCACTTCTGGCGGGCCCGGAAGCGTCGTAGCTTCGCCTGGCCGAGCTGCAACGCGGGGCCGAAGGCGGTGAGGTCGGGGACGAGCAGCTCCCGGCGAACGGGGCGCCGCATCTGCTCAGGCCTCTCCGGACCGGACGCGCCGAGTGGGGCACCTGACACCCACCCGGCTATCTCGTCGCCCTCATCAAGGGCCGGATGGCGGCCCTCCTTGTAAACAATCTCCGCGTACAGCGGATCGGAGCCGGTGTCTATCCGGACGAGTGCCCCGACGGGGAGCACCGCCACTTCGTCGCCCAGTGTCAGTCTGGGGAAAGCGTCAAGATCGAAGGGGCCGTTCCCGTAACCCTCACCGCCGCGCTCGTAGCCGAAGTAGGCCGCGTTGAACGCGACCGCGGTGTGCAGCGGACACGCGCGGTCCGCTGCGACCGCCTCCAGATAGCGGCGCAGCCGCGCCAGCTCCCCGGCGGGTGTGGCCGAGTATCCGCCGGCCATGGCGGGGGTCAGTACGGGTTCGTCCTCGTACGGACGCCAGACGTCCGGTTCCGTGGTGGTCATCGCGGTCACTTCCCGTCGTCCTTCCGCTCGGATCCGGCTCTCGTCCGATGGGACCTCGGGGGTCGTGGCGGGCGTACGGCCCGCCAGCGGCTGTCCGGCCCCTCGACGACGGCCCCGGCGGCGGCCAGCCGGGTGAGGCTTGCGCCGACTGCCGAGTAGGGGAGGTCGGCGCGGCCCCCGAAGTGGCGGCTTTCCCGCATTGCTTTTGGCAGGGGCACCATTCTTCGGCTCCCCGGGTGGTAGGAGGATTCGTCGCCGCGCAACGCATGCCACAGGCGGCGCGGATGCGCGCCCCGCGGTTGAAGTTGCAGCAACCGGTGGATCTGGAGGTCGATCCGCTGCTCCCGTAGCGAGGTATCGATCCCGCCACCCTCGCGCGGGCGTGGGCTGTCAAACGCCTCGGCGATGACGGGGCGCCGCTCTTCCACAGGCCATCGCCCGGTGTTCCAGCAGGCAGAGCAGCGACGGCCGGCTGTGCTGCAGCAGTCCTCGGGCAGGTCGGTGACGCCGAAGTAGTCGGCGAAGAGCCGCTGGGCGCAGGTCGTGGTCGCATCGAAGAAGTTCCGCAGGTGGGCGAGTTCCTGGGCAGTGCGGCGGCCTCGTCTGCGGAGCAACGCGAGGAAGCCTTCGGGCAGGGCGCTGGTGCGGACAGCAACACCGGTGACGAGGCGGCGGCTGGGTGCCGCGGAGACGTCGAGGAGTCCGCGGTCGTGGAGGTCGGCCAGGAGCTCCCAGGTTGCTGCGGGCCCGTCGGCGATCGAGCGGTAGTCGGGGTGGTGGGAGGCGAGTTGTTCGTGAAGGATGCGAACGTCGACGTGTCGTGGGGTTTCCCAGGACAGGGCGACGTCGATGACAGTCTGCTCCAGTCGCTGGCCGGCGCTGGGGTCGGCCGGTCGCAGATCGCCGGGCCTGACGGCACAGTACGGCGGGTGGTCGCCGAGGTCCTCGACCGCTCGGAGGTCGGCGAGTGCGCTGAACACCCGCATGATGCCGCCCTGGTAGCGCTCCTGGGTGTGCCGGTCGTCCAGCTCCGCAGCACTCAGTGCACCACTCGCAGCATCCTCGGCCATGAGCACGTCTGCGAGACATGCCGGGTCGAGCGTGCCGTCCTGCTGCGCGAGGACTAGGGCACCCATGCGACATAGCAGTGAGGAGGACAGTTCCTGGCCCGTCATGAAGCGAACCAGCCGCAGACCCCTGCTTGTCGCAAGGGCGAGTCCGCTGTTGACGGGCCCGTCACCGGTCGTCGAGCCCGCGCTGTCCCGGCCGGCCCGTCCCAGCTGCTGGTAGAGCGCGGCCAGGTCCGTGGGCGGTGACACGCACATCACCGTCCGCACGTCGGGCCGGTTGACGCCGAGCCCGAACGCGGAGGTGGCTACCACCACCAGCGGTACGAAGCCGTCGTCGCCCTCTCGGGACGCGTCCCGGAACTCCCTCATGACGGCGGCCTTCTCCGGCTCCGTGAGACGACCGTGGAACCGCAGCACGCGTACACCGGCGTCTCCGTAGTACTCGCGCAGGTGCGTGTAGAGGGTGTTGACCTCCTTGACGGTGAGGCAATACAGGATGGCGTGCCCGTGGAGCTCGCCGACAACATGCTCGACCAAGCCCGCCACACCGCCCTGGCCGAGCCGGTCGACGGACCGGCGAAAGACGGCGAGTTCGGGACGGATCGGGTTCTCGGTCACCGTCACGAGTCCGCCGAGGACACCGGAACGCTCGGCCTCGGTGGTCGCCTGGACCGAGCCGGTCTCCGGTACCTCGGCCGGGACGCCGAAGAGACCTTCGCGCAGCGCTTCGTGGACGGCTCGGTTGGCGGTGGCCGTCACCGCGGTGACGGCCACCCCGTGGTCTCGGCGTAGCTCGTCCAGAAACCTGCTGACCCGACGCATACTGGGCCGGAAGTCCTCCCACTGCGCCAGGGTGTGCGCCTCGTCGACGGCGATCCGGGACAGTCGGCCCGCCGCCGCAGCCGCACGTACCGTCTCCCGGAAGCGCCGCTGGCAGAGCCGTTCCGGGCTGACATAGATAAGCCGGATGCCGTGCTCTGCGCGGCCGCGAAGCTGGTCCGACACCTCCGTCTTGCCGGCTCTGCTGCTGGACTCGCGTAGCGGGGAGATCAACGCGCGAACCGCACCACCGATCGACCGGTTGAGTTCGAGCGCCTGCTCGTGCATGAGGGCGACAAGTGGGCTTACGACCACGGTGACACCGGGCAGGACCAGCGCGGGCAACTGGAATGTGAAGCTCTTGCCGAACCCGGTGGGCAGCAGGCCGAGCACGTTGCGTCCCTCGGCCACGGCGGAGATGACTGCCAGCTGGGCCGGTTTGAGGATCACGGGCGTGCTGCCGAGCCGCAGCAGGCCACCGACATGGGCACAGCGGTCCGTCACCTCTTGCACGAGCAGCCCCTGCTCTCGCAGTTCTCGCGTCTCCTCGGTGGTCAGGGCGAGTTCGCGGATACGCAGGGTGTGCGGGAGCTGGGTGTGACGCTCAAGAGCTTCCTCGGTGCACAGTTCGGCGGCCCGCGTCTGGTCCAGGAGAGCGTGGGCTGCCATGAACTGCCAGACACGCCGCCAGCCTTCGGCCATCGTCGTGACGTTGTTGCCACCGACGTCCCCGGTGTCCGGGCCAGGGCGTTCCAGTCCGTCGTCGAGGCTGCCGAGGAAGGCACGCCGGTAGGAGCGACGCAGGCTGCTCGCCCCGGCCAGTTTGCGGTCGCTGATCACCACCACGCCTCGGTGCCAGCTGGTGCGGATCAGCCTGCCGACGGCTTGGCGAAGCTGGAGGGCGGCGAGCGGCAGGTAGTAGTGCTCGGTGGCGGCTCCGTCGGGGTCCGGGTGGCCGGCGCGCTCGGCCCGTTCGGCGACCGCCGCGCGCCGGGCCTCCACAATCGGAGCGGCGAAAGGCGCGAAGGGCAGTTTGTTGATCCAGACGAGACGCAGCCGGCCGGGGGCGGAGACGTCGACCCCCTGCCAGAGGCCCTTGGTTCCGACAAGGAACCCCCCGCCGTCCCGCTTGTCGGTGAAGTATCGACACGCGCGACTGTTGCCGAGTGTGAGCGCCTCCACGACCGGCGTGTCCAGACCGCGGGAGCGCAGCTCGGCCGTCAGGTGGCAGCCGATGCCCGCCGCGGTCGAACGGGCGGTGGTGAGGATCATGCCGCCCCCGTCGACTCCGCACCCGTCCTCCCTCGCGCGTGTCATCTCGGCGGCGAATCCGGCGACCTGGTGGGCCACGGTCCGCAGGGCACCCTCCTCCTGTTCGGCCCAGGAGGGAAAGTCGGAGAAGCACACGACTTCAGCCTGGCCGCGCAGGTTGAACGGGGAGGGCAGAGCGAGCGTCGGTAGCTCCTCGGACAGCCCGAGCCGGCTCCGTACGAAGTCCCATCTCCCTGCGACGCGCAGCGTCGCGGACACGTAGTGGACGCGGTCGAAGGACTGCAGGTAGCGGCGCCACTCCGGGGCGTCCGGCAGGTCGACGGGGCTGGTGGCGACGCGGAACCGGTAGGCACGCAGCTCCGCCCTGGGTTCGCCCATTTCCTCCAGATGTACCACCCAGGAGGGCAGGACCTGGTCCAGAGTGGCAGCGGGGTCGAGGAAGGCCCGGATGTCGGCCGTGATGCGGTCGAGGGCGGTGGTGAGGGAGTCGGTACGTTCCGCGAGTGCGCTCAGACGCTCCCGCGCCAAAGGGTCGACCCGGGCGGCGTGCTGGGCGAGGTACCGCACCAGTGCGATACGGCAGGACACAAGCGCCTTGGCGATGCTCTCCAGCAGGAGCAACAGCCGCCGGGTGTGTCGGGTGCCGGAGGTGCCGGTGAACGGGCTGGCGAGGGTGGTCGCGCGGGTGCCGACACGCACGCCCATTCCCCTGGCCTGGGCGTCGAACGCCTGCGCGGCCAGCCGGGGAAGCCGTTCGTCGTCGAGCAGCCGATCCAGGCCTGCCACGGAGGTGGCCGCCTGTTCGTCCGCGGCTCCATGGTGGACCTCCTCGAGCCATGCCGAGTATTCCGACAGGAGCGCTTCGAGGTCCTGGTAGTCGACGGCCACGGTCAGCGCGGAGGTGGCGGCGTTCTCCAGCTCGTGCGCCTCGTCGATCACAAGAAGCACATCGGGGCCCTCGGCTCGGAGATCGTCCAGATGAGAGAGGACCAGCGCGTGGTTGGCGAGGACGAGTCGGTGGCTGCGGAGGGCCTCCCGGACGGTGTCGGTGTGCGCGGCGAGCGGGTTGTCCGCGCCGGGCCCGTAGTCACCGTCGCGTTGGGACAGCGCCTCAAGCCAGAACGCCAGGGACCGCCCCATGTAGTCGACGAAGAAGGCGGGCAGGTCAACGGGGTCCACCGACCGCGCGGTCCAAGAGCACGGGGGCGCCTTGGACCCGAGCAGCCGCAGCGCCAGGAAAACGGCGAGTTCACGGAAGTGGCGTTGCCGCGTGAGCCGGGCGCGCCCCGGGTCATCGAACCGGTGGGGGTGTGTGGCGTCGGCAAGTGCCTTCGTCAGAGCCGCGAGGGAGAGCCGGTTGGACCTGCCCTTGACCAGGTCGGCGACACCGAGGATGCCGGGCAGAGCTCGCTCCAAGTTCTGGATGTCGCCGGCCAGTTGGCTCTGCAACTGCTTGGTGTAGGTGGCGATTACAGCAGTACGGCCCTTGTCACCGGCGAGCCAGTCCAGCGCGGCGGCGAGCACGGCATAGCTCTTTCCGGTACCGGTGGGTGCTTCCAGAAGTCCGCCGGTGCCCCGAGCCGTCCAGTCGCGCAGCGTCGCGGCCATCCGCTGCTGAGCCGGCCGGGGTTCAACGCGGTCCTTATGTACAACCTGGGCAAGCGCGGTCGGTTCGACCCCTCCGTCATCACCACGCAAAACTTCCGGAACTCGTACGGCACCACGGCCCGGTGCCCGTCCGTCAGCGTTCCGGCGCGGAGCGTGGGAGGCGATCTCAGCGCCCAGCAGTCGAGCTACGTGCGCCTGCTCCCACACCAGTGGCTGCCGTTCGGCGCAGGCCTCGCCCTCGGCCAGCTCGCGTAACAACCGCCACGCGTCGGAGTCGGGGCAGACGTCGGCGACAAGGTCGCGCAGCCCCTCTTCCCAGCTCGCGAAGTCGGCGGCCGCCCGGGTGAGGAGGCGGACCATCAGAGTCGCGTCAGCGGCCGCCGTGTGTGGGCGCAGGTCATCTTGCGGCACGCCGGGATCTCGCGCCAGCTCCCCCAGCTGGTAGGAAGAGGCCGTCGGCCAGACGGCATGCGCGAGGTACAGCGCGTCGACGAGTCGCACGCGGCCGAACGGGTCGTCAACGCCGGCCGCTGATGCCGCTTCTGTGACGACGGGGAAGTCCAGCGCCGTGCCGTTGTAGGCGACGACGACATCGGAGCCCGACAGGAACTCAGTCAGCTCCGTCCACGCCACTCGCGGCGACACTCCCTGGCCGCACACGGCCTCCCGCACACCGGCGTCCCGCAACTGCTCGTCGTCACCCGGGAATCTGAGATACCGCTGCCAGCGGGGCTCCGCCGCAGCCCATCCCGTATCGGCGCCGAACCTGACTGCGGCGACGTCGTAGACATGCCGCTCCACGTACGGGGCCCTTGGGGTCGTACGTACAACGCTCTCGAGGTCCAGAGCGACGGCCCGCAGCACAGTCCTTTCAGCCGACGGCTTGTCATCAGGTTGTTCGCCGACCGTCGCCTGCGGCCGGGGCAACGCCGACCGGGCCGGCGCCTCCGCTTCATGCGGAGCGACGGTCACCAGACCGTCAGCCGAAACCGTCAGCAGCCCTCCACCGACCGCCTCGGCGACCAGCTTGCGAAACCGCTGCTCCGGCAAGGTCCCGAACTGCTTTCTGGCTTCGGCGAGCAGGTCCCGCTCAGAGGTCCCGTTCGAGAGGGCGCGGGCCAGTTCCACGATCTTCAACGAAGGCGGGGACACCGCCGGCCGCTCAGGCATCCACACCCCTCCTCACACAGCCACGGTCTGCAACGGCCGCGCCGCTCCATGCCGTTGGCTCCCCGCGGAACCGGAACGTGGCCACCCATCCTAAGGGGTTCTTGGAAAACAATGGAACTACAAGGAGAAACTACGGATGGGTAACTCGCCGAGAACCAGGGCAGCAGACCTGCCGGAAACCTGATGCGAACTGGGGAAGTGCCGGACAGACGGGAGACGCCTGCTGTCATTGCCAGACATTCTTCCGCGCCGCGCCTCGCCGCCGCCCGGAATCACCGAAGTCGTCACCGAAAGGACGGGGTTCTGTTGCGCACACCCGCTCGGCCCGCTCAGCTTTCGTGCTGGAAGCGGACTGGTTCGCTCAGCACCGAGCGGGCGCCTTCGAAGTCGGCCAGGCGGGCCGCCACCGTGGCGACGGCGAGGCGTTCCGGGAGGGCGGCGGAGAACTTCAGGCCGCGCACGGCCCGGCGGTCCACGTCCGGCAGGACAAGGCTCTCGCCGATGTCCTGACGGGCCGCTCGCCAGTCGGCCGGGGTCAGGTCCTCGCGCAGGCGGAGCCAGGCGTCGGCGGGGCGTTGTAGCGGGTCGGTGACGGAGCGGAGCGTCGCCGCGAGCGTGGCGTTGGCCCGGTGGCCGGCCCACGTCCACCACCGCACGTCGCTGCCCACCCGGGTCACCAGCGTGCCGCCCGGGTGCACGGTGCCGGGTGCGTCGGACTCCCGCTGTTCGGCGAGGCACGCCTCCGCCCGCCGGGTGAGGTAGACCGGCGGATCCGTGCCGAGCAGCACCTCGCGCATGGCACGGGTCAGTGCGTACGACAGTCCCGAGACGCCGCCGTTCATCCACCTGGCGATGCCGCCGCCGTCGGCGGGCTCTACGAAGACGCGTTTGCGCAGCCAGTCGATGTAGGTCACCTGCCAGCTGCGCCCGCCGAGCAACAGCCTTCTGGGGCCCTGGCGTTCCTCCGTCAGCACGCTCGGGTCGGTGCGACCGATCTCGGTACGCCCGGAGAGGACGGTGAACTGGGGTGGCGCGGTGAAGGACGCGGTGAGTTCGATGAAGTGCCGCCTGCCGAAGCGGCGTTCCGCTTCGGGGCCGACGAAGAGCATGCCGCCGTCGGTGTCGAGGAAGCCCTCCTCGGTGAGGTAGCGGAGGATCGGCGCGGCCGAGCGGTCGAAGGGGGCGAGCCCGTTCCACTGCCGGTCCCAGAGCCGGTCGCCGAGCTTGTTCTCCTGCAGGGTGACGGCGAGCAGTTGCTGGGCCACCAGGTGACGGGGCTCGGGCGGGGGGACGACCGGCTCCACCCAGCCGCGCGACCACAGGAGCAGCAGCCCCGCCGCCTGCAGCAGCGTGTCCTCGCGGGTGGTGAGGAACAGGCAACTGCGCACGGTGCCGGCGCGGCGCCCGGTGCGGCCGATGCGTTGCAGGAACGAGGCGACGGTCGCCGGCGAGTCGATCTGGATGACGCGGTCCAGGTCGCCCACGTCGATGCCGAGTTCGAGGGTGGAGGTGGAGACGATCACGCAGTCCCGCGCCTCCGCGAAGGCCTGCTCGGAGCGGGCGCGTTCCTCGACGGAGAGGGAGGCGTGGGACAGGAACACAGTCACCTCGCGGGCCCGCAAGGCGGCGCCGAGTTGCTCGACCCGGCTGCGCGAGTCGCAGAAGACCAGCCGCTTCTCTCCCCGATGCAGAGCGGCGATGAGCTTGGCGGCGTTCTCCAGGGAGCCCACGTAGTCGAGTTCGACCTCACCGGCGGGTCGGCGGGAGGCTTCGGCGGTGGTCGGGGCTCCGTGTCCGGTGCCGCCGGTCGCGGGGAGGTGCACTCCGGGGGCGACGACCTGTCCGCTACGGTTCGCGGCGCCGGCGCCCTGCAGCCAGTGCAGCAGTTCGGCCGGGTTGCCGACGGTCGCCGAGAGTCCGATGCGCTGGATGCGTCGTCCCGCGACCCGCTCCAGGCGTTCGAGCACGGCGAGCAGGTGCCATCCGCGGTCGTCGCCGGCGAAGGCGTGCACCTCGTCCACGACGACGGCCCGGACGCTCCCCAACAGGCGTGCGTGGTCGGTCTTGACCCCGATGAGCATCGCTTCCAGCGACTCGGGTGTGGTGAGCAGGATGTCCGGCGCCTCGGTCCGGATGCGTCGCCGCTGCGACTCCTTGGTGTCGCCGTGCCAGAGCGCCGCGCGGCGGCCGAGCCACTGGGCGTACGAGTCAACCCGGCCGATCAGGTTGTTGAGCAGCGCCTTGAGCGGGCACAGGTAGAGGACGGACGTGCCGGTCCAGTTCCGTTCGGTCATGGCCGACAGCAGGGGGAAGCAGGCCGCTTCGGTCTTGCCGCCCGCCGTCGGGGCCAGCAGGACGGCGTCCTGCCCCTCCATGACCGGGGTGATCGCCGCCCGCTGGAGGGGGCGCAGGTCGGGCCAACCGAGGGTGTTGACGATGTGGTGGAGGACGACGGGGTCGAGCCGGTCGAGTACATCGACCGGCTTCCCTTCCGGCCCTTTCCCGACCCGGCTACCGCCCTCCGCCATCACAGCTCCAGGTCGATGTCGTCGGCCGATACGGTGTCGCCGGGGACGGCGGCCAGGTTCCTTTCCACGTCGGTGAGTTCACTGCCCGCCACCGTAAGCCGGTAGTGCTGCCGGGGGTCGAAGTCCTCGAACTGGTCCACCCGGTCCAGGACGTCCCCGACGAGCTTCTTCAGGAAGAGTCTGGGCGCCACACCGACCTTGCCGCCCAGCGCCCCGCCGACGGCACCCGCGAGGTCCGCGACGTAACTGTCGTCGACGGCGTCCTGTACGCGCTGAGGGGAGACGGCGGCCTCCGCGTACAGGTCGCGGATGGTGATGCCGAGACCAACGAGGGACTCCTGGTCGAAGCCGGGCAGCCTGATCTGCACGGCGCGGGGGTTGTCGAAGCGGGGTTCGGTGGTGAAGTCGGTGGCGAGGCGCTGGGCGAGCGGGGCGAGGCGCTGCACGCCCTGCTGGCCGTCGTAGAAGGCGGGCGTTCCGGTGATGACGAGGTAGAGGCCGGGGAAGCGGCCGGAGTGGACCTCGTCGATGAGCTGGCGCAGTGCGTTGAGCGCCTTGTCGCGGGCGTCCGACCGGACCCGCTGCAGGGTCTCCACCTCGTCGAGGACGACAAGCAGCCCGGTGTGCCCGGAGTCGCGCAGCACGGTGAGTAGCCCCTGCAGGAACCCGAGCGCCCCGAAGTGGTCGAGGTCGCCGCGCACTCCGGCCGATCGGCGGGCGGAAGCGGCGACGTGCGGCTGGCCGCCGAGCCAGGCCAGGACTGCCGCGGCGGTCGCCTCGTCGCCCTGAGCCAGTGCGACGCGGTAGCCGCGCAGGGCGGTGGCGAAGGACGGGGCATGCCGGGAGACCTCGGCGAGCCGCGCGACGAGCAGCTTCTCCACCTCGCCGGGCAGTTCCTCCTCGGTGGCGCCGGCGGCGAGGGCGTCCTCCTCCAGGGCGTAGAACCAGGCGTCGACCACGGGGCGCAGGGCGCTGGGCGGGAAGCTGGAGGTGGTGAGCCGTTCGGTGAGTCGCCGGTAGACCGTCTCCAGCCTGTGCAGCGGCGTCTCGTTCTCCGAGACCTGGATCTCGGCGACGGCGAAGTTGCGGCGCTTGGCCCGCTCCCCCAGCCAGCGGGTGAAGAACGTCTTGCCGGACCCGTATTCGCCGCGCACTGCCTTGAACACCGAGCCGCCGGACGCCACGGCGTCCAGCTCCGCGTCGAGGGCGGTCTCGAACCGGTCGAGTCCGGTGGCCAGCAGGTCGAGCCCGCTCTCGGGCACGGCGCCCCGCCGGAGGGCGTCGATGACGGTGCGACGGCGGGCGGCACTCACCTGGGCGGGGCGCGATGATCCGATGCTGCTCACCCGACCAGTCTTCCACTTCCCCGATCACCACCGCACCGGATCGGCGACCGGCACCCGACCAGTGGACCGCCACCCGCGCGTGCTCAGCGTTTGTCCTTTGCCGATTCGGGTTGACGATCACCCGTGGACACTGCTGGAATCACTCTCCGTAGATACGCCGGGGTGGGAAGTGGGAAGAGCGTGGCGGCACTCGACAACGTGAAACTGAGGGAAGTGTTGGCGGACGTCGCCTCAGGTTCCCTCCAACTGCCCGATTTCCAGCGGAACTGGAAGTGGGACGACGATCGGATTCGGGCGATCATCGCGACCGTCACGCTGGACTACCCGCTCGGTGTGGTGATGACCCTGCAGACCGGCGGGGCCACCCGCTTCCGTTCTCGGACCCTTACCGGGGCGCGCCCGGACGGAGACCCGGCCGCGGACCTGCTCCTGCTGGACGGACAGCAGCGCCTCACCTCGCTTTTCCAGTCCCTGTGGTCGGACGCTCCCGTTGAGACGGCGGACGCCCGGGGCAAGCCCATCCAGCGGTGGTACTACGTCGACATCGCCAAGGCCGTGGGATCGCCCTCGGACCGTGACGAGGCGATCGTGTCCGTCCCGTCGGACAAGGTTCTGCGCGCCGACTTCAATCGCACTGTCGTACTGGACCTCAGCACCACCGAGGACGAGTGCGCGGCCGGGCTCTTCCCTCTGCACCTCGTCTTCGACGCGCCGCGCGTGAACCAGTGGAAGAAGACGTACATCAAGGCCGACGAGGACCGGAACTGGGACCTGTGGGGTCAGTTCGACGAGTCGGTGCTGCAGCAGATCCGCGCCTTCCAGGTGCCGATGATCCGGTTGGCCGCGTCGACCTCCATGGACGCCGTCTGCGCGGTCTTCGAGCGGGTCAACACCGGTGGCGTGCCGCTGAACGTCTTCGAGCTTCTCACTGCCACGTACGCCGGCGACCGGGAGCACGTGGAACGGTCCGGGGACTACTACCAGCTCCCAGAGGTGTGGCGGGAGGTCAAGCAGGCGCTGGCGAGCAAGTACCCGGTCTTCGGCCGTCTGGACAGCGGCCTCGAGAACGGGCTGAGCAGCATCGACTTCCTTCAGTCCATCGCCCTGGTACGCACCTGGGAACGCAAGCAGGACGGCGTCGGGGCGACCGTGTCCTGCAAGCGGCGGGACCTGCTCGACCTGCCGCTCGCCGACTTCGTACGCCTGGCGCCGAGACTCGCCGAAGCCTTCGCCTGGGTGGGCGACTTCCTGGAGCGGCAGTGCATCGTCCGCCCGAACGACCTGCCGTACAAGACCCAGCTCGTCCCGCTGGCGGCCGTCCGCGCCATCCTCGACACGGCGACGGACAGCCTGGGGGCGGAGGAGAAGATCGAGCAGTGGTTCTGGTGTGGAGTCCTCGGGGAGATGTACGGCGGCTCCACCGAAACCCGCTTCACCCGGGACGTCGAACAGCTCGTCCCCTGGATCGCGCAAGATGACAGGACGCCCGACACGGTCGCGGACGCGTTCTTCTTCGCCGACCGTCTCGACAGCCTCACCACCCGCAACAGTGCCGCGTACAAGGGCATCTACGCCCTGCTGATCAAGCAGGGCGCCGTCGACTGGCACCACACCAACGCCCCGCTGAGCCCGGGCCGGCTTGACGAGTACAGCGTCGACGTTCGTCAGATCTTCCCCAAGACCTGGTTCCGGCGGGGCAGCAACCAGGGTCTGCCCACCAACTCGATCGTGAACAAGACCCCCTTGTCCTACCGGGCAGCCATGGACATGACAGGGGCGCCGTCGGCCTACCTGCCCACGCTGATCGCCGCGTCCGACATGCGTCCCGAGTGGTTCGACGACGTGCTGACCACTCACCTCATCGATCCGGAGGCCCTCCGGGTGAACGACTACGCGCGGTTCTACCGCGATCGTTCCAGACAGTTGCAGGACCTCGTGCATGCCGCCATGGGCAAGCGGACCATGCTCCGCGACCTCCCGGAGGATGACGCTCGATGACCGCCGCACCGAGCGGACAGGACCTGGCCGCGCTCAAGGGCAGAACCGTGCCGGTGCAGGAGATTCTCGACCTGTTCCAGGTGAGGGTCCGCGACCACCGGACGGTGCACCGGATCTCGCAGATACTCACCGACGCCGGGCTTACCACGCTGCCGCACTTCGCCATCTGCGGCCCGCGCACGACCGTCGATGTCGTGCCTCTCGCCTCCGTGCCCGCTCAGCCCTCCCCCGCCGACACAGAGGAGGACGAGGCGGACGAGGCGCTACCCTCGGCAGCACTGCCGCAGCGGCTTCTGCTCGGAGATATCCCCTCGGCCCGGCGCGGCCTGTTGTCCGTCGGCCCCGCCACTCCGCTGGCGCAGACGACCTTCCTCATGCGGACAAAGGGCCTCTCGCAGGTCCCGGTGACCTCGGGTATGGCGCAGATCCACGGCGTGGTCACATGGGGGTCCGTGGCCAAGATGTACGAGGCGGGCAAGACACCGACGCTGGACAACGCGATGGAGAAGGACTCCTTCCCCCTTGCCGACGCCCGCCAGGAGTTCTTCGCCGCCCTCCCGGTCATCCGCGAACACGGCTACCTCCTGGTCCGCGGCGACGACGGCTGCCTCTCGGGCATCGTCACCGCCGCGGACGTCACGGAACGTTTCGAGGGCGCGGCGCGCCCCTTCTTCATCGTCGGGGAGATCGAGTCCCTGCTGCGTCGCTGCCTGGGCGCGGCACTCGATGAGGAGAGCATCAGGGCCGTCCAGACGAACAAGCGTGCCGAGCAGCGCACCGGCCAGGTATCGGACCTGATGTTCGGCGACTATCTGAAGCTCCTGGACGGCGATCAGAACAAGACGTCGCTGGCCGAACGCGCCGACGCGAACTGGGAGGCGCTGAAATGGCCCAACATGCCCAGGGAGCAGTTCGTCAGCCGGCTGAAGCGCGTCAAGGACATCCGCAACAGGATCGCCCACTTCGATGAGAAGCCGCTGCCGCAGGAGATGTTGGACGAGCTGACGACCTTCGCGAAGCTGCTGCGGGCGTTTGTGTCCTGAAAACCGACCGTCGGGCCAGGGCCGGTGCCCCGGCCCGGCGGGAGCGGCGCCTTCGGCAGCGCCGGTCAGCGTGCTCCGAGCGTGAACTGTTCGCGCAGCAGGGTCTCGTGGAGTCGCAGCGTCCGCCCGTCCGGGAGGGTCTCCAGGACCTGCACGCCGTCGTAGTTGAGGAGTTGGCGTAGTACCGCCGCGAAGCCGTCGGCCCGAGTGGTGGGCATACCCGCGCGTTGTGCCAGCGCGGTCACGGGCAGGGTGCCGCCCGCGTCGAGGAGTGCGGTGAGCGCCTTGCGGACCTGGTCCGGCTGAGGCTTGCGGGCCAGCCCGCCTAGCTGCGCCTGGTACGCCTCCGACTCGAGCAGCGCGGCCACAAGGGCCTCGGTCGGTGCGACGACCGTAGGGGTGAGCAGTGCGTCGTCTCCCCCTGCGGTAAGAGCGACGTCAAAGAGGGCGTCGTGTGTCCGGTCGAGTTCCGCCTGCCGCTCCTGGGACCGCGCCGACGGCCTCTTCTGCGTGGCGGGAGTCGCGGCAGCCCTGTGCTGAACCGTGCGCTCTGCCGGCAGCGGCCGTCCTGCTTCCCCAGGCGCCCACCAGGCCGGACACTGGTCGCCCAGCTCGCGCCAGCCCTTGGGCGGTTCGGCTCCGAAGGGCAGGAAGGCAAGCACGGGAATGGCGAACTCGGCGAGGGAGGCCCCGCCGTGGTAGCCGGCTTTGAGCGCCGTGTAGCGGGAGTCGGCGTCCCAGAGGGCGACGACGGACGCGCCGGGCTCGGGCCACACCACACGCGGCCCGCTGAGGGCGACCTCGCGCTCGGCGAGCGGACCGCCGGGCAGCCGGTGCCGGGCGGACGCGGGCTCGGCGGCGGCGTCGACCTTCGCGCCGTGCCGGTCGACGACGTGGCCGTGGTCGCTGGTGAGGACAACCGCCATGCCCTGCGCCGCCGCTACGCGCAGCAGCTCCCGCAGGCCGGGAACGTCGTCCACGCGCCAGGCGCCGTCGCCGAGCTTCTGTTCCTTGGCGAGGCGGTCGTCGATGGCGTTGAGGACAACGGCGACGTGCGTCCTGCCGTCGTTGAGCGCGTCGGTGAGAGCCGTGCCGAAGGTGTCGCCCGCGTTGCCGGTACGCAGGTCGTCCTTGTGGAACACGGCGGCAGGCGCCCCGCTCCACAGCCTCAGGTCGGGGAAGAGCCTCTTCTCGTCCGCCTGGGTTCCCTTCGTCAGCGCCCCGGCGAACAGGGAGGTACGGGACACCGCCGTGACTGTGGGAAGGGCCGCGGCCATCGCCCTCCGGACCGGCGCGGCGTCCGGGAGCGGATCGTACTCCGCCCAGGACCGGCGCAGTTCTTCACCGAGTTCGTTTGCTATGGCGGCGCTCATGCCGTCCAGCACGAGGAGCAGCACCCGCCGTTCGTCCTTCCGCCGGACGACCGGCCCGACCACGCGATCGAGGAACGTCTCCACGGTGAGCATGCTTCCGGGCTGCGTGCCGGCCTCCGTCCAGCCGGCCAGCGCACGCGCGAAGGCCGCGTCGATCTGCCGCCGCCGGTGCCTGACCCGTGCCCCGAGGCTGTCGTAGGCGGCCTTGAGGACGGGGTCCGGGTCTCCGCCCGCCTCGATGTGCTCCAACGCGAGGTCGACCCAGCCCGTCTCGTGGACATGGCGCTGTATCGCTTCGGCGACCGTGGGAGCTTCCGCCGCCGGCTCGGTCGCCAACCAGCGGGTGAGGCGCTGACCCATGCGGGTGCGCTCCACGCGAGCGGCCTCTTCCGGTTCGGCGGCGAGCCGGTGGTCCGCCAGGCGCCGAACGGCCTCCGCCACCGCGGCGGGGTTGTCGCCCGCCGCCAGCACCTTGCCGACGGCGGTGAACCGTGCCTCCAGCCCTCGACGCATGACGGGGCTGGCCGCCGCGGCTGCCTGCGCGCCGAACTGCCGGGCGAGGACACCCGCCCGGTCGAGGACGGTGCCGGTGACGCGCCGGGCCCCGCGGGCCTGGTCCCCGTCCGTGTCCGCGACCCGGTGGGCGGCTGCCAGCAGCGTGGTCACGAACTTCTCAGCGGACCGGCCAAAGGCGGTTACCAGTTCGTCGAGCTGTTCGCCGGCCGCCGGGGGCTGCTCACCGAAGTAGCGTTCGGCACGGCCGCGGGCCAGGTAGGTCTCGGGCGCGGGGTCGGCGTGCTGCCACAGGGCCGCGCAGACGAGACCGAAGGCGGCGGCATCCGCACCCCGCTCGGCGTTGACCAGGGCGAGCAGGGCGCGTCCGGCGAGGCCGGCCTGGTCCTCCTCCCCGAGGAAGGCGGTCAGTCCGGCGCGCTCGGGGCCGCGCAGCGCGAGCAGGCGTTCGGGGGCGCCAGGTCGCGTCGACCAGTGCAGCAGTGCCTCCGTGTCGAGCCGCTCGTCGCCGGGGCGCCGGCTGCCGCCCTCGGTGTCGTAGCGCCCGAGACGCAGCCGGCGCTGGGCGAGTGCGCTGAGGGCGTACTGCCGGGACAGCCAGCCGCCTGGCACGGGCGGCCAGCCGCCGGGCGGGCTGGCGTCAAGAAGGGCTTCAGCGGCCCAGTTGATGTCCTTGAGGCGTGTGTCGGTCTCCCGGGCGCCGAACGCCTCGCGCACGACCTCCCAGCTGTCGACCGTGTCGACACGCTGCTTGTACACGCGGGCGAGGATCGCCGGGTCCAGTTCGTGCTGCTCCCGGTCCGTCAGCACCACGAGGACGGCGGGGCCGGGGCGGCGGCCCGCCAGGTGGTCGAGGACAAGCTCGTGGACTGCGAGCGGCGAGAGTGCCACGGCCACACCGGCTGTCCGTCCCTCGCCCCACACGGGTTCGGCGGGCCCGTCCCACTGGGGCGTCGACCGCAGCAGCACCACCCGACGCCCGGCGTCGCCCCCGTCGCTAAGGGCTGTCGCGAGGGAGGGCTGTGAGGACAGGTACTGGGTGACGGTCGCGGTGTTCAGCCGGACGGCCCCCTGCGCGGCGGTGACGGTGTCCGTCATTCGACGACCTTCCAGCTGATCTCGACGGTCGCCTCGGGGTGGCGTGCGGCCAGCTCGGACAACTCCGCCTGAAGGTCGGAGACAGCGCGCGCCGCGGTCGTACGGCGCCCCCCTGACGTCCGCGCGGCACGGCTGCCGGAGGAGACAGGCGCCGGCTTCTCCTCGGGGAGATAGGGGATACGCGGATCGCTGGTCGGCGTGTTCAAGGACAGGTCGTCAGCCATCGGCGGGGGCGTGACGGGAGCAGGCGGCGGAGTGGCGGAGGCCTGGCTGCGCTTCAGGAGGGCGACGACCTCCCGCTGGGTGCGGGCGAGCGCGTCCCGCAGGTCCGCCGTGCGCTGGTCGTCATGCGCGACGTTGCGCAGCGAGTCGAGCAGCGCCACTCCTTCGGGACCCAGGCCGGCGGCGAGTTCCAGCGTGCTCCAAGGCGCGGAGGCCACGGCCTCGGCGACGGAGCGCGCCTGCTTGACGGAAGTGCCGTACCGGTCGGCACTGGTGTCACCGAGGTCGAAGGTGGCGAGGGCCTCCACCGTCTTCTTCGCGCCGGCGGCACCCTTCCCGGCCTCCGCGGTGAGCGCATCGAGTAGTTGCAGGGAGCGGCGGGCGAGATTGAGCCGACCAGAATCGGCCGTCTGGTCGAGTCCGAGGAAGGCAGCGTGCGCCTCCAACTGGTGTACCAGGTCCGCCGCGTGTTCCCGATGGCTTCGGGCGGCCTCGATGATCTGACGGGCGAACTGGTTGACCATGCGGCCCCGCCGCAGGGCTGGCGCTTTCTGGCCGAAGATGGTCTCGAAGCGCTGCCGCGCGGTGTCCCACTCGGACTCGGCGGGCAGCGGCTGGCTGCGCAGCGCGTCATGGTCCTTGATGGCCGACAGTTCGGGCGCGGGGTCGAGCACCGTCCCACCGCGCACCCACACACGGTCGTCCATCTCGGCGAACGCGGCGACGACAAGACGGGCGAGGAAGTCCGGCAGGCCGCGTGGGTCGGGCCTGTCCGTCCAGTCGGTGAGTGTGATCAGGGACAGGTCGCCCGTGACCCCCTGGGAGCTGGCGAGCTGCCGGAAGTGGTCGGCCCAGTAGCGGGACAGCTCGAAGTACGCTTCCTTCTGCTGCCCGAGCCGCAGCGGCCCGGCGATCCGCTGCATGAGCTTGCGGTCGACGGCGGGGACTTCCACCCGCCCGTCCCGTGCCTCGGCGGCGGCCCGGACGTGTGTGAACACCTTCTTCGCGTCTCCGGGCTTGACGGATGTGCCGGTGGCGTCGGGGTCGAAGTCGGGG
>NZ_VJYK02000340.1 GCF_007097205.2 Streptomyces alkaliterrae
GGGGCGGAGCCCGGGGCCGGCGAGGGAGCCGGCGCGGTCGGCCATCAGCGTGCGCAGGCAGTTCTCGGCCGCGGTGTCGGCGGGGGTGAGGACGATCAGGCGTTGCGCGGCCTCGTCGAGTGCGGCGAGTGTGTCGTAGTGGACGGTCAGCTCGCCGACGGAGGGGTGGCTGATCCGTTTGGTGCCGTGGGCGCGCTGCCCGATGGTGTGGTCGTCCCACCAGCGCGTGAACTCGGCGTCGGTCGCCCGTAGTTCGCCGACGACCTCCAGCAGGCGCGGATCGTCGGGGTGGTGGGCGAGGTGCGCGCGGAGGTTGCCCACCGTCTCGCGGGCCACCCGCGCCCACTCCCGTTGCATCCTCCGCACGCGGGGCGACAGGAAGAGCATCCGGGCCGTGTTGTCGGTCTCGCCGGTGCCGAAGTCCTCGCCGAACAGGGCCGCCGCGGCGCCGTTGTGGGCGAGGACGTCGAACCTGAAGTCCACGAGGTAGGCGGGCAGGAGAGGCATGCCGTCCAGCAGGACGCGCAGGGAGTCGTTGACCGGGAGGCTCACCGGACGCGGCACAGGCGCCTCGCCTCTCGCGATCACGTGCAGATGCCGGCGTTCGGCGGGCGACAGCCGCAGGGCCCGCGCCAGAGCGTCGAGCACCGCCGTACCCGGCTCGCTCGTGCGTCCCTGCTCCAGCCTGACGTACCACTCGACGCTGACGGCGGCGAGCTGGGCGACCTCCTGCCGCCGCAGCCCGGGTGTGCGGCGGCGTCCGCCGTCGGGCAGGCCCGCCTCTTCCGGCCGCAGCCGTGCGCGCATGGCGCGCAGGAACCGTCCCAGTTCCTCGTTCTGTCCTGTCCGCCTGTCCACCACCACGCCATTCTCGCCGCGGCCCGTGCGCCCGTGTCCAGCGCGGTGGGTGGTACGGCGGATACCAGCATCCGAGGGGCCTTCCCGGCGGTCCGCCCCGACTCGGACCATCGAGCCACCTACTCGTGAGCTCCAGGAGGACTTCCGTGAACACGTCCCTGCCCACCGGCGATGCCTCCGCCGTGCCGCAGCACCCCGAAACCGACACGGCCCTCTCCGCTCCGGCGGGCTTCGGCTACTCCGAGGTCCGCCGCGGCATGCCCGACTCCGCCGCTCGCTTCACGCTGACCAGCCCGGACCTGCGCGACGGCGACGCCCTCCCGGCCGAGCACTGGGCCGACGCCTTCGACTGCACCGGCGACAACCGGCGGGTCCGGCTGGCGTGGAGCGGCGCTCCGGAGGCCGCCCGCAGCTACGCGATCACCGTGTTCGACCCCGACGCGCCCACCGGAGCCGGTTTCTGGCACTGGCTCGCCTGGGACATCCCCGCCGGTCACACCAGCGTGGCGGACGCCCTCCCGGCCGGCGCGGTCGACGGCACCAACGATCTCGGGACGCTTGGCTACCTTGGTCCCTGCCCGCCGGTCGGCGACCGCCTCCACCGCTACGAGTTCACCGTGTACGCCCTCGACGTGCCGACGCTGGACCTGCCCGCCTCGACGCCGCCGACCATCGCCGCGTTCACGATGTCCGGCCACGTCATCGGGTACGCCCGGATCACGGGCACGGTCCGGCGCTGAGCCGGTCGACCGCCGGGGGCGCCGCTCACGCGGGGGCGCCCCCGGAGCCGCGCCCGGTCGGGCGGCGCGAAGGGGGTCGATCCGTGGAGTAGTTCTCGTCCGGGTGTGTGCGGTGCTAGGAATTGCGCATGAGGGTACGTTCCCGGTCAAAGTGGATGACCTTGCTGGATGTGCGCAGTGCCGCCGGGCAGGTGTTCGTCCTCCAGGTCGTGGTCGTGGTGCTGCTGGTCACGGCCGCCGTGGCGGCCGTGGTGCTCGAGGCGAGGTTCGAGAGCCGGCAGGAGGCCGGACGTCAGTCGGTGACGGCCGCGCAGGTGCTCGCGAACTCGCCCGGCATCGTCGAGGCGCTGGAGAGCCCCGACCCCTCGGCGGTGCTCCAGCCGCGCGCCGAGGCGGCGCGGGTGAACACGGGCATCGACTTCATCGTAGTCATGGACACGACAGGCACCCGGATCACCCACCCCGACCCGGACCGGATCGGCAAGAAGTTCATCGGCACGATCGATGAGGCGCTGGAGGGCCGGACGACCGTCGAGAGCGCCCGCGGCCCCGTGGGGCCCGGCCAGCAGGCGGACGTCATCCAGGCGGTCGTGCCGGTGTTCGACGCCGACAACCAGGTCATCGGCCTGGTCTCGGCCGGGCTCACCGTGCAGAGCGTGGCCGACCTCGTCGAACGGCAGCTCCCGCTCATCTTCGGCGCCGGCGTGGTGGGGCTCGCGCTGGCCACCGCCGGGACGTGGCTGGTGGCACGGCGGCTGGCGCGGCAGACCCACGGCCTGGGGCCGGTCGAGATGACCCGGATGTACGAACACCACAACGCCGTCCTGCACGCGGTCCGGGAGGGCGTGCTCATCACCACCGCCGAGGGCAGGGTCCTGCTGGCCAACGACGAGGCGCGGCGGCTCCTCGACCTCCCGAAGGACACCGAGCGGCGCCACGTGGACGAGCTGGGGCTGGACCGTGCGATGACGCGGCTGCTGGCGTCCGGCGAACCGGCCACCGACGAAGTGCACCAGGCCGGCGACCGGCTGTTGGCGGTCAACATCCGGCCGACGGCCCCGTACGGCGGCCCGGCGGGCAGCGTGGTGACACTGCGGGACACCACCGAACTGGCGGCGGTCACCGGGCGGGCCGAGGTCGCCTGGGAGCGGCTGACGCTGCTGTACGAGGCGGGCGGCCGGGTCGGCACCACGCTGGACGTGGCCCGTACCGCCGAGGAACTGGCCGAGGTGGCCGTGCCCCGCTTCGCCGACGTCGTCACCGTCGAACTGCTGGAGCCGGTCGCGCGCGGCGAGGAACCCGGCGGTACGAGGAGCATGCGCCGCACCGCCATCAGCGGCGGGGCACGCGAGCGGGACGCCCTCTACCCGCTCGGCGAGCTGATCACCTTCGTCTCGACGACGCCGCAGGCGCGGGCCCTGCGCTCGGGCCGCGCGGTCATCGAAGCGGACCTGCGCACCGCGCAGGGCTGGCAGCAGCAGGCCCCGGAGCGGGCCCGGCGGGTGCTGGAGTCCGGAGTGCACTCCCTGCTGACCGTGCCGCTGCGGGCGCGCGGGGTGGTGCTGGGGCTGGCGGACTTCTGGCGGTCAGGACGCGCGCCCGCCTTCGAGCAGGACGACCTGTTCTTCGCCGAGGAACTGGCCGCGCGGGCCGCCGTGGCCATCGACAACGCACGTCGCTTCACCCGCGAGCACACCATGGCGGTCACCCTGCAACGCAGCCTGCTGCCGCGCGGCGTACCGGACCAGGACGCCCTGGAGGTCGCCTGGCGCTACCTCCCGGCGGAGGCCGGCGTGGGCGGCGACTGGTTCGACGTCATCCCGCTGTCCGGGGCCCGGGTCGCACTGGTCGTCGGCGACGTGGTCGGCCACGGTCTGCACGCGGCGGCCACCATGGGACGGCTGCGCACCGCCGTGCACAACTTCTCCACCCTCGACCTCCCCGTCGACGACCTGCTCGGCCGGCTCGACGACCTGGTCACCCGGATCGACGACGAGGAGAGCGACGCCGTCGGCGCCGCCCGGGACCACGAGGTGGAGTCGGTGACCGGCGCGACCTGCCTTTACGCGATCTACGACTCGGTGACCGGGCGCTGCACGGTGGCCCGGGCCGGCCACCCCGGGCCGGCGGTGGTGCTTCCGGACGGAACCGTCGTCCACCCCCGGGTACCCGCCTCGCTGCCGCTGGGCCTGGGCGGCCATCCCTTCGAGACCGCCGAGCTGCACCTTCCCGAAGGCTCCCAACTCGTGCTCTACAGCGACGGAGTGGTCGAGAACCGGGAGCGGGACATCGGCGCCGGGATCGAGCGCCTGGAGAACGTACTGGCGGGCGAGCCGGGCCGCGCCCCGGAGGACACGTGCCAGGCGGTGATCGACGCGATGCTGCCGGAGCACCCGTCCGACGACATCGCGCTGCTCGTGGCCGGCACCCGGCTGCTCTCGCCGTCACGCGTGGCCGAGTGGGAGGTGCCGCCGGACCCGGCGGCGGTGGCCCGGGTACGCGGCGAATGCGGCGAGCAACTGCGAGCCTGGGGCCTGGAGGAGATCGGCTTTGTCACCGAACTGATCCTCAGCGAACTGATCACCAACGCCATCCGCTACGGCGCCCCGCCGATCAGGGTGCGCCTGCTGCACAACCGCAGCCTGATCTGCGAGGTCTCCGACGGCTCCAGCACCTCGCCCCACCTGCGCCGCGCGAAGACCACCGACGAGGGCGGCCGAGGACTGTTCCTGGTCGCCCAGTTCGCCATGCGCTGGGGCACCCGCTACATCCCCGGCGGCAAGGTCATCTGGACCGAGCAGGCCCTACGCGGCACCGCGGACACCACCCCCCGCGAACTCTCCGACGAAGCCCTCCTCGACCAGTTCGACGACGACTCCTTCTGACCCCGCCGACCGTCACCGGTGACGCGGCGGCGGCGCGCAGGAAGTGGGCTGCGCACTCCGGTAGTTGGGAAGTAGCGTTAGGGTCAGGGAATGACGTTGAGCCTTGATCTTGTGCCGGGAATGACAACAACACGCGAGGCGATTGCGGCAGCTTACGGTTGCGGCATCTTTCAGGGGATCGAGCCGGCCGACCAGGCGGGCAAGGTGTTTGTGTTCTCCGACCCTTCGGCAGGTGAGGAATATGGGTACACCTTCGATGGGCGGGCGGAGGACGACGAGTTTGGTCCTCTGTATCTCTACACCGGTGCCGGCGCGAACGGCCCCCAGAAGCCTTCAGGTCGTAACGGATCGTTGCTGAGCCATATGGAGAAGGAGCGCGAAGTGCATCTCTTTGTGGCTAACGGGAGAGTCCCGGGTGGCAAGGCCATGCAGCAGCGCTACATCGGTCAGATGGTCGTGGATCCCATCAGGCCCTACGAGGTGCGTCGTGGCCCCGGCCGCGACGGTGTGATGCGTGATGTGCTTGTCTTCCGGCTTCGCCCAGCCGCGGGTACCACGCCGGCGTGGACAGAAGCAGACAACTTGGCGGAGGCAAGGAAGGGGGCCATTGAGTTCACCAAGCCTGTGCTCCCGCCTGCGGAACCGGTTGCGCTGCCGAGGCAGCAAGGGGCAAGAGTGAAGGAGCCTGAGCGGCATCACACGTCAGAGACCGTCGCGGATGTCCTTGCCGGACCGCGCAAGGTATTCCGTCGTGAAGGAAGGCTGGTGCAGGAGTTCGCGGCGCACCTGGAGGCCATGGGGCATGAGATCCACAGCTTCCAGATCACCATTGCCGGAGAGCCTGGGGCGTTGATTCCTGACCTGTATGACGCCACCGATCACGTGCTGTATGAAGCAAAAGGCTTGACTACCCGGCACAACGTCCGTATGGCAATTGGGCAGTTGGCTGACTATCGCCGCCACGTTCCCCGGCGTGAGGAGCTGCGCGTTGCGGTGCTGCTCCCCGATGAGCCGACTTCTGATGTGAGGGATCTGCTCCACGAGGAGGGCGTGGAACTGATCTACCAGACAGAAGAAGGCTTTGCGGCCGGATAGCCGCGTGGGTTGTTGGCCGCCCGGCCGCCGTTTTGGGTGGCGGCCGGGCGGGTGGGCTAGACG
>NZ_VJYK02000341.1 GCF_007097205.2 Streptomyces alkaliterrae
AGACAGGTGTACGGGTGGGTGGGGTGCTCGTAGATCTCGTGGTCGGTGCCCAGCTCGACGATCTTCCCCAGGTACATCACCCCGACCCGGTCGGAGATGTGCCGCACCACCGACAGGTCGTGCGCGATGAAGACGTAGGACAGGTTGAACTCGTCCTGGAGTCGTTCCATCAGGTTGATGACCTGCGCCTGCACCGACACGTCGAGCGCCGAGACCGGCTCGTCGGCGACGATGATCTCCGGGTTGAGGGCGAGCCCCCGGGCGATGCCGATGCGCTGCCGCTGGCCGCCGGAGAACTGGTGCGGATAGCGGTTGATGTACTCCGGGTTCAGGCCCACCACGTCGAGCAGTTCCTGGACCTTCCGGCGGCGGTCGCCCTTGGGCGCCACCTCCGGATGGATCTCGAACGGCTCCCCGATGATGTCGCCGACCGTCATCCGCGGGTTGAGGGAGGTGTACGGGTCCTGGAACACCATCTGGATGTTCCGCCGCACCGCCTTCAGCGCCCGCCCCGACAGCCGGGCGATGTCCTCGCCCCGGTACAGGATCTCCCCGGAGGTCGGCTGCTCCAGACTGACCATCAGTTTGGCCACCGTCGACTTGCCGCAGCCGGACTCCCCCACCACGCCCAACGTCTCGCCCTGGTACAGCTCGAAGCTGACGCCGTCCACCGCGCGGACCGCGCCGACCTGCCGCCTGAAGAGGATGCCCTGGGTGAGCGGGAAGTGCTTGACCAGGTTCCGCACCTGGAGGATCGGCTCCCCGCGCGGCTGGGCGGCGGGCAGCGGCGGGGCGGCCGTGCCGGGCCCCGGATCACTCGTCACGGATCGTCTCCCTCCAGAAGTGACAGGCGCTGCGCCGCCCCGGCAGCTCGGCCTCCGGTTCGCCGGGCGGGGTGTCGGGGTCGGTCACCCGCAGCAGCGGCGGGTCCTCGGCCACACAGACGTCCCGCGCCCTCGGGCAGCGGGGGTGGAAGGGGCAACCGGGCGGGATGCGCAGCAGATTGGGCGGCAGGCCCTTGATCGCGTACAGCTCCTTCCCCTTGTGGTCGAGCCGGGGGATGGAGTCGAGCAGACCCCTGGTGTAGGGGTGTGCCGGGCGCTTGTACAGCTCGTGCACCGGCGCCGTCTCGACGATCCGGCCCGCGTACATCACGGCGATCTTGTCGGCCACGTCGGCGACCACACCCAGGTCGTGGGTGATCAGGATCAGACCCATGTTGTACTCGCGCTGCAACTCCGCCAGCAGCTCCATGACCTGGGCCTGGACCGTGACGTCCAGCGCGGTCGTCGGCTCGTCCGCGATGATCAGGTCCGGCTCCAGGGCCAGCGCCATCGCGATCATGATGCGCTGCCGCATACCGCCGGAGAACTGGTGCGGGAAGTCCCCCACCCGCTCCCTGGCGGCCGGGATGCGGACCCGGTCCATCAGCTCGATCGCCCGCGCCCTGGAGTCCTTCCTGGACAGCCCCTGGTGGACCCGGAACATCTCGCCGAGCTGGAAACCGACGCTGAGCACCGGGTTCAGCGAGGACAGCGCGTCCTGGAAGATCATCGCCAGTTGGGCGCCCCGGATGCGCCGGCGCTCCTCGCCGGACATCCGCAGCATGTCCCGGCCGCGGAAGACGATCTCCCCGCGCGGGATGTGCCCCGGCGGCATGTCCAGGATGCCCATGACCGCCTGCGCGGTGACCGACTTGCCGGAGCCCGACTCGCCCAGCACCGCCAGCGTCTCGCCCGCGTTCACCGAGTAGTCGACGCCGTTGACCGCCTTCACCACGCCGTCCCTGGTGTGGAACTCCACGTGCAGGTCGCGGACCTCCAGCAGCGGTTCGTTGACCGGCTCCTCCACGTCGCTCATCTCCGCCCTCCTCAGCGCAGCTTGGGGTCGAGGGCGTCGCGCACCGCGTCGCCGAGCATGATGAACGCCAGCACGGTGACGCTGAGCGCGCCGGCCGGGTAGAGCAGGATGTGCGGCGCGTTGCGGAACTGCATCCCGCTGGACGCGATGGAGATGTCGACTCCCCAGGAGACGGTGGGCGGTTTCAGGCCGACCGCGAGGAAGCTCAGCGTCGCCTCCAGCGCGATGTACGTGCCGAGCGCGATCGTCGCCACCACGATGACCGGGGCGACCGCGTTCGGCAGGATGTGCCGCAGCAGCATGCGGGTGTTGCTCGCGCCCAGCGCCCTGGCCGCCTGCACGTAGTCGTGCTGCTTGGCGGTGAGCACCGCGCCCCGGCTGATCCTGGCGATCTGCGGCCAGGCGAGCAGCGTGATGACGGCGACCACCGGCCAGATGCCCTCGACAGTGATCATCGCCAGGAAGACGAGGGCGCCGAGGATGAGCGGGATACCGAAGAAGATGTCGGTGATCCGGGAGAGCAGCGCGTCCCACACCCCGCCGAAGAAGCCGGCGAGCCCTCCGAAGAGCGAGCCGAGCAGCGCCACCCCGATCGTCGCGCACACGCCGACCGCCACCGAGGCGCGGGCGCCGTAGACGGTGCGGGTGTAGACGTCGCAGCCCTGGGTGTCGAAGCCGAACCAGTGGCCGGCGGTGGGGCCGTCGAGCGAGCGGGCCAGCCGGCAGTCCAGCGGGTCCCGGGTGGCGATCAGCGACGGCCAGAGCGAGATGACGACCAGGAAGACGATCAACAGCGCCGAGATGATGAAGATGGGCCGTCTGCGCAGGTCGTGCCAGGCGTCGGCCCACAGACCGCGCGGCGGCGCCTCGCGGCCCTCCAGCGTCTCGCCCTCCGCCTTGGCCAGGTCGATCTCGCTGCCGGCGCCGCCGATCGCGTCCTCCGGTTCGGCCGCGCCCGGGGTGTGGTGGCTGTCGCGCCTACGCATAGCGGATCCTCGGGTCGAGCACGGCGTACAGGAGGTCGACGATCAGGTTGGCGAGCAGGAACACCAGCACCAGGATCGTCACGAAGCCGACCACCGTGGGCGAGTTCTGCCTAAGCACGCCCTGGTAGAGCTGGTAGCCGACGCCGGGGATGTTGAAGATCCGTTCGGTCACCAGTGCGCCGGCCATCAGCGCGCCGATGTCCACGCCGAGGTAGGTGACCACCGGGATCAGCGAGTTGCGCAGCAGATGACGGGTGGTGATCCGGCTGCGCGGCAGCCCCTTGGCGATCGCCGTGCGGATGTAGTCGGCGCGTACGTTCTCCGCCACCGACGTCCGGGTCAGCCGGGTGACGTACGCCAGCGAGACCAGCGCCAGGATCAGCCCGGGCAGCAGCAGCTCGCCGAACGGCGCCGCCGGGCTGACGGCCGGGGAGACCCAGCCGAGTTGTACCCCGAACACGAACTGGGCGAGCACGCCGGTCACGAACGTCGGGATGGCGATGACCACCAGGCTCAGCAGCAGCACCGTCGAGTCGATGCCGCCGCCCTTGCGCAGCCCGGAGACCACGCCGAGCGTGATGCCGATGACGATCTCGAACCCGATCGCGATCAGCATCAGCCGGAAGGACACCGGGAACGCGTTGGCCATCAACTCGATGACCGGCTGGCCGTTGAAGGCGGTCCCGAAGTCGCCGGTGAAGATCTTCCCCATGTACAGCAGGTACTGCTGCCACAGCGGCTTGTCGAGGTCGAACTCGGCGCGCAGCCGGGCGGCGGTGGCCGGGTCCGGGGTGCGGTCGCCGAAGAGCGCGGCGACCGGATCGCCGAGCGCGTAGACCATCACGAAGATCAGAAAGGTGGTCCCGATGAAGACCGGGATCATCTGGAGCAGTCGTCGGATGACGTAGCGCCCCATGTCGCCGCCTCCTCCTCACCCGCGGGCGGCGGCCGGGCGCAGGGGACGCCCGACCGCCCGCCTCACTTGACGGTGATCTCGTTGAAGACCGGGACGGAGAACGGGTTGAGCTTCACGTCGTCGACCCGGTCCGAGTAGCCGGCGCTGCCGTTCTGGTACCACAGCGGGATCGCCGGCAGGTCCTCGACCAGGACCCGCTCGGCGTCCTTGAACTTGTCCACCGCCTCGCTCTCCTCGTCGGCGGCGTTCGCCTCGTCCACCAGCCGGTCGAACCGGCGGCTGCTGTAACCGCTGTCGTTGGAGGAGGCGCCCGTGTAGTAGAGCGGCTGGAGGAAGTTCTGGATGAGCGGGTAGTCCATCTGCCAGCCGGCGCGGAACATGCCGTTCATCTCCTTGCGGGTGATCTGGTTCCGGTAGTCCGCGAAGGTGCTGACCGGGTTCACCGTGCAGGCGTTGTTGTTCCCCAGCGCGTTGTTGACGCTGTTGCAGACGGCGTCCATCCACTGCCGGTGGGAGCCGGTGTCGACGTTGGAGCTGAGTGTGACCCGGCCGCCGGGCAGCCCGCCGGCCTCGTCGATCAGCTTCTTGGCCTCCTCCGGGTCGTACTCGCAGACGTCGCCGCAGATGCCCTCGTCGTAACCGCCGGCCTCGCCGAGCACGGGCGAGGTGAAGTCCTTGGCCGGGGTGCGGGTGCCGAAGAAGATCCGGTCGGTGATCTCCTCGCGGTTGATCGCCATCGAGATGCCGCGGCGGACCTTCGCGGCGTCGTCGGTCTGCCACTGCTCGCGGTAGAGCGGGAAGGTGATCGTCTGGATGATGCCGGCGGGCTGGTTGATGTACCGGCCGTCCAGGTCCCGTTCGGCGTTGCGGACCTGCGCGGCGGGCACGTCGTCGATCACGTCGAGGTTGCCGGCCTGGAGGTCGGTGTAGGCGGTGTTGTTGTCGGTGTAGACCCGCAGTTCGACGCCGTCGTTCCGCGCCTTGTCGTCACCGGCATAGTCGTCGTAGCGGGACAGCCGCATCGACTCGCCCCGGTTGTAGGCGTCCACCTTGTACGGGCCGTTCCCGACCGGCCTGGCCAGCCAGGCGTCCCGGTCGTCGAAGAACGCCTGCGGCAGCGGCGCGTACGCCGCGTACCCCAGCGTCTCCGGCCACAGCGAGAACTTCTCCGTCAGTCGCACGGTGAAGGTCGTGTCGTCGACGACCTCCAGCCCGGACATCGTCTGGGCGGACGCCTCGGCGCCCTCCTCCTCCGGGTGGACGGCGTCGTAGCCCTCGATGAACCGGAAGAAGTAGGAGTTGATCTGGTTGTTCTCCAGGTTGGCGCCGTAGTTCCAGGCGTCGACGAAGGACCGTGCTGTGACGTCCGTGCCGTCGCTGAACGTCCAGCCCTCCTTGATGGTGACGGTGAAGTTCTGCTGGTCGTCGGTCTCGATGGACTCGGCCATCGCGTCCTCGGCCGCGCCGGTGTCCGGGTTGTAGCGCTTGAGGCCGCGGAAGACCATGTCGAGCACCTTGCCGCCCTGCACCTCGTTGGTGTTGGCGGGCTCCAGCGGGTTCTGCGGATCGCCCCAGGAGGCGCGGACCATGCCGCCGCCGTTGTCGCCCCCTCCACCGCCGCCGCAGGCTCCGGCGGTCAGCGCGAGCGCGGTGGCCGTCGCGATGGCCACGCTGACGCGGGTGGCTCCGCGCATGTGATGCCTCCTGGTGCTCCTGGTGTCCGGTTCGCACTACTTCGGACCCCATGAGACCCGGCCGGGGGCGCGTAAGCACGCATTTGGCGCCCCCGCCGCCCCGATACCACCCATTTGGG
>NZ_VJYK02000342.1 GCF_007097205.2 Streptomyces alkaliterrae
CTCCGCCTCCCCGCCCAACCCCCCACGGCCTGACGCCGCGCCGTCGACTACCGGCTGATGAACCTCACCGAACCGAAGACGTCACCCGTGCGCATGCCGGGTTCCAGGAAGTTCACCACCGCGCCGTCGGCACAGCCCGCCCCGCGGTGCAGGACGGCGACCCGGTCGGTGTGATTGGACGGCTCGCCGGCGGTTCCCGGAGTGTTGTAGCACCGGTAGTCCTCGGGATCGTTCAGCACGTGCCCGTACCCGTCCACCCGGTAGGCGAAGCTTCCCCGCGCGGCCTGAGCGGACGTCGGCAGCACAGCGACGAGAGCGCCGGCGGCGACAACGGAGACAAACACCCTCGCGAATTTCCTCATGAAACCAACCCTCCGGGCGACATGTCGCAGGCGGAGCCCAGTGTGACCGCCCGGACATCCACGCCGGACACCGTTGACCCGAACGGCCCCAGCCGAAACGATCCGCCCTCACCCGGCAGACTGATCTCGTCCACCCCACCTCGGTTGTGCGGGGTGGGTGCCGCTGGTGGCGGAAGCGGTCGCTGCTCCCGTTCGGGCTGTGCTGGACTCGGGAGCGGGAGGCGGCGAACGCAGGCCGCTGGTCGTCGGCTTCTCCGACTTGGTCGGAGTAACGCTGAGAGCGACCGTGCGGAGTCGTCGTTCCGAGAGTGCGTTCGCGGAGCTCGACGTGTGGCTGGATCTCCTTTGTCGCGACGGGCGGAAGGAGAAGTGGCGAGCCGAATCCTTCGCGGATGATCTGCGGACGATTCAGGGGTTCATCGAGGCGTACGCCGTCCACGGGAACTCCTGGAGCGGACTCCCCAGCAGGCCTTCCGGCGCGGCGTCAGACGTAGCGTTCGAGGATTGAGGATTCGGCGAGGCGGGAGAGGCCTTCGCGGACGGAGCGGGCGCGGGCCTCGCCGACGCCTTCGACGGCCTGGAGGTCGTCGACGCTCGCGGCGAGCAGCTTCTGGAGGCCGCCGAAGTGCTCGACCAGCCGCTCGATGACGGTGTTCGGGAGGCGCGGCACCTTTGCCAGGAGGCGGAAGCCGCGTGGGGAGACCGCCGAGTCGAGGGTTTCCGGCGCCCCGCTGTAGCCGAGCGAGCGTGCCACCGTCGGAAGCTCCAGCAGTTCGCTGTGGCTGAGGCGGTCGAGTTCGCCGAGCGCGCCGGGTACGGTGCGGGCCCGCCTGCCGCTCGGCTCGGGCACGTAGTCGCGGGCGACCAGCTCGCGCTCCGGCTCGACGCCGGCGATCAGCTCGTCGAGCTGGAGGGAGAGGAGTCGGCCGTCCGTGCCGAGCTCGACGACGTACTCGGCGATCTCCGTGGCGATGCGCCGGACCATCTCCAGCCGCTGGGAGACCGCGGCGACGTCGCGGACGGTGACCAGGTCCTCGATCTCCAGCGCGGAGAGCGTGCCGGCGACCTCGTCGAGGCGCAGCTTGTAGCGCTCCAGCGTGGCGAGGGCCTGGTTGGCGCGGGAGAGGATGGCCGCCGAGTCCTCCAGGACGCGGCGCTGCCCCTCGACGTACAGGGCGATGAGCCGCATGGACTGGCTGACGGAGACGACCGGGAAGCCGGTCTGGATGGACACCCGCTGGGCCGTGCGGTGCCGGGTGCCGGTCTCCTCCGTGGGGATCGAGGCGTCCGGCACGAGCTGCACGCCGGCGCGCACGATCTTGGTGATGTCCTTGTCGAGGATGAGCGCGCCGTCCAGCTTGCACAGCTCGCGCAGCCGCGTCGCGCTGAACTCGACGTCGAGCACGAAGCCGCCGGAGCACAGCGCCTCGACGGTCTTGTCCATACCGAGCACGATCAGACCGCCGGTGTTGCCGCGCAGGACCCGCTCCAGGCCGTCCCGCAGTGCGGTGCCCGGGGCGACCGCGCTGAGGGAGGCGCGCAAGAGGCCGTCAGCGGTTCCGGCCCGTTCGTTGGCTGCCACGGCGCTCCTTCGGTCGTGCGGTACGGGTGCCTGTCGGCGGTGTCTCCTGGACGGGCGTGACCGGGCCAAAGTCTACCGGCGCCGCCGCCCCCGGACCGAGGACTCCCCGCCGGAGCCCCTCCGAGCACGTGTTTCTTCCGGCCGCCCGGTCGGGGCGGCGTGGAATCGGCACGCGCCGGTCCTCACGCCCCGGCGCCCTCCTGACTCCCGGACGCGCCACCGCCGCCGCCGGTTCCCGCCCCGGCACCGGCACCCGCACTGGCACCCGCACTCGCACCGGCCCGGCGCCCGGACCCGCCCGACCGGGCGCCGCCGTTCCGGCCCTCCGCGCCGCGCGGGCGGCCGGTCGGCAGCACCCGCAGGGCCTCGCCGACGTCGGCGACCTCCAGGACCCGCATGCCGTCCGGCACCCTGCCGGGGTCGGCGGGGACCAGGGCGTGGGTGAAGCCGAGCCGGGCGGCCTCGGCGAGGCGGCGCTGGACGCCGGTGACCCGCCGCACCTCGCCCGCCAGCCCGACCTCGCCTATCGCGACGAGGTTCTTGGGCAGCGGGATGTCCCCGGCGGCGCTGGCCAGGGCCAGCGCGACGGCGAGGTCGGCGGCCGGCTCCGACAGCTTCACGCCGCCGACGGTGGCGCTGTAGATGTCGCGTTTGCCCAACGCGGTGATGCGGCCGCGCTGTTCGAGTACGGCGAGCATCATCGACACCCGGGAGGTCTCCAGACCGGAGGTGGTGCGGCGGGGGGAGGGGATCTGGGAGTCGACGGTGAGGGCCTGGACTTCGGCGACGAGCGGGCGCCGCCCCTCCAGCGTGACCGTCAGACAGGTGCCGGGGACCGGCTCGGAGCGGCGGGTCAGGAAGAGCCCGGACGGGTCGGCCAGCCCGACGATGCCCTCGTCGTGCAGTTCGAAGCAGCCGACCTCGTCGGTGGCGCCGTAGCGGTTCTTCACGCCGCGCACCAGCCGCAGCCGGGCGTGTCGGTCGCCCTCGAAGTGCAGTACGACGTCCACCAGGTGCTCAAGGAGGCGGGGGCCGGCGATGGTGCCGTCCTTGGTGACGTGGCCGACGAGCAGCGTGGCCATGCCGCGCTCCTTGGAGGCCCGGATCAGCGCGGCGGCGACCTCCCGGACCTGGGCGACGCCGCCGGGCGCGCCGTCGATCTCGGGGGAGGCGACGGTCTGCACGGAGTCCATCACCAGCAGTCCCGGCTTCACCTCGTCGAGGTGGCCGAGGACGGCGGACAGGTCCGTCTCGGCGGCGAGGTACAGGTGCTCGCTGAGCGCGCCGATGCGGTCGGCGCGCATCCTGACCTGCCCTGCCGACTCCTCGCCGGTGACGTACAGCGTGCGGTGCTCGGCGGTGGCGGCCTTGGCGGCCACGTCCAGCAGGAGCGTCGACTTGCCGACGCCGGGCTCGCCGGCGAGCAGCACCACGGCGCCCGGCACGAGGCCGCCGCCCAGCACCCGGTCCAGCTCCGGCACGCCGGTGCCCCGGGCCTCGGCCTGCCGGGCGTCGACCTGGCCGATGGGCAGCGCCGGCGCGGACACCCGGCCGGGGGTCGTCGTCCGCACGGCGGGCGCGCCGCCGGTCTCCTCGACCGTGCCCCAGGCGTGGCACTCCGGGCAGCGGCCGAGCCATTTGGCGGTGGTCCAGCCGCACTCGGTGCAGCGGTAGGAGGGGCGGTCCTTGGCGGACGACTTGCGGGTGGCCATGCGGATCACCGTAGCGTCGGCCACCGACAACCGGCCCGCGCGGACCGTGAGGGGCGAGGCGTCGTCGTCGAGGGTGACGGCGGCGTTGTCCCCCTTCGGGTGAGATTGTCACCCGTAAGGGTTAAAGCTTCGGCGGGACGGGCAGTACGCACCCGCGCGCCCCCTACCGTCTCGGCGTGATGAGCAGCAGGCGCGAGCACCCCACGAACACCACAAGCGCACCTCCCGCGCGCCGTGGCGCGCGGCGGACCGCCCAGCGGGCCGGCCTGCCCGATCGGGAGTCGGCGGGCGCCGCCGTCGCCGAGGCCGTCGTGCCGTCGGGCGGTGTCGCGCTGTCCGGATACCAGTCCGGAGCGCTCTCCGGATCGCCCGCCGGTCCGCCCTCCGATGCCGTGGTGTTCGGCGCCCCTGGGTCCGGCGCGGCCGCTGCCGATCCGGCGTCCGATCCGGCGTCCGACGATGTTCATCTCGACGGCCTGTTCACCTACTGCCTGTCGGTCATGTGCGACCACGACGAGGCGGTCACCGCCCTCGGCCAGGCGCTGGCCATCGCCGAACGGCAACGCGAGCGGGGGCGCGCGCCGGCGCACGCGCTGCTGCGCCCATGGTTGTACGCGCTGGTGCGCTGGTCGTGCCTGCGCCGCCTCAACGCGCTGCGCCGTCAGGAGCGCGAGGGGCGCCGCGCCGACCCGGTGAAGGTCGTCGGACCGCTGGCCACCCAGCGGCGCCGCGAGTTGGCCGCGCTGTCCTGGCCGGAGGCGGCCGGTACGACGCCCGAGCAGCGCGAGGCCCTGGAGCTGGCCGTCCGCCACCGGATGCCGGTGGAGGAGGTCGCCGTGGTCCTCGGGCTGGAGGTGCCGGCGGCCCGGCTGCTGCTGTCCGGCGCCGCCTGCGAGGTCGAACGCACCCGGGCCGCGCTGTCCGTCGTGGACAGCGGCGGCTGCGCGGCGATCAGCCGGCTCGGCGGGGACACGGGGGTGGTGCTCAGCGCCGCACTGCGCCGGGAGTTGGTGCGGCACGTCGACGAGTGCCCGGCCTGCCGGTTGGTCGCCGAGCGGCACATGGCCGGTGAGCCCTGGCCGGGCACGTCACCGGGCCGGTCCCGGCCGCTGCCGGTGCTCACCGCCTCCCGGCCCGTCGTGCACGCCGCCCTGGTGAGCGCGCTGCGGGCCCGCTCCCAGCCCATGCCGCGCTTCGACCGGCGCGGCTTCCCGGTCGAGGTCAAGGACCGTTCGGCGCGGCTGGAGAAGCTGCGCAGCCGTGCGGTGACCAGCACGGTGGTGGCCGCGGTGGTGGCGGCGCCGGTACTCGCACTGTGGGCCGCGTACCGGGGTGCGCCGCTGGTCGGGGAGGGACGGGACGACTCGTCCGTGTCGGCGCGGGAGTCCGACGGCCCGGGCGTGGAGGAGTACCCGTACGAGAACGCCGGCAGCGCCGACCGCGCCACCGGCACCGGAGAGCGCGCGCGGCCCGGCGAGCGGCCGGGCGACGGCGCCTCGGTGACCGTCGAGGCCGAGTCCGAGCCCGATCCCGGCGACACCCCCGTCGACCCCGAGCGCTCCCCGGGGGAGAGCCCGAGCGCCCCCGAGGCCAGTCCGTCGGGGCCGTCGCCGGGGCGGCTGACCGTGCAGGCGCAGCCGACCGAGGGCGCCACGCTGATCACGCTGACCAACAGCGGCGGTACGGCGCTGAACTGGTCGGCGTACGCCGAGGGCCGCTGGCTGCGGCTCAGCCAGCGCTCCGGCACGCTGCAACCCGGCGAGTCGTACACGATCACCGTGCGGGTCAACCGCCGGCGGGAGCCGGAGGGCGACTGGGTCGCCCGGGTGCACATCGCGCCTGCCAACGCGGTGATCACCATCGAGGGCCACGGCAGGACCCCCGACCCCGGCCCCTCGGAACCTGTCGCTTATA
>NZ_VJYK02000343.1 GCF_007097205.2 Streptomyces alkaliterrae
CCCCCTAGAACCGACCCCGCCCCGGCGCTCGAAGACGCAACAACGCCCAGATCGCCGACCGAGGTTCGGCGTGCCGTGCCGGCAGACATCACTCCCGCACCTCACCCGCGGCCGGGGAAGCGGCGTCCCGGAGCCCGAGCGGCTTCCTCACCCCGCCGTCCTCGCCGGGCCGCCCCGCCACGGTGACCGCGCGCAGGACCCACTCCACGGGCCCGTAGCGGAACCGGCGCATCAGCCTGGCGCTGACGTACGACTGCGTCACGTAGAGGACAAGCGCGCCGCACACCGCCGCTGCAGCACCGGTCCTGCCGTAGAGGCCGAGGCCGTATCCGTAGAAGACCAGCGCCATGACAAGCGACTGCAGCAGGTAGTTGGTGAGCGCCATCCGGCCGGCGGGAGCCAGCCAGGACGCGACCCGGGCGCCCCGCGCCGTCCGGAACCACAGCAGCAACCCACTGGCGTACGCGACGGAAAGGGCGGGCGCGGCTACCAGACCCAGCACAAAGGCCGGCACCTCCCACTGGTCCGACAGCGGGCCGACCGTGCCCAGCGCCATCAGAACGCCGCCCGGAACGCCCACAACACCACCGATCACGCAGCTCCGCCGCAGCCGGCTCGCGGACACGTTCCCGGCGAGCGACCGACGCCTGCCTGCGACGAACCCCACCAGAAACGCGGTGACGACGTGCCCGCCCGCGACCAGCGTGCCCAGCAGGAGCTCCGGCAACGCCCGGATGTTGGCCGCCACCACGTCTGCGAGGCCACCCCGGTACGCCTCCGTCAGAGCGTGCGCCTCCGCCTGCGCCTCCGCCGCCGTCCCGAACTCGCTTGCCGGCACGGTCGCCGAGGCGGCGGCGAGCAGCAGGAGCACGGCGATCACCCCGTACAGCCACAGCGCGGCGCGCCACACCCGCTCTGGTGATGCCCGTCGTGACGCGAACAGGACGAGCCCGAGCACGGCGTAGGTCGTGAGGATGTCCCCTGAGTACAACAGCACCGCGTGCGTGACACCCAGGACGAACAGTGCGAGCAGCCTGCGCAGCATCCGTCGTTCGAAGGACGCTCCGGCCCGCTCTGCCGAACTCGTCTGCAGGGTGAAGCTGTATCCGAAGAGGAACGAGAAGAGCAGGTAGAACTTGCTCTCCACAAGCGCGGCGACCAGCCAGTGCGCGATCAGATCCGCGCCCGTCTCCTCCGGGCGGCCGCCCGTCAACGCGAAGGGCCCGGCCATCACCAGCACGTTCGCGAGGAGGATCCCCCCGAGCGCGAACCCGCGCAGCGCGTCCACCTCCAGGATCCGCGGTGTGGTCGGCGCGCGCCGCGCAGTGGCCTGACCGACCGCCCCGCTGGCCAGCCGGTGTCCTGGGCCGCTGGTTGCTGAACTCACGGGTGGATCCTCTCAGCCGGCGCGCGGCCTTGCGACGTCGTGCACGGACCTGACTTCCGGTCACCCGAAGCCGGGCTACGCGGCATCCCGTCTGCGGTAGATGTGTGCGCCGGCAAGAGCGACGACAACGGTGAAGGTGACAAAAACGGCCGACCCGGTGGCGGGTGGGAGAGACCTGCCGGCGAGCGCTGACGGGAACTCGCCGTTCCCGTCAGCGGGCTTGCCGTAGCCAGCGAGGCCGGGGCGCGGCGGCGCCGGTGGAACGCTACCCGAGTGGGGGCCGGGATCGGCTGTCGGCGACGGCGAGCGTCAGGCTTTCCGGGATCGCTCCTCGGACGGCGCGGGCGCGGAGGGCTCGCCTGGTTCGCGGGCGAGGAGGACGAGGGCTGCCGCGCAGAACGGGATCAGGGCGAAGAGCAGCAGTGCCGGGCCGTAGCTGCCGGTCGCGTGGTGGCCGAGTGCGACGGCGACTGGGCCGAGGGCGCTGGCGCCGACGCTCACCGTGTAGGAGACGCCGCGGATGGCGCCGAGGTGGGCAGTGCCGAAGTACAGCGGGTAGGCGGCTGATTCGACGGCGCGCAGCAGCCCGTTGGCGGAGCCGAGGGCCAGCCCGAAGGCGAGTGCCGTCCAGCCGGGCCGGACCACGCCCGCGGCGGCGACCGCGCCCGCGAGGGTGAGCATCGAGGCGACGAGCACGATGCGGGGCGAGGCGCGGTCCAGCAGCGCGCCGGCGGCGAGGGTGGCGAGCAGGGCCGCGACGGTCTGCGGAAGGAAGTTCGCGGCGGCCTCGACCGGGCTGAGCCCGCGCTCGCCGAGCAGGTCGATCTGGTGGAAGTTGAGCCCGGTGGTGAGCATCGCGCTGGACGCCATGCAGAGGGCGATGGCCCAGAACATGCCGGTCCGTGCCGCGTGCCGCAGTGGCCGGCCGGTGGCCTTGTCGTGGTCGTTGCCGTCCTCGGGCGGGGCGACGCCGTCGACGTGCTGGCCGACGTCGGAGGGCCGGTCGCGGAGTCCGAAGAGCGCGAGCGGAACGACCACCGCCCACACGGCCAGCCCCTCCACCGCCCAGGCGGCGCGCCACCCCACCTCGGCGACGAGCCGTTCGACGGCCACCGGGGCGAGGGAGATGCCGGCCGTCCCGACGGCGCTGGTGATGCCGAGCGCGAGCCCGCGCCGCCGGTGGAACCAGTACGCGACGGTGGTCGTGGCGACGAGTCCGAGTGCCCCCTGACCGGCCATCCGGATGCCGACGAACCCGGCGGTCAGGCCGATGATCCCGGACACGAACGACAGGGCGAGCAGTACCGTGCCGAAGACGGCGGCGACTGCGAGCATCACCCGACGCGGCCCGTACCGGTCGACGGCCCTGCCGACAAAGGGCATCGCACTCGCCCCACACAGGGTGCCGACCAGGTACGCGGTGGAGACCTGGGTCCGGCCGATTCCCAGGTCCTCGATCATCGGGTCGAGGAGGACGGACACGCCCGCCGTCTGTCCGGGAGCGGTCATCGCCATGGCGACGGCGCTGTAGGCGACGATGCGCCAGCCGTGGAACGGCGGCGCGGCGGCCGGGTGTCCGGGCGCGCGGCCGGTGGCCGAGCCGGTGGTGAACCTGTTCAGCGTCGCTCCCTTCCCCACCCCGTACCGGCCGGGGCGGCGTACCGACCGGCCATCTTCCCGGAGGGGCCGGGGGCGACGGAAGACCGCCGCTGTCCGACCACCTCGGTGGTGGTCGGACAGCGGCGGCTGATGGTCAGTGGCTGGTGAGTTGTCCGGCGAGCTTGCCGTGCATGTCGGCGCTGGGCTTGTTCAGGCCGATGATGGTGACCTTCTTGCCGCGCTGGGTGTACTTGTTCTCGATGGCGTCGAGTGCCGCGACGGACGAGGCGTCCCAGATGTGGGCGTCGGAGAGGTCGATGACGACGTCGTCCGGGTCGTCCTTGTAGTTGAACTGGTAGACGAGGTCGTTGGAGGAGGCGAAGAAGAGTTCGCCGGTGACCGCGTAGACGACCTGGTTGCCGTCCGGGTCGACGACGCCGGTGACCTCGGCCAGGTGGGCGACGCGCTTGGCGAAGATCACCATGGCGGTGAGGGAGCCGACGATGACGCCGACGGCCAGGTTGTGGGTGGCGACGACGACAGCGACGGTGACGACCATGACGGTGGTCTCCCCCAGCGGCAGCCGCTTGAGGGTCTTCGGCTGGATGGAGTGCCAGTCGAAGGTGGCGACGGACACCATGATCATGACGGCGACGAGGGCGGCCATCGGGATGTCGGAGACGACCGGGCCGAAGACCACGCACAGCACCATGAGGAAGGAGCCGGCGAGGAACGTCGACAGCCGGGTGCGGGCGCCGGACACCTTCACGTTGATCATGGTCTGGCCGATCATGGCGCAGCCGCCCATGCCGCCGAAGAAGCCGGTCACGATGTTGGCGATGCCCTGGCCGACGGACTCGCGCGTCTTGTTGGAGTGCGTGTCGGTGATGTCGTCGACCAGCTTGGCGGTCATCAGCGACTCCATCAGGCCGACCAGCGCGAACGCGAAGGCGTACGGCGCGATGGTCGTCAGGGTGTCCATGGTGAACGGCACGTCCGGCAGGCCGGGCACCGGCAGGGAGGAAGGCAGCTCGCCCTTGTCGCCGACGGTCGGCACGGCGAGGCCGGCACCGATGGTGATGACCGTGAGGACCACGATCGACACCAGCGGCGCGGGGATGACGGTGGTGAGCTTCGGGAAGAAGACCATCATCGCCAGGCCGCCGAGAATCAGCGGGTAGACCACCCACGGGACGTCCTTCATCTCCGGCACCTGGGCCATGAAGATCAGGATGGCCAGGGCGTTCACGAAGCCGACCATGACGCTGCGCGGGATGAACCGCATGAGCTTGGCCACGCCCAGTGCCCCGAGCGCGATCTGCATCAGACCGCCGAGGATCACGGCGGCGATCAGGTAGCCGAGGCCGTGATTGTGGTTCAGCGGTGCGATGACCAGGGCGATCGCACCGGTCGCGGCGGAGATCATCGCCTTGCGGCCGCCGACGATCGAGATCACCACGGCCATGGTGAAGGAGGCGAAGAGACCGACGGCCGGGTCCACGCCCGCGATGATCGAGAAGGAGATCGCCTCGGGGATCAGGGCCAGGGCGACCACGAGGCCGGCCAGGACCTCGGTGCGGAAGACCTTGGGGGAGGCGAGCCAGTCCGGCTTGGACAGCTTGGGCAGCTTGGACTGCTTGGGCGCAGCGGCGAGCGGTGAGGACATGCGACCGTTTCTGTTCGGGCGCACGCGCCCAACCGCTGGACGCACGCGCGCTTCGTGCTCGACTCCGTAACCGAGGGAGTCCCCGGCGGCCCGGCCACGTCGGGGGCCCTGCCGGTGGGAGGGGCGGCCGGGAGGCCGCCGTTCGGGCATCATTGCCCGGAAGCCTTGGGGTGCCGCCCGGCTGCGACCCGATCGGGACCGCAGCGGCGACAACCTCCACGACTCTACCCTGACGTGAGGGCAGAGTGCGACTTGTGGCTTGTGAAATGCAGGTAAACAGCACGTCCAGGCTGTGATTCCAGACACGCGTCCGGGATTCGGTGGCTGAAAACGCGGCGTGCACCGGCGGGACGGAGAAGGCGGTAATGGCGGACCAGGCGCGGCACATGCAGATCGGCGAGGTGGCCGAGAGGACCGGTCTGTCGCTCCGCACGATCCGCCACTACGAGGACGTGGGCCTTGTCACGCCGTCCGCCCGCAGCAAGGGCGGCTTCCGTCTCTACACCGAGTCCGACGTGGATCGGCTGATGGTCATCCGCCGGATGAAGCCGCTGGACTTCTCGCTGGAGGAGATGCGGGAGCTGCTGGAGATCATCGACCGGATCGCCGCCGCCGACGACGGCCAGTCGGCTGATGACGAGCGGCAGCGCCTGCGGGAGCGCCTGGACTCCTACCAGAAGGTCGCGGATGCGCGCTGCGAGAAACTGCGGGCCCAGCTGATGGCCGCGGAGGACTTCGCCGCCACCCTCCGCCGCAAGCTCGACGACGCCGGCTGACGCCGGCTGACGCCGGCTGGGCAGGCCGTTCATCCGATCCGTCCGGCCCTGCCCGTCCGGGCCCTGCCCGTCCGGCCCTGCCCGTCCGGCCCTGCCCGTCCGTCCCC
>NZ_VJYK02000344.1 GCF_007097205.2 Streptomyces alkaliterrae
GCCGGCTGCTGGGCGGGGGCCGGCGGCGGGGTCACCGGTTCCTCGACCGAGATGCCGAAGTCGGTGGCCAGGCCGCCGAGGCCGGTGGCGTACCCCTGGCCGACCGCGCGGAACTTCCAGGCGCCCTGGCGGCGGTAGAGCTCACCGAGAACGAACGCCGTCTCGGTGCTCGCGTCCTCGCTGTCGAAGCGGGCGAGTTCGGCGCCGCCTGCCGCGTCGAGCACCCGTACGTGCAGTCCCGGCACCTGGCCGAAGGTGCCGCCGTCGGCGGAGGCGGCGAGCACGACCGTCTCCACCTCGGGTTCCACGGCGTCCAGCTGGACGTGGAGGGTGTCGGTGACCGTGCCGCCGGTCGGGGTCTTCCCCTGGTGGCCGACGGCTCCGGAGGGGTGCCGGGCCTGGTTGTAGAAGACGAAGTCCTCGTCGGAGCGGACCTTGCCGGCCGTCAGCAGCAGGGCGGAGGCGTCCACGTCCGGAACGCCGGGGCCGGTGCGCCAGCCCATCTCGACCCGCACGGCCGTCGCCGGCAGCGGCACGTTCATACCCTTGCGCATGGTCATGGTGTTCCCCTCGGGTCGGCGGCGCCGATACCGCACCGCCTACTCGTTTCCCTGATCGCCGACACCAACCTATGCCAAGGCCGTCGCGCGTCGTGCGCCCGGTGCCGGCCATCCGCGCGCCACTCCCACGTCACAGGAACTCGACTCGAACCATGGGACGGATTGCCCGGATTGGTCCACTGTGCGGTGAAGTGGCCTTCGTGAACCCACAAAATGACCCTCGAACCAGACTCCTCAGGGAGCGCATCTTCCGCTTAACTTATGCAGCATGACCTCCCCCTCCTCCTTTGGCGGCTACGGCGGCGGCTACTACTCCTCGCCGTCCTTCGCCGACACGCCGATCTACGACAGCCTGGTGGCCGAGCGGGGTACTCCGCAGATCGCCCCCATCCGGGTCCCCGCCGCCTACGAGAGCCCGGCCAGTAGCCTGCCGGCGCTCCCGTCGGCGCTTCCCGCGCTGGCCTCCGGTCCGTCCGCGAGCTCGGCTCCCCCACAACGCGGTTACGGCGGCCACCCCGCGCCGACGCAGCAGCACGCGCCGCTCCAGCAGGCCCCTGCGCCCTACATCCCGCAGCAGCCGGCCGACCGCGGCTATCCCACGCAGCAGGGATACCCCCACTACCAACAGCAGTACCAGCAGCAGTACCAGCAGCCGCAGATGCGGCCGGTGGCGCCCCGGCCGGTGGCGCCCAGGCCGATGGCGCAGCAGCCGGCGGCCCAGGGCAGATACGACGACCCCTACGGGCGGCCGCATCCCAGCGCCGGCTACTGAGCCGGCGCCACGGGGGTGGTCCAGCTCAGCACATTGCGAGGGCGGGCCGGTACACACGACGAACAGTCGGGTACCGGCCCGCCCTCGTTCCACAACGGCGCCGCGCACCCTGTCCGCCGCCGTCGGCCCGGTCGGCGGACGAGCCGGCGAACGGGCCACGGGCAGGGTGCGCGGCGGGTCTGTCGCGGCGCGGGCCGCGTGGCACGGGGCCGCCTAGAACAGGCCGAGCCGCTTCGGGGAGTAGCTGACGAGCAGGTTCTTGGTCTGCTGGTAGTGGTCCAGCATCATGCGGTGGTTCTCCCGGCCGATGCCCGACTGCTTGTAGCCGCCGAAGGCGGCGTGCGCCGGGTAGGCGTGGTAGCAGTTGGTCCACACTCGCCCGGCCTGGATGGCCCGGCCCGCGCGGTAGGCCGTACCGGCGTCCCTCGTCCACACGCCGGCACCCAGCCCGTAGAGCGAGTCGTTGGCCGTCTTCACGGCGTCGCCGAAGTCCTGGAACGCGGTGACCGCCACCACCGGGCCGAAGATCTCCTCCTGGAAGACCCGCATGTGGTTGGCGCCCTCCAGGATCGTGGGCCGTACGTAGTGGCCGCCGGCCAGCTCGCCCGGCAGTTCGGCGCGTTCGCCGCCGGTGAGCACCCGGGCGCCCTCCTCGCGGCCGATGTCCAGGTAGCGCAGGATGCGCGCGGTCTGCTCGGCGGAGACCTGCGCGCCGATCATGGTGTCGGTGTCCAGCGGATCGCCCTGGACGACGAGGTCGGTGCGCGCCACCGCGTCCGCGAGGAAGTCCCGGTAGTGCCCCTGCTGGACCAGGGCGCGTGACGGGCAGGTGCACACCTCGCCCTGGTTGAGGGCGAACATCGTGAAGCCCTCGAGCGCCTTGTCCCGGAAGTCGTCGTGCTCCGCGGAGACGTCGTCGAAGAAGATGTTCGGGCTCTTGCCGCCGAGTTCCAGGGTGACGGGCGTGAGGTTCTCCGAGGCGCCGCGCATGACCAGCCGGCCGGTGGCGGTCTCGCCGGTGAAGGCGACCTTGGCGACCCGGGGACTGGCGGCCAGCGGCGCCCCGGCCTCCTCGCCGAAGCCGTTGACGATGTTCACCACCCCGGGCGGCAGCAGGTCGGCGACCAGGCTCATCCAGTGGTGGACGGACGCCGGGGTCTGCTCGGCGGGCTTGAGCACCACGGCGTTGCCGGCCGCGAGCGCCGGCGCCAGCTTCCAGGCCGCCATCAGCAGCGGGAAGTTCCACGGGATGATCTGCGCGACGACGCCCAGCGGCTCGTGGAAGTGGTAGGCGACGGTGTCCTCGTCGAGCTCGGACAGGCTGCCCTCGCGGGCCCGCAGCACACCGGCGAAGTAGCGGAAGTGGTCGACCGCCAGCGGCAGGTCGGCCGCGAGCGTCTCCCGCACCGGTTTGCCGTTCTCCCAGCTCTCGGCGACGGCCAGCTCCTCCAGGTGCTGCTCGGTGCGGTCGGCGATCCGGTTCAGCACGAGGGCGCGTTCGGCCGGCGGGATGCGCCCCCAGGCGCCCGCGGCGGCGTGCGCGGCGTCCAGGGCGCGCTCGACGTCCTCGGCGGTACCCCGGGCGATCTCGGTGAAGGTCCGACCGGTGACCGGGGTCGGGTTCTCGAAGTAGCCGCCGCGCGCGGGGGCGACGTACTCGCCGCCGATCCAGTGGTCGTAGCGGGTCCGGTACCGCATGACGGCGCCGTCGCTTCCAGGTGCCGCGTACTTCATCTCGCGCCTCCCTGCCGGCCGCCGACCGCCGTGGCGGCGGCCGATCGTGCCAGGAAGCTAGGCGCGGCGAGGTTGCGGGAAGGTTGCGGGGCGGGGCGGCAGGCGGAGTCCGTACTCGGCGCGCAGTTGGGACACCCGGGCGGCGGCGACCGGCCGTTCGGCCCGCGGGACGACGGCGTGCAGTTCCTCCCACGCCTCCAGGTCGTCCTCGCCCCACGGGGACCGCACCCACTCCTCCAGAAGCGTGCGGTCACCGGCGGCCAGCACAGCGCCGCGCAGCCTGGTCTCCACGACCCGGCGCAGTCGGGCCACGCCGGGCGCCTCGGATCGGGGCAGCAGCGGCCCCCGGTAGGCGGCGAGGGCGGCGACCGGGTCGCCCGCGTGCAGCGAGCGCAGCACCAGCGAGGCGTCCGTGTCCACCGGTGCGGCGAGCCGGTAGGGGCGGGAGCGCAGCAGGGGGCCGAGCAGTTGGCGCAGTCGGGAGAGTTCGGCCCGCAGGGTGATCGGGCTGAGGTCGCGCTCCCCGTACAGCTGGTGTGCCAGCGCCTCGCCGGTCAGACCCTGCGGATGATCGGCGAGCACCAGCACGATCTCGCTGTGGCGCCGGCTGAGCCGACGGGCGGCGTGGGCCCCGCCGCCGTGCAGGACGGCCTCGTCCCGGCCGAGCGCCTGGAGGGTGAGGCGGCCGCCGGTGATCGGGCCGAGCGCGGCCAGTTGGGCTTCCGCGGCGCGTGCGGTGGCCTGGACGAGGGCGAGGCTGTGCGGCGCCGCGAGATGGTCGCCGCCGGTGATGTCGACCGCGCCTACGAGGCGGCCGGTGGCGGGGTCGTGGATGGGCGCGGCGGCGCAGGTCCAGGGTTGGACTGGTGTGCAGTAGTGCTCGGCGTTGAAGATCTGCACCGCGTGGTCGACGGCCAGCGCGGTGCCGGGCGCGTTGGTGCCGACCTCGCGTTCGGACCAGCGGGCGCCCGCGACGAGGTTCATGTACTCGGCGCGTCGTCGCACCTGGGCGTGGCCCTCGACCCAGAGCATCCGGCCGGCGGCGTCGCACACGGTGAGGAGATGGGCGCCGTCGTGGGCGATGCTGCCGAGCAGTTCCCTGATGAGCGGCATCACGGCGGCGAGCGGGTGCTCGGCGCGGTGGGCCCGTAGGTCCGCGTCGGTGAGTTCGACGCGGGCTATGCCGTCGGGCGCGACCCGGGCGCCGGCGCAGCGCCGCCAGGAGTCGGCGACCACCGAACGTACCGGCTCCTGCACGGTGCCGTCGGTGAGGAACGCGCTGTGGGCGCGGCGGACGGCACCGGCGCGCTCCGCCGGGTCCGCCCCCGCTTCGAGCGCCAGCCAGGGGTTCAGCACGGGGACATGGTGCTGGAGCCGGGCCCGCTCGGCAATGGGACCGTCTGTGCGAGAGGGTCACCCGCGGGGGTGGGCGCCGTGGGTCGAGTCCGCGGAGGGCGGTCAGGCCAGGCCGCGCGGGCCGTAGAGGTCGACCAGCCGGGTCCGGGTGCGCTGCAGGCGGTGCGAGATGATCTCGCCGACGGCCAGGGCGAGGTTGTAGCCCAGTTCGTGGTCGGCCTCGCACAGTTCGCGCACCTCTGCGGCGTCGAACTGCAGGGCGCGGACCGGGCTGTCGGTCTCCGCGCTCAGATGCCAGTTGTAGGGCGGGAAGAACCACGACCAGCCCAGCAGCTCCCCGTGGCCGATGGTCTCCACGGCCTGGTTGCTGCGGCCCGGCACGTGTTGTTCGAGGGTCACCGAGCCGGTGCGGATGATCCAGAAGCGGTCGGCCTTCTGCCCTTCCTCGAAGATCCGGTCGCCCGAGGGGAAGAAGACCTCTTTCCCCAGCTGCTGCAGCCGCTCCGCCTGGTCGGGCGAGAGCGATCCGAGGAGTCCTGTCCTGGCGCGCATGCGACCTCCTCCCACCGGCTGCGGCACCCGCCGGTGCACCGCCCATTCTCCCACCCGGGCCGCGAGCGGGCAGCCCGAGGCCGGCGGGGCCGGCGGTCGGGCTGCCCGGCCGGGTCAGAGTTCGACGTCCTCCAGTACGCCCAGCGCGTCGGGGACCAGGACGGCCGCCGAGAAGTAGACGCTGACCAGGTAGGAGATCACCGCCTTCTCGTTGATCCCCATGAAGCGCACGTTCAGGCTGGGCTCGTACTCGTCGGGGATCCCGGCCTGGTGCAGTCCGACGACGCCCTCGCTGTCCTGCCCGACGCGCATCGCGAGGATGGAGCTGGTGTTGGTCTCGCTGATCGGGATCTTGTTGCAGGGCAGCAGGGGGATGCCGCGCCAGGTGCGCACCGGGCTGCCGTTCAGTTCGGCGTGGCCGGGGTAGACGCCGCGGCTGTTGCACTCCCGGCCGAAGGCGGCGATGGTCCTCGGGTGGGCGAGGAGGAACTGGGTCTTGCGGCGGCGGGAGATCAGGTCGTCCAGGTCGTCGGGGGTGGGC
>NZ_VJYK02000345.1 GCF_007097205.2 Streptomyces alkaliterrae
CCTCACCGCGGCCCGCTGCCAACAACTCCCCTTCCCCGACCGCTCCTTCGACGCCTGCGTCTCCCATCTGGCGCTGATGCTGATGGACGATCCCGAGCAGGTGGTGGCGGAGGTCAGCCGGGTGCTGGCCCCTGGAGGCCGACTGGTGTGCGCCGTCGGCGGCGGGCCCGCCGGCGGGGAGGCGTGGGAGGTCTTCCACCGACTCCTCGATCGCGCGCTCGGCCCCGACCGCCGCCTCCCACCCCTCGGCGACCGCCGCACCCGGGACCCCGAGGGCCTGGCGGCCGTGCTGCGCTCGGCAGGACTCCATCCCGCGGACTCACGGCAGGTGAGGATCGACCTCAGCGGCCCCGTCGAGAAGGTCTGGACCGCCCTCGCCGGCACCTACGACACCGCGTTGCTGTCAGCGGACGAACTCGCGGTGTTGCAGGCGGACTTCCATCTTGCCCTGCCCCTCGACCCGGCCGCGTCGGTGACCTGCGCCTTCCGCGTCGACATCACCACAGCCCGTTCCGCCGCGTGAGATACCGCGCAACGAGGACCGCGCCCTCCTACCCTGTCGGTACCAAGCCCGTACAGGAAGGGGCGAGCCATGTCCTCCGACGCCACCCCGGAGTTGGAACCGATCGCCTTCGGCCAGCGACTCCAGATCCTGCGCACCCGACGCGGTATGAGTCGTCCGACCCTCGCGGGCCTGCTCGGGAAGTCACCGAGCTGGCTCAAAGCGGTTGAGACCGGTCGTCTCCAGGCGCCGAGGCTTCCCATGCTGCTGCGCATCGCCGAGACGCTTCGCGTACGTGACCTCGCCGAACTCACCGGCGACAGCTCCGTTGACGGGTCCAGCGTCCTGTTCATCGGCCCCGGCCACAAGCGCCTCGCCGCGGTCCGGTCGGCCATCGACACCTACCCGCTCGTCTCCGACCGCGAGGCACCGTCTCTGCCCCACCTGCGGGCGCGGCTGGCCCGTGCGTGGTCGGCCCGGCACGGTTCCCCCAACCATCGGGACGTGATCGGCGCGCTGCTTCCCGACCTCGTCCAGGACGCGCAACTCGCCGTCCGGCAGGTCGACCGGGCGGCAGACCGTAGGGCCGCCCAGGCGCTGCTCTCCGAGGTGTACGGCCTTGCCCAGTTCTTCCTCGCCTACCAGCCGGACAGCGCGTTGTTGTGGCGGGTCGCGGAACGCGGCATGGTCGCGGCACAGGAGTCGGAGGACCCGCACGCCATCGGGGTCGCGGCATGGCTGGCCATCGAGGCGCACCGCGACAGCGCGCACTACGACGCGGCCGACCACATCACCGAGGAGGCACGTCGCTTCCTCGTTCCGTACCTGTCGGACGGCTGCGAGGACGTGCGGGCCATCGCGGGAGCGCTGGAGATCGCCGCGGGCTACACAGCCGCCAGGCGGGGGCAGGCGGGTCCGGCCTGGGGATGGTGGGATCGGGCACAGGTTGCGGCGCGGGCGCTCCCGCCCGGCTACTACCACCCGATCACCAGCTTCTCCCAGGCGATCATGGGGGCTCACGCCGTCACGCTGGCGGTGGAGTTGCACGCGGGCGGGGAGTCGGTCCGACAGGCCGCCCGCGCGGACGCTGCCACGATCCCCTCCCGACCGCGTCGGGCCCGGCACCGCATCGAGGAGGCACGCGGCTACCAACTCGCGGGCCACGTTGAGACCGCTCTGGCGACACTGGAACGCGCGCACGAAACGGCGCCGGAGACGATCAAGTACAACGGCTACGCGCGGCGGATCGTGCTGGAGGAGACCGAGTCCCGCTCGCCAGCCCTACGACAGCGCGCCTCCCGACTCGCCGTGAATCTCGGCATGCTGGCCGCATAGGCGACGGGCACAAACTGTGCCCCTGCTTCGCCCGGACACCCTCTACGGTCGGTGACCAGTCGATCACCGAAGTGAGGGTCATGCCGTGCCGACTTACCCGCAGTATCAGCCTGTCCGCGCACTGCGCCGCTGTGATCGTTGCGGCCAGCCCGCCCAAGCCGCCCGCAAGGTGCGGGGCGGGTGGGCCTGCCACCGCACCGAGTGCGTCCGGCGCGACGACCAGGAGGAGCAGCGGTGAGGGGCGGACTTGGGTGCTGCGCCCGGTGCGGATCCGCTCAGTCGGACGTGCGCCTTGTGGTGCTTGTCGAGCAGGGCACCGGGCCTGGGGGTTCGTACCGAGCATGTACGCATTGTGTGCCGTACGGCGAGGGCGAGTTCGACGAGCCGGTTCCGGCGCGCGAGGCGGGGGAGGCGGGGCGGTGAGCGGTGGTGTTGAGGTGTGTGGGCGGCGGAGGCCGTCGTGGTTGGAGTCGCCGCCGTTGGTGGCGGCGCGGTTGCCGTGCGCGTTGCCGGTCGGACACGGGGGGCCGCATGAGGACGCGATCGGGCAGACGTGGGTGGTCACGAGTCCTGATCTGGCGTTCGCGGTAGGGGTGTTGGTGGCCGCCGAGGCGTTTCGGCGGGTGTTCGCCGAGGACGGTCGGGAGTCGCGGTGAGTCGTCGGCCGAGCACGCCGCCTGTTCGAAGCGGGTCGGAGTTGACTGTTATGTGGGCGAGTGAAGGTGGGAAGTGACAGGATTTCAGGTGGTCATGAGCACTGCCACGTTCGGTATCGGAGGTACGGGGATGAGTTGGGGTAGACGTGCGGCGGCTGTGGTGGCGGCGGCGCTGCTGGGGGGAACGATGACGGCCGGTACGGCCGGCGCCGCCGCGCCGAAGGAGGTGTGCGGCTGGACGAGCACGCCCGCCGGGTGGATCGAGATCAGGTACTGGGACAGCACCCAGTGCGGCCCGCTCGGCGGCGGCATGTACAACATGAAGCGGATCGCGGACACCAGCGGCGTGGCCCCCGGCCGCACGGTGGCGGCGTGTACCTACAGCCCGAAGCCCGCGGGATTCCGCGTCACCAGGTACACGTCGATCTCCGACTGCAACAGGAGTCGCGGAACCAGCGACTACCACAACCAGGTCGACCTGGTGAACCTGACCGGTCTCGCGAAGGGCGCCACCAGGCAGATCTGCGGGCTGTTCGACGTACCGGCGGGGTGGACCGTGGTGAGCCGGTCCAGGTCTGTGGACTGCCAGCAGTACAAGTACGGCTATCCCTCGAACGACAACACCATGACCATTCGCAAGTCCTGACCCGGCCTGCGCGGGAGTGAGGTAGGTGGGGGCGGGCGGTCCGCGCGGCCGCCGCTCACTCCTCCTCGGCGAGGATGGTGCTGCCCGTGGTGGCTCCGCCGTCGACGACGAACTCGCAGCCGGTGGAGTAGGTCGCGTCAGCGACGAGGAAGAGCACCAGTCGTGCGACCTCCTCCGGGTCGCCGAAGCGGGCGATGGGCTGGGCCGCGACAAGCGAGTCGTCCATCTCGGCGGTCATCGGGGTCCTGATCGGGCCCGGGTGGACCGAGCAGACGCGGATGTCGTCGGCGGCGAGCTCAAGCGCGGCGGACTTGGTCAGTCCCCGCAGGCCCCACTTGCTGGCCACGTACGCCCCGATCTGGGCGTAGCCCATCAGTCCGGCCGTCGAGGAGACGTTGACGATCACACCGCCCCCGGCCCGCCGGAGCGCGGGTGCCAGCGTGTGGATGCCCAGCCACGCGCCGTACAGGTTGACCTCCAGGACCCGGCGGAACTCCTCGGGGTCCTGCTCCTCGATCGTGCCGAAGGCGAGGATGCCGGCGTTGTTCACGAGGACCGACACCGGCCGCCCGAACCGTTCCTCGGCCGCCCCGGACGCCGCTGCCCAGTCGTCCGGGCTCGTGACGTCGAGCGGGCAGAAGACCGCTTCCTCGCCCAGATCCCGGGCCTTCGCGCGGCCTTCGTCGGTCAGTACGTCCGCGACGACCACGGAGGCGCCCTCGGCGGCGAGCACGTCCGCGATCGCCGCGCCGATGCCCCGGGCGCCTCCGGTGATGAGGGCCGTCCGCCCTGTGAGCCGTCCCATCGCGCTACTCCTCGGTGAAGAGGCCTCGGTGAAGAGGACTTGTCGTCCTGTTCTCGAGGACTTGTCGTCCTGTTCTCATCGTCCTGCGGGTGCCGACTGCTCGCGACCGATGCGCCCGGCCCGGCGGCCGCCGGACGGGCCGCGGCCCGGGTCAGTGGTGGAAGGCCGAGTGCGGCGCGGGCGTGCCGGGACGGGTGAGTTCCCCGACGACGGCGCGGAGGTCGTCGGCGAGGAGCATGATCTTGTCGAAGCTGATGCCGTGTCGGACGAGGACGCGCTGGATCACCGTCTCGGCGCGGTCCGGGGGCAGCGGGTAGGCGGGGACCTGCCAGCCGCGTCGGCGCAGCCGGTCGGTGACGTCGTAGAGCGTGAAGCCCGCGCCCGGCGGGTCGGTGAGGGTCCAGGAGACGGCGGGCAGGGCGCGGTCGCCGTCGTAGAGGAGGGTGAACGGGCCCATGTCGGCGACCTGGCGGCCGAGTTCGCGGGCGCTTTCGCGGCACGCGGCGTGGACCGCGCGGTAGCCGGCGCGGCCCAGACGCAGGAGGGTGTAGTACTGGGCGACGACCTCCCCGCCCGGGCGGGTGAAGTTGAGCGCGAAGGTGGGCATGTCACCGCCGAGGTAGCTGACGCGGAACACCAGTTCCTCGGGGAGGAGTTCGGCGGTCCGCCAGACCACCCAGCCGACGCCGAGGGGCGCCATGCCGTACTTGTGGCCGGAGGCGTTGATCGACGCGACGCGGGGGATGCGGAAGTCCCAGACGAGGTCGGGCTGGAGGAAGGGGGCGACGAAGCCGCCGCTGGCGGCGTCCACGTGCAGCGGCACGTCGAGGCCGGTGTCGGCGTGGATCGCGTCGAGTTCGGCGGCGAGGTCGGCGATCGGCTCGTAGTCGCAGGTGTAGGTGACGCCGAGGATGGCGACGACGCCGATGGTGTTCTCGTCGACGTGGGCGCGGAGCTGGTGCGGCCGCAGCCCGGTGGCGTCGGGTTCGAGGGGGACCTGGCGGAGTTCGACGTCGAAGTAGCGCCCGAACTTCTCCCAGCACACCTGGACCGGGCCGCAGACCAGGTTGGGGCGGTCCGCGGGCTTTCCCTCGGCCTGGCGGCGCTGCCGCCAGCGCCATTTGAGGGCGAGCCCGGCGAGCATGCCCGCCTCGCTGGAGCCGGTGGTGGAGCAGCCGGCCGTGTCGGCGCCGGCCGGCGCGTGCCAGAGGTCGGCGATCAGGTGCACGCAGCGGGACTCGATCTCCGCCGTCTGCGGGTACTCGTCCTTGTCGATCATGTTCTTGCCCAGGCACTCGTCCATCAGCTTGTGCACCTCGGGCTCGGCCCAGGTGGTGCAGAAGGTGGCGAGGTTCTGGGAGGCGTTGCCGTCGAGAGCGAGCTCGTCGTGGACGAGGGCGTACACCGCCCGCGGGTCGGAGAGGTCGTCGGGAACGCGGTACTTGGGCAGGGGGCGGCGGCTGACGGCCTGGCCGTAGACGTCGGCCAGCGTCTCGTCACGCCGGCCGTCCACGCGGTGCACTGCCATGTCGCGCCCCTTTCGGCGTCCCCGACCCTCC
>NZ_VJYK02000346.1 GCF_007097205.2 Streptomyces alkaliterrae
GGTGCGCGGCGGGTCCATCCGGGCCCAGATGCTCTGTCTGGTGGACATCCAGCCGGTGGGGCGCTGCTGCCAGACCGGCGAGTTCGCGAACGCGGCGACGAGCACCGGGCCGAGCCGGTGGGCCAGCGTCCAGCGGTGGCGGAAGCCGGTGGGGCCGTCGGAGTCGTCCCCGGCGTCGAGGCTGACCTGGAGGGCGGCGGTGGCGCGCATCATCACCCGGCCCCACGGGCCGCCCCGGTCGAAATACGCCTCCATCGCCCGGTAGCGCGGGGTGTCCAGCACACGGCCCGGCGAACGGTAGGGGTCCAGCCCCCGGCCGTACAGCACCGCGCCGGCTTCCTCGCCTAGGACCCGGCGCACCAGCGCCAGGTCCGCCGAGGTCAGCGCCAGGCAGTGGGCGACGGAGTCGCCCGGGGCACTGCTCAGTTCCAGCTGGCCGCCCGGCTCCCAGGTCAGCCGCCCGCCGCCGGGCAGCGCGCCCGGGGCGAAGAGCGGTGCGAGCGCGGCCTCCAGCCGTTCGGGCGGTACGCAGGCGGTGGGGTCGCCGCGGTCGCGCACCAGCCATTCGAGTTCGACCCCGACGCGGCGGGGCGGGCCGGTCTTGAAGCAGATTCCCCCGATGTAGTCCTCGGCTGCTGCCTCGGAGAGTACGGCGTCCATGGCGACTCCTCGCGGGGTGACGGACGGACGGGCCGGAACAACAATCTGTCTCCCTGCCCGGGGGAACCACTGTGCGAAACATGAACTGTCGGGGCGCGGGTGGGCGCCGGGCGTGGACGCGCCCGGTGGGCACGGCCGACCCGCCGCCGCCCGTCGGGCGGTGCCGGGGCGCGTCGTCGGGCGCCTCGCACGTCCCGTCGGGCGGTCGGCTCCGGCGGGCGTCGGGCCGTGTACGGCGGCGGCCGCCGGGCGCCGGTGGCGCCGCTGTCTGCCCACGGTAGCCACGGGGTACGGGTTGCGCGCGTCGACCGGACCCGCCGGAGTGGCCGCGTGCCGACGCCGGGGGCGGCGCCCGTGGTGGCGTTCCGCGGCTGCCGCGCGGGGCGCGGTCCGGCTCGCGCACCCGCCGCGGGGAGGGTGCGCGGCGCTCAGCGCAGCAGCAGGGCCGCGACCAGCGCGGCCAGCACGCCCACCGGATGGAATGTGGCCAGGTTGAACGCGGGCAGCGCCGCCCCGGGGTCGCGCACCAGCAGCAGCGCGGGCCGCAGCAGCGTCAGCACCCCGACGGCCAGCGTCCCCACCAGCCCGACCACGCCGAACACCGGCCAGGCCACCACCATCAGCACGCCGCTCGCCGCGAACGCCACCAGCAGGAAGCCGCCCGCCAGCCACACCGCCGGCCGCGCCCCGTACACCACCGGCACCGTCCGGATGCCGAGCCGCACGTCCTCCGCCACGTCCGCGAGGTCGTTGGGGATGTTCCTTCCGCCGATCTCCCAGGCGAACATCCACAGCACGAACAACCCGAGCGGCAGCGGATCGACGCTCGTACGGAACGCGAACCAGCCGGCGGACGCCCCGACGGCCACCATCACCCCGCTGAGCAGGAACTTGTACGGCGTGACGGTCGCCAGTCGGCAGTAGACCACCTCCAGCAGCGCGGCGAGCAGGAACAGCAGCACGCACACCGGGTTGAGCAGCGCGCCGATCACCAGCGCGAGCACGCTCAGCCCGGCGATCCAGCCGAGCGCGAGCCGCCGGGTGAGCAGGCCCTGGGCGAGCGGGTGCCGGGCGCCGGCGCTGTCGATGTCAGGGCCGGTGTCGGCACGCAGGTGAGTCGCGAAGCGCCGCCCGTCCACGCCCGCGTCCATCAGGTCGTTCGTCGCGAACACCGCGAGGAAACCGGCCAGGCCGCCCACGGTCGCGAGCGCGAGCCGGCCCGGCGACGGACTGCCGTCCGCGAGCAGCGCGGCGACCAGCGGCTGGGCGATACTCAGCACCGCCTGCGTGCCGCGCGAGAGCCCGTACAGGGCGCGCGCCCGGTCGACGACGGACGCGACCGGCGAGCGCTCGGAGACGGTCACGGCGTCACGTCACATCGAGTGCGGGCCGGGCAGCGGCGGCAGCCAGGCCGACGAGCCCACGTAGCCGTGGGCGAACGCGGTGCCGGCCGGGCCGGGCTCGACCAGCCGCCTGATTCTTTCCAGTCGCAACTGGGCCTCGAAGCGACCGGCCGGGTCGGCGGGGGCCGGCCGCCCGTCGGCCGGGTCGGCGTGCGGGAGGTGCAGCAGATGCAGCAGCGCGTCCGAGAACTCCTGGGCCCGCCACGCTTCGTGCAGCCGCCGTTCCGGATAGCCGGCCAGCGGCACCGGGTCCCCGTCGCGGAACTGGCGGACCAGCGAGTCGGCGAGGTCGGCGGCGTCCGCGACGGCCAGGTTCATGCCCTTGGCCCCGCAGGGAGTGAGTATGTGCGCGGCGTCGCCGGCGAGGAACAGTCGGCCGTGGCGGGGCGCCGACACCACGGAACTGCGCATACGCAAAGCATCCGCCGGGCGCAGTGCGGTGATCCTCGGCAGGCTCGAGCCCGCCGCCGCGAGGCGGAGTCTGGCCTGCTCGCGGATCCGCTCCTCGGGCCACGCCGCCGGGTCCTCGTCGCGCGGGACCTGGAGGTACAGCCTGGCGAGGTTCTCGGTGCGCGGCACGATGGCGGCGAAGCCGCGCTCGTGGATCGCGTACAGCACGCACTCCACCGGCCGGTCCACCTCCGCCAGCACGGTCAGCCAGTCGTGCGGGTAGCGCCGGCCCACGCCCTCGCGCACGTCGGCCGGGAGCGCGCGCCGGCTCACGCCCTGCCAGCCGTCCGCGCCGACGACCACGTCGCACTCCAGGACCAGGTCGGCGCACTCGACGCGGGGACGCCGACCGGTCGCGTCCACGACGGCGGACGCCGGTTGGCCGAAGTACGGCGTACGCCCCTCCGCCTCCAGGACCTCGATCAGGTCGCGGACCAGCTCCTGCTGCGGGTAGACCCAGTGCTGGGCGCCCCCGGCGCGTTCCGCGTAGTCGAAGCGCAGCCGACGACCCAGGCACAGGAAGTCACAACGCCCGTGCCGCACGGCCTCCTTGGCCAGCCTCCCGGCCAGTCCGTGCTCGTGCAGGAAGCGGACGACGCGGTCCTCCAGCAGTCCGGCCCTGGCCCGCGCCAGCACCTCCTCGCGCGGCAGCCGCTCCACGATCCGCACGTCGATCCCCGCCCGCAGCAGCAGCACGCCGAGCACCAGCCCGGCGGGCCCGGCGCCGACGATCCCCACCTGCGTCCGCAGCCGCCGCACCGCGCTCATCGCGGCCTCCGGTCGGCGCGGCGGGCCCGCAGAGCGGGCACGAAGTCCGGATTGAACACCTCGGTCACCACTGCGAACGGCTCCTCACCATGCCAGAGCAGATACGTCTTGAACGCCGCGCCGGCGCCTGGCGGCGGCGCGGCCTCCGCCCGCACGGCTCCCGGTTCGGCAGCCTCCGGTTCGGCGGCTCCCGGTTCGGCGGCCTCCGGTTCGGCGGCCTCCGGCCGGGCGCCGCCTTCGGGTACCACGTTCTCCAGCGGTGCCCAGCGATCCGTTCCCGCCGCCAGCAGTGTGCGGCGGAACCCCGTGCCCGCGGCCTGCAGTGCCGGACCGAGCGGCGCCGAGGCGTCGCCCATCACCCGCCGCAGCTCCGTCGGCATGTCACCGCACGCCACTATCCGGTTCCGCGACAGCGCGTCCCCCTCCGGCGTGACCAGCCGCGACCGGCGGACCAGCAGCTCCGGCCCGTCCTCCGGCACCCGCAGCAGTTCCGCCTCACGCGGCCACCACGCCGGGCGGGCGCGTTCGAGCGCCACCGCCGTCGGCCGCAGGGGACGCCCCGCCCACGCCTCCAGCAGCGTGGTGGTCATCCCCTCGCTGCTCAGCAGCATCCGCGTCAGCGGCGAGGCGAAGTCGCCCGCCCCGCCCGTCGTCCTCGCGTCCGCCCACGCGGCCCGCGCGTTCTCCGTCCATGTGACCTCGGTGGTCATCCGGCACGTCCTCCCCCGTTCGGTCCAACTCGTTCCCCGCTCGCCCGTCCGACCGCCGACGTGCGCCGGGAGTCCGCCCGGCGTTCGGCGAGCACGGCCAGGTAAGCGGGCGGTACAAAGCGCGTCCGCACCCGCACGGGCGCGCCGCAGCGCTCGGCGAGCGCGTGCACGGCCGCCGCGCCGTACATCCGGCGCAGGCTGACAAACCCGTCGTGCGCCTGCGCCCAGCCGCCGGTCAGCGCCATCAGCGGCACGGCGGCCAGGTACAGCGGGTTGCGCCAGCCGTCCACGACCAGCAGGCGGCGCGCCACACGCGTGCCCTCCCGCAGCACGGCGGCCACCCCGGACGGCGGCAGATGATGCAGACAGGTGGTGAGCACGGCGACGTCGTACGCGCCGTCCGGCCGGTCGATCGCCGTCGCGTCCAGCCGGACGATCTCGATCCGCCGATCCCGGCCGAGCGGCCCGGCCCGCAGCGCCTCGACGACAAGCGGGTTCACATCGCTCACCGTCACCCGCGCGCCCGGGCGGCGCGCCAGCACGTGACGGGCGAGCCGCCCGTGCCCGGCGCCCAGCTCCAGCACGCGCGGGCGCGGCACGTCGTCACCGACCGCCGCGACGGCAAGCCGGCTGTAGGTGCGGTAGCCGCCGCTCAGCCGCTGGAAGCGGTCCAGGCCGCGCAGCGCCTGCCGACACCGGGCACCGGTCTCCGGCCGGTCGATGTACTCCTCGCGGCGCGTCTCGTACCGGCGGTCCCACCACGACGCGTCGGGACCGCCCCTGGGCATCTGGTCGAGGTCCACGACTGGTACTGCTCCCTCGTCTCGGACGTTCGGTCGGTCGGCGTCCGGGTGGCGTGTCGACCCGGCGGCGGCGCTGTGGCTCGAATGCGACGCTTGTATGTTTTCGACGGATCGTCAAGCCGGAGGAACGGCTACCACTTCTCCACGCGCCGGCTCCGCCACCGGCGGCGACGTCTCACCGAGCAGTTCGGCGAACTCCCCGAGCCTGTCCCGGTGTTCACCCGAAGGAAGGACGGCGAGCGCCGCCCGGCAGCGCTCGACCTGCTCCCGCGCCATGCGGTGCGCCTCCCGCACCGCGCCGGTCTCCCACACCAGCCGGCACAACCGCTCCTGCCGCCCGTCGCTCCCCCTCTCCGGGAACGGACCGGCCAACAGCGCGTTGATGCTCTCCCGCTCGGCGGGCGAAGCCAGCCGCCTGGCCAGCAGCACGGGCAGCGCCGGCCGCCGGTTGCGCAGATCGCTGTCGGCGGGCTTGTCACCCGACGCCCAGCCGCGCGGCCCCGGCTCGTACGGCAGCAGGTCGTCGCGGATCTGGAACGCGATGCCCAGCGCCTCACCGAACCGCCGCAGCGCAGCCGGTCGGTGCGCAGCAGCCGCAGCGTGATCGGCCGTTCGGCGTACCGGACGGCGTTGGTGACGACCTCGCTGACCAGCAGCTCCACCGTGTCCGTCAGCTCCTCCAGGTCCCAGCG
>NZ_VJYK02000347.1 GCF_007097205.2 Streptomyces alkaliterrae
GCCCCGGTACCGGATCGGTACCGGGGCCGCCCCCTTCTTCGTGTCGCGTCTCGCCGTGCGGCGTCAGGCGTCAGCTGTCCTTGCTGAGGTTGGGGCCGCCGCCGGCGGCCTCGATCGGCGGCACGTCCGGCAGTGCCGCCTTCTCCTCACCGCGGAAGGTGAACTTGGCCTGCTCGCCCTCGCCCTCGGTCTCCACCACCACGATGTGGCCGGGACGCAGCTCGCCGAAGAGGATCTTCTCGGAGAGCGTGTCCTCGATCTCGCGCTGGATGGTCCGACGCAGCGGACGGGCGCCCATGACCGGGTCGTAGCCGTGCTTGGCGAGCAGCTGCTTCGCCTCGGTGCTCAGCTCCAGACCCATGTCGCGGTCCTTCAGCCGCTCGTCGACCTGGGCGATCATCAGGTCCACGATCTGGATGATGTCCTCCTGCGTGAGCTGGTGGAACACCACGGTGTCGTCGACACGGTTGAGGAACTCCGGCCGGAAGTGCTGCTTGAGCTCCTCGTTGACCTTGGCCTTCATCCGGTCGTAGCCGGCCTTGACGTCGTTCTGCGCGGCGAAGCCGAGGTTGAAGCCCTTGGAGATGTCCCGCGTGCCGAGGTTCGTCGTCATGATGATGACGGTGTTCTTGAAGTCCACGACCCGGCCCTGGGAGTCGGTCAGGCGACCGTCCTCGAGGATCTGCAACAGCGAGTTGAAGATGTCGGGGTGGGCCTTCTCGACCTCGTCGAACAGCACGACGGAGAACGGCTTGCGGCGGACCTTCTCGGTGAGCTGGCCGCCCTCCTCGTAGCCGACGTAGCCGGGAGGCGAGCCGAACAGCCGGGACACGGTGTGCTTCTCGCTGAACTCCGACATGTCGAGGGAGATCAGGGCGTCCTCGTCGCCGAACAGGAACTCGGCGAGCGTCTTGGACAGCTCGGTCTTACCGACACCCGAGGGGCCGGCGAAGATGAACGAACCACCCGGGCGCTTCGGGTCCTTCAGGCCGGCCCGCGTACGGCGGATGGCCTGGGAGAGCGCCTTGATGGCGTCCTCCTGCCCGATGACGCGCTTGTGGAGCTCGTCCTCCATGCGCAGCAGACGCGAGGACTCCTCCTCGGTCAGCTTGAAGACCGGGATGCCCGTGGACGCGGCGAGGACCTCGGCGATCAGCTCCTCGTCGACCTCGGCCACGACGTCCATGTCGCCGGCCTTCCACTCCTTCTCCCGCTTGGCCTTCTGCGCCAGGAGCTGCTTCTCGTCGTCGCGGAGGCCGGCGGCCTTCTCGAAGTCCTGCGCGTCGATCGCGGACTCCTTCTCGCGGCGCACGTTCGCGATCTTCTCGTCGAACTCGCGGAGGTCCGGCGGCGCGGTCATCCGGCGGATGCGCATCCGGGAGCCGGCCTCGTCGATCAGGTCGATCGCCTTGTCCGGCAGGAAGCGGTCCGAGATGTACCGGTCGGCCAGGGTCGCGGCGCCGACGAGGGCGGCGTCCGTGATGGAGACCCGGTGGTGGGCCTCGTAGCGGTCGCGCAGGCCCTTGAGGATCTCGATGGTGTGCGGCAGGGACGGCTCGGCGACCTGGATCGGCTGGAAGCGGCGCTCCAGCGCGGCGTCCTTCTCCAGGTACTTGCGGTACTCGTCGAGCGTCGTGGCACCGATGGTCTGCAGCTCACCGCGGGCGAGCATCGGCTTGAGGATGCTGGCGGCGTCGATCGCGCCCTCGGCGGCGCCGGCACCGACCAGGGTGTGCAGCTCGTCGATGAACAGGATGATGTCGCCGCGGGTGCGGATCTCCTTGAGGACCTTCTTCAGGCGCTCCTCGAAGTCACCGCGGTAGCGGGAGCCGGCGACCAGGGCCCCGAGGTCGAGGGTGTAGAGGTGCTTGTCCTTCAGCGTCTCGGGCACCTCGCCCTTGACGATGGACTGGGCGAGCCCCTCGACGACGGCGGTCTTGCCGACGCCGGGCTCACCGATGAGCACGGGGTTGTTCTTGGTGCGGCGGGACAGCACCTGCATGACCCGCTCGATCTCCTTCTCGCGCCCGATGACCGGGTCGAGCTTGGACTCGCGGGCCGCCTGGGTGAGGTTCCGGCCGAACTGGTCGAGGACCAGCGAGGTGGACGGCGTGCCCTCGGCGGGACCGCCGGCGGCGGCCGTCTCCTTGCCGCCCGAGTAGCCGGAGAGCAGCTGGATGACCTGCTGCCGCACCCGGTTGAGGTCGGCTCCGAGCTTCACCAGGACCTGCGCGGCGACGCCTTCGCCCTCGCGGATCAGGCCCAGCAGGATGTGCTCGGTGCCGATGTAGTTGTGGCCGAGCTGAAGGGCCTCGCGGAGCGACAGCTCCAGCACCTTCTTGGCACGGGGGGTGAAGGGAATGTGACCGGAGGGCGCCTGCTGGCCCTGGCCGATGATCTCCTCCACCTGCTGGCGGACAGCCTCAAGCGAGATCCCGAGGCTCTCCAGTGCCTTAGCGGCGACACCCTCACCCTCGTGGATCAGGCCCAGGAGGATGTGCTCGGTGCCGATGTAGTTGTGGTTGAGCATCCGGGCTTCTTCCTGAGCCAGGACGACAACCCGCCGCGCGCGGTCGGTGAACCTCTCGAACATCGTTAATCGCTCCTCAGAGCGGTCAGTCAGCTAGGGGACGCTCCCCTCTCTGTCCTTCCGCAGCTTAGTCCCGCGAGCGGGGACCGCTCATTCCAACTGCCGACACCCGTCCGGATCTCCCCACTCGCGCGGAGAAGAAGGCCGATCGCTGCTGCCCCGAACGGACGACAACAGTTCCAACCCGATGGTGCGAGACGATGTTCCCGCAGGCCAGGCGTACAAGGCCGGATTCGGTACGCCCAGGGCGAACGCTGCGCCACTCGCGCCCCGAACGCGCCCGGAACGGCCTGTCCGTCCCCGTTCCCACTAGGGATTTCCTACCCTGCGAGGCGGTTGTTCCATGCTCCCCGGCGGACGGCATCCGCTACAGGCGAACAGCCTTGCGCGGCCCGGATCGGTACGGGTGCCCGACATGTGGACAAAGGGTGGTCGATTCGTCGCACAACGTAGCGCCGGGGTCGACGCGTGTCATCTCCCGACACACGGGACCACGCGCGACGCGCCCGGCCGCGCGTCGAGACCCCCGGTCGGCCCCCGTCAGCCCCGGCCCGTCCCGGCCCGGCCGGGACGGAGCCGTATGAGCCCGTCCCGGCTCCGGCGCGGAATTCGCGTTACGGGGGCCGAATGCGCAGGCCCCGGCCCGATGGCCGAGTGCTTCGCTCACCCGAGCGATTTTCCCGCGCCTTCCCCACGACCCGGCCGCGCCTTCAGCGCGCCTTGAGTACGCCTTCAGCGCGCCTTCAGCGCGCCTTCAGTGCGCCTTCAGTGCGCCTTCAGCCCGCTTCCCGCGGCCGACGAGATCGAAGGTCAGGGGTTGGCCTTCTTGTAAGCCTCGCGGATCGTGGTGGGAACCCGGCCGCGCTCATTGACCTCGTAGCCGTTCTCCTTCGCCCACGCGCGAATCTTGGGCGTTTCCGCGCTGCTGCTCGAAGCGGCCGACGCACGGGCGGCCTTCGCCCGGCCACCGGAGCCGCGACCGGTACGACGACCGGCCTTCACGAACTCCGCGAGTGCATCACGCAGCTTGCCCGCGTTCTCAGCGTTGAGGTCGATCTCATAGGACTTGCCGTCCAGCGCGAACGTCACCGTCTCGTCGGCTTCGCCGCCGTCGAGGTCGTCTACGAGAAGGACCTGGACCTTCTGTGCCACCGGCTTACTCCCATTCACTGCCGCCGCCCTGGACTGGATGGCAGGGCAGACATAACCGATTAACGATTTTGACGACGACAGCAAACCGCTTTTTCCCCGGAAACACAAACCCTCTGGCAGGTTTGCTCCGCTCCCGACACGACTCGACAGGACCTTTCGGACAAAAAGCCCCGCCGCGTGACATCACCGTGACGCGGAGGCATCGCCCTGAGAGGGTTCACGGAGAGGGGTTCAGAGATGCAAGAGCATCCGACTGTTGCCAAGGGTGTTCGGCTTCACCCGTTCGAGGCCCAGGAACTCCGCGACGCCCTCGTCATAGGAACGCAGCAGCTCGCTGTACACGTCCCCGTCGACCGGGGCGTCGCCGATCTCGGTGAAGCCGTGCTTGGCGAAGAAGTCCACCTCGAACGTCAGGCAGAAAACGCGGCGCACGCCCAGCCGGCGCGCGGTCCCCACCAACTTCTCCAGCAACAGGTGGCCCACTCCGGCGCCCCTGAGCGCCGGATCCACCGCGAGGGTGCGCACCTCGGCCAGGTCCTCCCACATCACGTGCAGGGCACCGCAGCCGACGACTTCGCCGTCGTGGTCCCGCTCGGCCACCCAGAACTCCTGGATGTCCTCGTAAAGCGTGACGGTGGCTTTGTCCAGCAGGATACGGTCCGACGTGTAGATGTCGAGGAGCCGCCGAACGGCTCGCACATCGCCGGTGCGGGCCCGGCGCACCGTGACCGCTGTTATGGCATCAGGCATGACCGAACGCTATCGCCTGCTCGACGCGGTCAGCGTTCCACCTCGCCTGGCCGGCCCTCCTCGTCGGGCCCCTGCGGGGCATTGAGGCCGACAACTCGCAGCGCGTCGCGCAACGCTTTCGTCTGTTCCGGCGACATCATCCCGAAGAACGCCACGAGGGCGGCGGCGGGGTTGTCGCTCGCCGACCACGCCTCGTTCATCAGCGCGGCCGAGTACGCGGCCCGGGTGGACACCGCCTCATAACGATAGGCGCGACCTTCCTGCTCACGGCGCAGCCAGCCCTTCTGGTGAAGGTTGTCCATTACCGTCATGACGGTCGTGTAGGCGATCTGCCGTTCTTCGCGCAGATCCTCCAGTACTTCCCGCACGGTGACCGGACGGTTCCACTCCCACACCCGTGTCATGACGGCGTCTTCGAGATCACCCAGTGGTCGCGGCACGTCACGAATTGTAGGTGCGGGAACGGCCGTGAGACCGGCGCGACGCGTGAAAGGCCGGTGGGAGTCGACTCCCACCGGCCTCTGTCAGTACCCCGGTTCAGGCGCGGTTGGCCTCGCTCCGCGCGGCCTCCCGGGCGGCGAACGCGGCGTCCACGGCCGCGTCCTCCTTGGACTTGTTGGGGCCGCCCTGGCTTTTGACGATCGTCACGATGAGCGCGGTGAAGGCGACGGCCATCACCGCGGACGGGGTGAGTGCGGCGATGTACTCCATGCTGCGGGCCTCCTCGGTGCGCGCTGCGGCGCGTCCTGGTCACGTCGGCTACCCAGAGTAGGACAGACCGTTCCGGCCCCGGCACCTGGGGCGGTGGACGGGGCCGGAACGGCGGGGACACTCGGGCGGCGCCACTCGGGCCGGGACGACTCCGGCGGGGCGCGGCCCGGGCCGCCGGTGGCCGGTGGCCGTGAGCTGCCGCTGCCGCCGGCCGAGGCGCGCGGCGCGGTGCAGCGTGTCATGACGCGCGGCGCCGGGGTGCTGCGTTC
>NZ_VJYK02000348.1 GCF_007097205.2 Streptomyces alkaliterrae
CGACGACGGCCAACCCGCCCCAGTGGCGGCGCGCCGGCGGCGCCACCCGCAGCACAAGCAGCGCCACGGCGGCGACCACTCCGGCCAGCCCGATGCGCAGCGCGGTCGCCGTCCAGGCGCTCAGCCCGTCCAGCGCCCACGCGGTGGCGGGGAAGGTCAGGGAGAACGCGACCACACCGGCCGCGGCCAGAACCGTGCCGGTGCGCGCGGTGGTCTCCGCGCCGCTCCCGGCCGGGACCGCTATCGAGATCGTTGCAGTAGCGCTATCCTTGTGTCTCATGAACAACGGTAGCAGTGTCGCCGGTCTGGTCGAAACTCTCCGCCAGGATCTGGACAAGTACGCCGTAGGGGAGCGCCTGCCGGCCAGTCGTGCTCTCGTCAACCGCTACCGTGTGAGTCCCGTGACCGTTACTCGCGCGCTCGCCCAGCTCGCCGCCGAGGGACTGGTCGTCACCCGCCCCGGCGCCGGTTCCTACCGGGCCGCCGGCGGCCCGGCCGCCGTCCGACGGCAGGCCGACACCTCCTGGCAGCAGGTCGCGCTGAGCGCCGAGCACTCGCCCGACCAGGTGCCCCGCACGGTCGACGCCTCCGGCCTGCTCGCCACGCTCGCCGCCCCACCGGCCGGCGTCGTCCAACTGCACGGCGGCTACCTGCCCACCTCCCTCCAACCCGAACGCGCACTCGCCTCCGCGCTCGCCCGTGCGGGCCGCCGCCCGGGCGCCTGGAACGTGCCGCCGCTGGAGGGCGTCGCCGAACTGCGCGGCTGGTTCGCCCGCGAGATCGGCGGCCCCGGCGGCCCCCTCACCGCCTCCGACGTCCTCATCACCGCCGGCGGACAGAGCGCCCTCACCACCGCGCTACGGGCGCTGGCCCCACCCGGCGCGCCGGTCCTCGTCGAGTCACCCACCTACCCCGGCGTACTCGCCGTCGCCCGCGCCGCCGGTCTCCGCCCGGTGCCGGTGCCCGCCGACGCCGACGGCGTCCGCCCCGAACTGCTCGCCGAGGCGTTCCGCGCCACCGGCGCCCGGGTCTTCGTCTGCCAGCCGCTCTTCCAGAACCCCACCGGCGGCGTGCTCGCCGACGACCGCCGGCCGGCCGTCCTGGCGGCCGCCCGCAGCGCGGGCGCGTTTGTCGTCGAGGACGACTTCGCCCGGCGCATGGCCCACGAGGACGCCGGCCCGCTACCGCGCACCCTCGCCGCCGACGACACCGAGGGCGTGGTCGTGCACCTCTGCTCACTGACCAAGATCACCTCACCCAACCTCCGGGTCGGCGCCCTCGCCGCCCGCGGCCCGGTCCTGGACCGCCTGCGCGGCAACCAGATCGTCGACAGCTTCTTCGTTCCCCGCCCGCTGCAGGAAGCCGCACTCGAACTCGTCGGCGCACCGGCCTGGCCCCGACACATCCGCACGGTCGCCGCCGAACTCCGCGTCCGCCGCGATGCGCTGGTCGCCGCGCTGCGCCGCGAACTCCCGTCGCTCACGATCGAACAGGTACCGCGCGGCGGCTTCCACCTCTGGCTGCGGCTGCCCGACGGCGCCGACGAACAGGCGGTGGCCGCCGCCGCGCTACGCGAAGGCGTCGCCGTCGCCCCGGGCCGCCCCTACTTCGCCGCCGAACCGCAGGGCCCCCACCTGCGCGTCAGCTTCGCCCTCGCCGAACACACCGCCGAACTCGACGAAGGCGTCCGCCGCCTCCGCACCGCCTGCGCCCAACTCGGCCTCCCGACAGCCTGAGCAGGCGCCGGCGTCGGAAACCCGTTGCCTGTGCCACCGCCGGACTGCCACCGTGCGTCCCATGCCGAACCCACCCGAGTACGAGATATCCGACGACCCCGCACGCCTGGACGTCGCCCTGATCCACCACTGGCTGTCAGCCGACGCCTACTGGGCGCTCGGCCGCCACCTGGCAACCCAGCAGCGGGCCATCGCCGCCTCCCACAACTTCGGCACCTACCTCACCTCCTCCGGCCGCCAGGTCGGCTACGCCCGAGTCGTCACCGACCGCGCCACCTTCGCCTGGCTCTGCGACGTCTACATCGACCCCGCCCACCGAGGCCGCGGCCTCGGCGGACAACTCGTCGACGCGGTGAACGAGCACCTGGCGCCCTACGAGCTGCGGCGCACCCTGCTCGCCACCCACGACGCCCACGAGGTCTACCGACGCGCGGGCTTCCGGGAGTTGGCCCGACCCGACCACCTCATGCAGCGCGGACCGCGCTGACGGCGGCCGACGACGGTACTGACCTCGGACGATTCCCCCTCGCCGAGGTATCGAACATTCGGGCGCGGCCACTTACCATCCCGCCATGCGCTGCCGTCTCACGCTGCTCGCCGCCGCGCGCTGCTCACCCGTACTGGACACCCGGTTCGACGACGACCGCCCGCTGGACAACGCCGGCTGGCAGGCCGTCCGGCGAGGCGCGCCCGCCCTCGTCGGGCTGGCCGCCGCCGCGCTCCGCTACCGCTCGCCCTCCGAACGCTGCCGGGAGACCGGCTACGCGCTCGGTCTCTTCCCGCTCGCCCAGCCCGCCCTGCGCGACTGCGACATGGGCCGCTGGCGCGGCCGCACGCTGAGCGAGGTCGCCGCCCGCGAACCGGACGCCGTCGACGCCTGGCTGCGCGACCCCTACGTCGCGCCGCACGGCGGCGAGTCCCTGACCGCCTTCATCGGCCGCATCGGACACTGGCTCGACACCCGCCCCGCCGCCGACGACGAATGGATCGTCGCCGTCACCGAACCCGCGGTGCTGCGGGCCGCCCTGTGCCACGCGCTCAAGACGCCCCCGCACGCCTACTGGCGCATCGACGCCCACCCGCTCGCCGCCGTCACCCTCACCGGCACCGCCGGCGACTGGCACCTCTCCTGCGCCTGACTCACACCGCGTCCGACGCCGCCGCGACGACCACGTCGAACAGCGGCCACCCGTCGACCACCGCCTCGCCGCGCTCGGGAACAAGCCCCCGCCCGCGCGCCGACTCCAGCAGCCGCCGTACCACCCCTGGCTCGTGCAGATTGAGCAACAGCCCGCCGCCGGCCGACACCGAGCCGGAGGACCACACCCCCTCCGCCACATAGCGGCCCGGTCCGGCCGCGAAGACCAGCCGCATCACCGCGCGCATCTCCTCCAGACCGGTCCGGTGGAGCGACAGCACCTCCCGGCACCGCCCGTCGGGACCGGCCCGATGGCCGTGGCGCACCGACCACAGCCACACCTCGTCCCCGGCCACCAACCGCCGCACTCTCCGATGCCGCGCCACAGGTCGGCTCTCCCGTCAGCGCGGCGGCAGCGGGACGAGCAGCCGTTCCCACTCGTCCGCCGCCGCCCGCAGGTCCTCGGTCGTCACCGCGAACTCCACCGCCCAGCCCTCCGAGCGGCTTTCCGGCGGGCACCAGGCAGGCGCGGCCTCGTGCGCGAACACGACCCGCAGCCGCGGCCCCGCCTCCTCGCGCTCCCACGCCAGCAGCGGCTCCGTGAACTCCAGCCGCACGCCGTCCCGCCGCAGCCACGCCGCGAGGCTCCGCGCCTCGTCGACCAGCAGACACGGCTCCTCGAAGGACCAACGCCCCCGCGGCGTGCTCACCTCACCCCGTACGACCAACCAGTTGTCGTCGTACGCGTCGCCCCGCGCCCGCGCGAACTCGTACCGCAACGGCCGCAAGACCACCCGGTGTCTCTCGTCCCCGATCTCCATCCCACCCAGCATGCCACCCCGGGCGGGGTGCGGAGCGTCATCGCGCTGATGGGCGGCCGTCTGCGGTCCGCTCCCGCTGCCGGATGAGCAGGACGGCGGGGAGGAGGATCAGGAGCATCGGCGTCGGCTCGATGACGGCGGCGCCGACCGCGCCCCACACGGCCAGGCCCCAGCCGACGGACGGCGGCACCCGCACCCCCCGCCGGCCGAAGTGCGAGACGAGCAGGCCGAGGAGCAGCAGCGGCACGGCGAAGCTTCCGATCGAGATCCAGAACGCGCCGCCCGCGCCGCGCGGCTCGACGAACTCCTCGCGGGGCAGGCCCCACAGGTCACCGCTGAACCAGGCACCGAGGTGCCCGATGTTCTGCGCGCCCAGGAGCGTGATGTGCAGGACACCCAGGAAGGTCAGGATGCGTCCCGCGCGTACGACCACCGTATTCACCACGACTACCCCCGTGTTGAAGTTTCGAGACTATTGGTTCCGGAACTAGGGGTATCGTAAAGTGGTGGCCATGGCAACCACGGGACGACCACGGGACGTGCGGCTGGACGCGGCGATCCTCGACGCCACGCGCGAACTCCTCGCCCGGGACGGCTACGCCGGACTGACGATGGACGCGGTGGCCGAGCGGGCGGGCATCGGCAAGGCGGCGATCTACCGGCGCCACGGGACCAAGCAGGAGATGGTGTTCGCCGCGGCGATCCACGAACCGGAGCTGCCGGGCAGGCCCGACACGGGCAGCCTCGTCGGGGACCTCACGGCGCTCGTCCAGGAGATCGTGGACCACCTGACCAGCCCGGCGGCCTCCGCGGCGGTGCTCGGTCTCCTCGCGGACGTGGCGCCCGACAGCGCCCTGGCGGTCCGCTTCCGGGAGCGGTTCGTCAGCCGTGAGCTCGCCGACATCGAGAGTGTGCTCGATCGCGCGGTCACCCGCGGCGAACTGCCGCCCCCGCCGGCCCGCCCGGACGCCTCGACCGTGCACGCTCTGGTGGCCGGCCCGGTCTTCGCCCTGCTGTACCTCCAGCGCACCCCGCCGAACGGCCTGGCCGAGCGCCTCGCCCCCGTCGTCGCGACAGCCCTCACCGCCACCCGGTCGCCCGGCGGCTAGGCGCTAGGGGCATTCCGTCCGGGGCGGGTCAGCCGGCGCTCGCCAGCTGTTGGAGGAGCCGGGTGACGTTCGGGTCTCCGGACCATCTGCCCTTCTGCTGGGCGTCGTTGAGGCTTGCCTGTAGTTCGCGGGCCTTGGCGGCGGCCTCGGCCGTGTCGCCCTGGTGTGCCTTCCGCTGGATCTCGGCAGCGTCCCTGTTCGCGCGGCGGTGGACACCCGCGTGCATGTCCGACTGGGCGGCGAGGGAGCTGACCAGCTGGTCGCTCAGTGCGACGGGGTCCGGGCCGGCGGCGACCTGGGCGGCCGGCGGCGTGCTGCTCGGCGTCGGGGCGGCGGAGTCGTCGGGTGTGGGGGTGTCGCCGGGTGTTGCTGTGGGGCTTTCGGCGGGTGTCGGGCTGGACGTGGTCGTCAGCGTGCCGCCGGTCGCAGGCACCGACTCCGGTGCCGACTCCGGCGGGTCCTCCGGCGCCGGGACGGAGGCGGGCGTGGTGGGCCTCTCCGAGGCCTTGATCGCGCCGCCGTCGCCGCGTGTGGCCACAAAGGCGGCTGTCAGGAGGATGGTGAGGGCGGCGGCGAGGCCGCCGACGAGCAGGACGGGCGGACGGCGGCGAGCGGCGGCTTCCGCCCGGCGGCGCTCCGCGCGCGAGCCGGGAGGGGAG
>NZ_VJYK02000349.1 GCF_007097205.2 Streptomyces alkaliterrae
CCCGGGTGAGCGGGCCGCGTACCGCCTCCAGCAGGCCGTCCGCCCTCAGACCGCGACCGGCGACCCCGGCGCGCTCGTCCTCCTCGCCCTCACCTTCGGCGCCGCGGCGCCCCTCGGAGTCAACGGGCTCGACGGGCAGCGGTACCAGCGCCACCGCCTCGTCCCCGCTCTGCGCCACCGCGTAGCGGTCCAGCGCCTCCATGCCGTCGCCGCGGGGATCGGCCAGCAGCTCCTCCAGCAGCGCGCGGGCCACCGGGCCCGCGGGGAAGCGCGCGTCGCGCCACTCCACGGCCGCGACCACCACCTGCCAGGCGGGCGCCGAACCCAGCCCCGGCATGAGCACGGGCGCCGCCATCCGCAGCCGGGCCGCGATGTCCGCGGGCGGCGCGCCGGCCTGGACGAGGTCCAGCACCTCCTGGGCGAGCCGCCGACGTACCGCGCGGGCCGCCTCGCGCTGCTCGCGTTCGACGGCGATCAGCCGGCTGACGCCGTGCAGCAGCTCGATCCGCTCGGCCGGCCAGTCGCCCGCGTCGGCCTCCACAGCCAGCAGCCAGTCCGAGAGCACCGTCTCCCGCAGGTCCTCGCCGTCGCCGCCGACGGCAAAAAGCGAGTACGTCACCGGACCGGCCGGAGCGCCGGGAGAGGGCGGGTGGGCGACGACGGTCCGGTGCGGGCCGCGCCGACCGGTGCGTACGGCTGCCAGATGCTCCCCGGCGAGCCGTGCCCGCACTTCCAACGGCAGTGTGGGGGTGTCCGAGCCGGGGCCGGAGCCGGCGATCCGCCGTCCGGTGGGGGAGAGCACCCAGGCCCGCAGGTCGAGGTCGCCGGCGAGCAGGTCGAGCACGACCTCGGGCCCGCCGCCGGTCGGACCGGACGCCATCATCCGCCGGTGGCGTTCCACCACAGCCGCCAGATCGCCGGCCCGCTCGCCGGACACCTGCCGCACGACGTGCTCGGTGATCGTCGCGAAGGCGACGGCCTCGTCCACGCCGAACAGCGGAAGCCGGTGCCGGGCGCAGGCCTGCACCAGGTCGTCGGGGATGTCCGCCAGCTCGGCCTCGCCCGCCGCGAGGCCCGCCACCTGGGCGCCGACCAGCGCGCGGACGAACGGCTCGGTGTCCGAGGCGTCCCGCCGCCAGGCGAGTCCGGTGAGCACCAGCTCGCCCCCGGACAGATAGCGGCTGGGATCCCGCAGGTCGGTGGTCATCACGCCACGGACGGTGCGGTCCAGCTCCTCCTCGCCACTGAGCAGCCGCAACCCGAGCGAAGTCGTCTCCAGCAGAGCGCGCAGCCGCATCCTCTCGCCCACCGTCCTGACCGTTGCCGTACGTGCCGTCATCGTCAGGCCGGACCGTCACCCGGACCGGCCTTTCGTTCGAATCTACAAGACCAGTGGGTCGTCCAGCTAATCGCTTCATGCATTCGGTGACTGCACCGGTCCGCCCGCCCGGGGGTCTACTGGGCGGCACACGAGATGAACAGCACATGAACGGACCCGCGGTCCGGGTCCGGCGTCCATCCCGCAGCAGACGATCCGAGAAGAGACATCCCATGGAGTTCCTGCGTCCCGGCACCTGGGAGGAGGCGCTCGCCGCAAAGGCCGAGCACCCCACCGCCGTGCCCATCGCGGGCGGCACCGACGTGATGGTCGAGCTCAACTTCGACCGCCGCCGGCCCGGATGTCTGCTCGACCTGGGCCGCATCGCCGAGCTGCGCGAGTGGGAGGTCGGCGAGGAGAACGTCCGGCTGGGCGCCGCCGTCACCTACACCGCGATCATCGAGGACCTGTCGACGCGCCTGCCGGGCCTGGCCCTGGCCGCGCGGACGGTCGGCTCGCCCCAGATCCGCAACCGGGGCAGCGTCGGCGGCAACCTGGGTGCCGCTTCCCCGGCCGGCGACTCCCACCCCGCGCTGCTGTCCGCGGGCGCCGAGGTCGAGGTGGAGTCGGTGCGCGGAACCCGCTTCATCCCGGTGACCGAGTTCTACACCGGTGTGAAGCGCAACGCGCTGGCCGCCGACGAACTCATCAAGACCATCCACGTCAAGAAGGCCACCGGACCGCAGCAGTTCTCCAAGGTCGGCACCCGCAATGCCATGGTGATCGCCGTCTGCGCCTTCGGCCTGGCCCTGCACCCCGAGACCCGCACGGTGCGCACCGGCATCGGGTCGGCCGCCCCCACCCCGGTGCGGGCGCGGGAGGCGGAGGACTTCCTGAACGCCGCGCTCGCCGACGGCGGTTTCTGGGAGAGCGGCAAGATCATCAGCCCGTCGGTCGCCCGCCGCTTCGCCGAACTGGCGTCCGCGGCATGCAGCCCCATCGACGACGTCCGGGGTACCGCCGCATACCGGCGCCTCGCGGTGTCGGTGATGGCCCGCCGCACACTCGACTGGGCCTGGGACGGCTACCGGGGCGCCGGCCGCGGCCGGACCGAGGGAGGTGCACGATGCGCGTGAACTTCACCGTCAACGGCCGCCCGCAGGAGGCGGACAACGTGTGGGAGGGCGAGAGCCTGCTGTACGTGCTGCGGGAGCGGCTCGGGCTGCCGGGTTCGAAGAACGCCTGCGAGCAGGGCGAGTGCGGCTCCTGCACGGTCCGCCTGGACGGCGTGCCGGTGTGCGCGTGTCTGGTCGCCGCCGGGCAGGTCGAGGGCCGCGAGGTCGTCACCGTCGAGGGCCTGGCCGACCTCGCCGGCACGCGCGCGGGCGGTGGCAGCGCCGAACTCGCGCCCGTGCAACAGGCGTTCGTCGAGGCCGGTGCCGTCCAGTGCGGCTTCTGCACCCCCGGCCTGCTGGTCGCCGCCGACGAGCTGCTGGAACGCAACCCCTCGCCGAGCGACGCCGACATCCGGGAAGCCCTCTCCGGCAACCTGTGCCGCTGCACCGGCTACGAGAAGATCCTCGACGCGGTCCGGCTGGCCGCCACCCGCGTCGGCGACGACACCACCGCGCCCGAGAGATCGAGGGGCTGAGCAGCATGGGTGCCACTCGCACACCGACCACGCTCGTCCACAGCGGCCGCGTCCCCGGCGGCGTGGGCGACTCCGCGCCGCGCCCGGACGGCACGCTGAAGGTCACCGGCGAGTTCGCCTACTCCTCGGACATGTGGCACGAGGACATGCTGTGGGGCGCCACGCTCCGCAGCCCGCACGCCCACGCGCGGATCCGCTCGATCGACGTCTCCGAGGCCCTGGCGCTGGCCGGCGTGCACGCCGTGCTGACCCACGACGACCTGCCGACCGAGGTGCGGCACTACGGTCTGGAGATCCGGGACACGCCTGTGCTGGCCCGCGACCGGGTCCGCCACCACGGTGAGCCGGTCGCCCTCGTCGCCGCCGACCACCCGGAGACCGCCCGCCGAGCCGTCGAGCGGATTCGCGTCGAGTACGCCGAGCTGCCCGTCGTGCACGACGAGGCCACCGCGCTCGCGGCCGACGCCCCGCTGCTCCACCCGGACCGCGACGACGAGCACGCGGCCCACGTACCGCACCCCAACATCGTGCACCGCCAGCCCATCGTGCGCGGCGACGTGGCGGCGGCCCGAGCCAGGGCCGACGTGATCGTCACCGGCGAGTACGAGGTGGGCATGCAGGACCAGGCCTTCCTCGGCCCCGAGTCGGGCCTGGCCGTGCCAGGCGAGGACGGCGGCGTGGACCTCCACGTCGCCACCCAGTGGCTCCACGCCGACCTGCGCCAGATCGCGCCGGTGCTCGGTCTGCCCGAGGAGAAGGTGCGGATGACGCTCTCCGGCGTCGGCGGCGCCTTCGGCGGCCGCGAGGACCTGTCGATGCAGATCCACGCCTGCCTGCTGGCGCTGCGCACCGGGAAACCCGTCAAGATCGTCTACAACCGGTACGAGTCCTTCTTCGGACATGTGCACCGCCACCCCGCGAAGCTCTCCTACGAGCACGGCGCCACCAGGGACGGCCGGATCACCCACATGACGTGCCGGATCGTGCTCGACGGCGGCGCCTACGCCTCCTCCTCCCCGGCCGTCGTCGGCAACGCCTCCTCGCTGTCCGCCGGCCCCTACGTGATCGACGACGTCGACATCGAGGCCCTGGCCCTCTACACCAACAACCCGCCGTGCGGCGCGATGCGCGGCTTCGGCGCGGTGCAGGCCTGCTTCGCCTACGAGGCCCAGATGGACCGGCTGGCCGGGGAACTGGGCATGGACCCGGTGGAGTTCCGCCGGCTGAACGCGCTGTCCGAGGGCGGGGTGCTGCCCACCGGACAGCGCGTCGACTCCCCGGCGCCCGTCGCCGAACTGCTGCGCCGCGTCAAGGCGCTGCCGCTGCCGCCGGAGCGGCAGTGGGAGACCGGCGACGAGGCCGGCACCTTGGTGGACCTGCGGGCCCTGCCCGGCGGGCTGTCCAACTCCACCCACGGCGAGGGCGTCGTCCGCGGCGTCGGCTACGCGGCCGGCATCAAGAACGTCGGCTTCTCGGAGGGCTTCGACGACTACTCCACCGCCCGCGTGCGGCTGGCGGTCGTCGGCGGCGAGGCCGTCGCCCTCGTCCACACGGCGATGGCGGAGGTCGGCCAGGGCGGTGTCACCGTACAGGCGCAGATCGCCCGCACCGAACTGGGCGTCGAACGGGTCACCCTCAACCCGGCCGACACCAGGGTCGGTTCCGCCGGCTCCACTTCCGCGTCCCGGCAGACCTACGTCACCGGCGGCGCGGTCAAGCACGTCTGCGAGATCGTCCGGGAGAAGGTGCTCGAACTGGGCCGCGCCCGGTTCGGCACCCAGAACCCGGCGTGGACGACGGCCGGACTCCGCCTGGCGGGCGGCAAGGTCGTCACCGGCGGAGGGGAGGTGCTGGCCGACCTCGCCGACGTGCTCGCGGACGAGACGATCGACGTCGAGCGCGAGTGGCGGCACCGCCCCACCCAGGCCTTCGACCGGCACACCGGCCAGGGCGACGGCCACGTCCAGTACTCCTTCGCCGCGCACCGCGCGGTGGTCGAGGTCGACACCGAACTCGGCCTGGTCAAGGTCGTCGAACTGGCCTGTGCGCAGGACGTCGGCAAGGCGGTCAACCCGCAGGCGGTCGTCGGCCAGGTCCAGGGAGCCACGGTCCAGGGCCTGGGCCTTGCCGTCATGGAGGAGATCGTCGTCGACCCCGAGGCGAAGGTGCGCAACCCGTCCTTCACCGACTACCTGATCCCGACCATCCTGGACACCCCGACTATCCCCGTCGACGTCCTCGAACTGGCCGACCCGAACGCCCCCTACGGCCTTCGGGGGGCGGGCGAGGCCCCCACCCTCTCCGCCACCCCGGCCGTGGTGGCCGCCATCCGCCAGGCCACCGGTCTGGCACTCGCCCGCGCACCGGTAAGGCCCGAGCACCTGACCGGCACCTGAGACCTCCGGGCGGTGCGGGCCATCTCATCGTGGCCCCCGCCGCCGGGACCGACCGCTCGATCAGTCCCGTGACAGACCCCAC
>NZ_VJYK02000035.1 GCF_007097205.2 Streptomyces alkaliterrae
GCCCCGCCCCACGCTTTACACCCGCTACCAGGAAGCCGGCAGCGCCTACCGGACCCACCGCGCCGAGTGCGCCCGCTGCACCGACACCAGGCACTGCCCGACCGGCCAGCCCCTCTACGAGGCCTGGGCACGCCTGCAGGACCTGTACCTCAAGCAGCTCCGTACCTAGCCGCGCCCACCACCTCTCGATCCCACCCGAGGAAAGGACCACCCCGTTGTCTCGCCGCACGCTGACGCTTCGCGACCGCCTGATCACCTACGTCACCACCCGCCTCTCCCCCGTGGACTGGCCGCACGCCGCACGCCTCACAGACCACTCGCTCGCCGCCACCGGCCTCAACGCCCAGCAGACCGGCGACACCGGCCCGGAACTGCCGGCGCGGCTGACCGCCGCCGCCCGCAAGGCGATCCGCGATCACTCCATCACCTACCTTGAGCGGCTCGCGCCGCCGCTGACTCCCTCCGAAGGTCACACGGCCTCGTGCCGACAGCCGACGCTTCCCGCCCGCTCGGGCACCGCCCGCTCGTCCTCGCCCGGACTTGACCGTCCCCGCCCCCACGACTTCCGCAGGAGTCAGTCGTGACCGACTTCCCGCAACTTCCTCCGTGCTTGTGCCCGCACTCGCCCCGCTGCCCGAGCCCCGACAGTCCCGACCGTGACGCCGCTCGAGTCCTCGCCCACCACTCCGAACAGGGCTGGAGCCTGCTGTGTGGCGGGCTCCTGCTCTTCGACGACACCGGCGAGCTTCTCCCCGACGGACGTCCCCTCCCTCCGCGGCGCCCCGCCTCGGTCTGACGGTTGATCCGCCCGCACCCAACGCTCCCACGGCGTCTGAGGACGGGCGGTGACGGGGAGCCGGACAGCCCGACTCCGCCGCCAAGCGGCGCCAACACCAGAACAGGAGCACAGGCCATGACCATGACCGGCGCCTATCTCACCGGCCCGGCCCTCACCGAGGCGGTCCACGAACTGCTCGAGCACGAGCCCGAGCTGCCGTGGCGCGGCCGGTCGGGCTACCTCAGCACCGGCGAGCAGGTCGCTCGGCATCTGGAGGCCACCCAGCGCCTGATGCGGTCCGACCCGTCGTGGGACCCGCAGATCGCCGTTCCCCACCACGGCCGAGAACTCCGCAACGCCCTCAAGAGCACCGTCGCTGACGGCCAGGGCACCGAGGACACCGCCGACCTCGCCGAACAGGTCATCGAGCTGGTCCTGCGTGTCCGTACCGGCGCGCCGATGATCTTCGTCCACCGCTGGGCCCGACACCCCCACCTCACGCTCGACATCCTGCTTGAGCACCTGGCGGCCGCCGCCGGCGTCGCCCGCGAGATCGGCCCCACGGCCAGTAACTGAGTAGCAGCCAGGCGGCGGTCGTTGAGCCGTTCTGGCGGTTGCCTGCGCCGCCCACCCCTCAGACTGCCGCATCACGGCGACCAGGGGTGGGCGGTGCAGGGGAGCCGGACAGTCCGGCCGATGGACACACCCGGAGGTAAAAGAAGTGCCCTACGACATGAGCAAGTTCGGCAACAGCCAGTGGGTGACGGCGCACCCCAACGGCGTCTACACCCACGGCTTCCTCGAGCCGATCATGACGGTGCTGGACATGCGCGGCTTCGAGCTGCACGACCTATTCCTGATCGGCCTCAACGACTCGTGCGGGACGCTCGTCCTGCCGACCGAGTCTCGCGCCGAGAACGCGGCGGTTGCGCTCGAACCAGCCTACGCCACCCGCGTCTACCACTTCGGGAGTCGGGACGGCGAGGACCTGTGGGCCACCGACTACCAGCGCCGCGCGCTGGACGGCACCACGCTGTCGTCCGTCCTCACCGACCTCACCCTCAAGGACGGCACGGTCGTCATCCGCGACGGCCGGTGGACCTCCTGAGCCGCACGGCCCCTCCACTCTGGTACCCCTTCGTCCAGTTCTTCCCCTTTCTTCCCACCCTGGAGGCGTCACAAGGACGGCCGCTGGATGCACTGATACGTCGGCCGTGCGATGCGTGACATTGACGCCGCGCCGCTGAGGGAGCCGGACACCGGGGCGAGAACCCCGGCCGCGCCAGCACCTCGCGCAGGGCGCCGCCGCGCTGCCCGCCCAGCGCCGACCACCTGCTCCATGCAGACGGCCCTCCGAGTCCCCGGCATTCAAGCTGCCGGGGCCCCAGAGGGCCTAGTCACGACCCTACCGATCGACGCCGACCCGCGGTGACCTCTTGCACGAGGCGCCGGAATGTAAAGAGAGGACATCCTGTGGCCCCCAAGACCGCCACCCGCCGCAGGCGGCAGACCGCTGCGGACGTGAAGCGCCGTGCCAACGCGCGCGCGAAGGCACTGCCGACCGTTGTTCCGGCGCAGGTCGCCGCCCTTGAGGACACCGTGCCGCTCGTGTTCGAGGAGGCCGACCCGGTCGTGGCCGACGCCGCCGACCGCGCCGCCGACCTTCGAGACCTGGCAGCCGACGATGCCGCGCGGATCCTCGCCGACGGCGAGGCCCGCGCCGCCGAGCTGCTGGACGGCGCGCGCACCGAGGCCGCCTCGATCACCGAGGCCGCCACCGCGGAGCAGTCTCGCCTGCTGACCGTCGCCGCGACGGACGCCGACCGGGTCCGCACCGAGGCCGCCGCCACGGCGGCCGCCGACGCGGAGCAGATCCGCGCCGCTGCCGAAGCGACGGCGGAGCAGCTGCTCGCCGATGCGCGCGCGGAGGCCGAAACTGTCACGGCAACGGCGGCCGGCGAGGCCGAGAAGGTCCTCGCCGACGCCAACGCGGCTGCTGAGCAGCTGCTCGCCGACGCGCGCCGCCAGGCGGACGAAGTCGCCGCCACGGCGGCCTCGCAGGCGGAGCAGGTCCGCACTGAGGCCGCTCAGGCCGCCGCGAAGGCCCTCGCCGACGCGGAGAGCGCGCGCACCGAGCTGCTCGCGGCGGCGGAGCGCACCGCGACGGAGACCCGCACCCGCGCCACCACCAACGCCGACCAGCTCCTCCAGCAGGCGCGAGGCGAGGCCGACCGGCTGCGCGAGAGCGCGGACGCCCAGGCTGCGCAGGTGACGGCCGGGGCGGAGAAGGCGGCCGCCGAGCTGCGAGAGGACGCCGCCCGCGAGCGGGAGGCCTCCCGCGCGGATGCGGCTCGTACGCGCGCGCTGGCCAGGGAGGACATCGGCCGGCTGCGGACGGCGGCGGCCGAGGACGCCGAGCGGTTGACCGGTACCGCCCGGGAGGAAGCGGACCGGATTCTGGCTGCGGCCCGCACCACGCGGGACGCGCAGCTCAAGGAAGCTGAGCAAGCCCTGGTGCAGGCCCGGCTGCGGGAAGCCGACGCGGACGTCACGTTGAAGGCCGCCGATGACATGGCGGCGGAAGCCGCCGCCCGGTTGAAGCGCGCCACCGACCGCACCGAGCAGGCACTGGAGCGCAAGCGCCTCAGGCTCCAGGCCCGCGAGGAGCGCAGGGAGGTGAAGGAGGCCCGCAGGGCCAAGGCTCGTGAGCTGCGGGCCGCGGCCCGCGCTGGCAGGCCGTCCGTGGCCGACCGTGTGAAGCAGTTCGTGAAGGTCAACGCCGAACGCCTGATGGTGATCGGACCGATCACCGCTCCGATGGCCGTCGCGTGGACGGGCCAGGCCGGGTTCGCCGAGGACATCCTCGGCTGGGTCGTCCCGTTCACGATCCTGTTCGCCGCCGCCTTTGAGCTGTCGACGGCGTTCGTGGGCTGGATGTACCACCAGGCCCGCCAGAGCGGCGACGCCGGAACCCTCTACCGGATCTCCACCTGGATCTTCGCCCTCGGGGCGGCGGTCATGAACTTCTGGCACGCCTCCGGGCAGCCGGTGGCCGGCAGCCGGGTCTGGGACGCGAAGCAGGAGATCTGGACGGAGCAGATTACCTACTGGCACTTCACCCCGAAGGCGGTGGCGTTCGCCGCTATGAGCATCGTCGGGATGGTGCTGTGGGAGCTGTACGCCTCACTGATCCACCGCCGCAAGCTCCGTGAGGACGGCAAGGTTGCCAAGGCCCGCCCGTCCATCGGGGCGGTCCGCTGGTTGCGCTACCCGGTCCACTCCTTCACCGCTTGGTCGCTGGCGATCACCGACCCGCGCTTGACCACGCTGGACCGGGCCTGGACCGCAGCCGGGGCACAGCTCGCGGACCGCAAGGCGGTCCGGACCGGTCTGGCCCTGCACCGGGTCGTCGTCCCCCGGGTCGGGGTCGACGACCACGGACCGGCCGCCATCCCCACCGTCCTCACCCTGGACCGGACGGACCGGACCGGACCGCTGGAAAGCCCCGCTCCGGTCCGCCCAGTCCAACACGACGGGTACGCGGTCCGGTCCGGTCCGGCCGACCGGAAGGCGGTCCATGGCCCGGTCCGGACCGCAGGAGCCACGGACCGGACCGGTGGACCGGTGCTCGCCCTGGAGGCTGGTCCGGCCGGACCGCACAGCACTGACCTGCCGACCGGCCCCGGTCCGGACCGGGGACGTCGGACCGCGCCCGCCGCCCAGAGCACGGCCACGTGCGGTGTGACGGTCCGGACCGCCGCCCTCGCTCGCGGACCGCAGGAGCCGGACCGCACCGGACCGGCCGACCAGAAGGCACCGGACCGCGTAAGCAGTCCCGACCGGGCCGCGACAGACGGTCCGGACTGCACGGTCATCACGCTCACGGACCTGGAGCGGACCGCGCTGGACCGGCTCCGGACCGAGGGAGAGCCGCTGAACCGGACCAACATCGCCAAGGCGGTCCGGACCGCAGGCGGCACCATCGGCACCGACCGCGCCGGAAAGATCTCCGTCGCCCTCAAGCAGCACGCGGTCCGCTGACCGGTCCGCCGTCCGCCCGGTCCGGACCGGGCGGCACCACGAACACGGCCGCCCGGAGCACTCCACCTGCCCGGCGGCCGCCTCCATTCCACCACCCCACACCACCTCAACCGAAGGACACACACATGAAGACCGCCCTCAGCCGGCTGTGGCCGCCCACCGTCGCCACAGTTTGCGCCGCGCTCATCACCGCGCGACTCACCGAATACCGGGTGCCGCTGGAACTGCTCTTCTGCACCGGCCTGGCCGTGTTCGCCGCAGTCGCTGACCTGCTGGCGCCACTGGCCTCCCGCACCCGGACGTACTCCTGTCCCACCTGCCCGCTCACCGTCCAGGTCACCAACGTCGCCGCAACAGAGGAGGCCCGGCTGCGAGAGCTGGCCACCGACCACACCGCCCACACCACCCGTTCCTGACCGGGCGTTCGTAGTCGCCCCCTGACCAGCTCGCGCTTGACGAAAGACGTCAAGGCCCCCTCGACGAGGAGCGAAGGAAGGAGCGCAATGGCATCCACGACCGTGGGGCTGGTCCCCAAGCAGGGGCCTGACACACGTACGACGAGGCCACCGGCCCCCCGCCTGGCACCGCCGGCGGTCATCCCGCCGGTCCTGGCGATCTGGGCGCCGGACCCCCCGACCTGGGGCCAGCGACTGATCCCGAAGACGGTCCGGGCTGGAATGGTTGACCTGGGCCTTTGGGTGGAGCCACGTCCGCTGAAGCCCTCGTTCCACCTGGTTCAGGTAATCCAGGTACTGGAGCGCTACGGCTGGTGTCAGTCCTTTGACTTCAGCCCCACGGGAAAGATGTGCATTCGCGGCGCCCAGACGTTCCTGGAATCCACCGGACATGTTTCAGCTATCGGTCGCAGTAAGGCCGTGAACTACCTTCAATCCGTCCTTTATCGCCAGGGCGTCGATATGATGTTCTGGGCCTGGAATGACCTTTCTAGTAACACCTTCGGAGGCGTGCGGGCGATGATCTCTCGCGCCTCCGATATTGCACGAAAGAACGGAGACTGAAATGACTCCCGAAGAGGAGGCCGCGTTCCAGGGCATTTCCCATGGAATCAACCAAGGGATGACCTTCGGGAACGTCAATCCGTACGAGGACGTCAACGCGTACGGAACCTCGGTCGTCAAGCCCCAGAAGGCCGGTCTGACGCGCCGCGGGAAGATCGCCATCGCGGTGGCCGGTGTCGCGATCGTAGGCGGCGGAACCATCTGGTGGAACGTCCACTCCGCCAGCGTGGAGGCCGACCGCAAGGAGGCCGCTGCGCTTCAGCTCCAGATGAAGAAGCTGGAACTGGAGGAATTGCGGATCCGGAACGAGGCGAAGGCGAAGGAAGACAAGGCCGACCAGGCGGCTGCCGCCGCCCGCCAGGCCCGCGTGGACCAGTGCGTGAAGGACCTCTCCGACCTCGTCGGCAAGGGGTACGGATCACCCTCGAGGGCCGACGTGATCGCGGATTGCAAGCAGCAGTACGGCGAGGGCGTGAACGGCTCCGACATGGCCGCAGCTGCCGCCGAGAAGGGCACCAACGGGGACGGCGGGGGGATCAACTCCGCCACCCTGTTGGGCCTCGTCGCCGGCGGCGCCCTGGTCATCGCGGTGGCCGCGAACAAGGGCAAGAAGACCGCCGCCTAGTCACGCAGAGTGCCTACTTACTCCTTCCCTCTCTGGCGGAGAGTGCCGCAACTGGGCCCCTGAGCCCCCTCTGCTGGCACTCTCCGCCGATCGGTAAGGAGTAGGTAACTACGGAGAGCGAGGTTTCTGTGGCGACCGATATGGCGACCCCTGCGGCCCCCGGACCGCCAGATCCGCCCGCGACACCGGCCGCCAGCGGCGGGCCGGCGCCGGTGACCGGGGCCGGAGCTACCCCCAGCTGGCTGGCTGCGATCGAGCCGGCCCGACCCACTATCGACCCCTCCGCCGCGCGGCCGACCGGCGACGATCCGGACGGTAAGACGGACGGCATCGTGGACGCGGACGGTGCCTTGGATCGATCCGCGCCCGGGGCCTTCAGCGCCGCCTACCGCGCCGACGACGACGTCGTCGGCAAGGAGTCCGACGCGGCCGGTGTGAAGCACAAGCGGAGCGTGATCAAGGAATTCGGTCTGGCCATGGCCCAGCGCTTGGCGAAGGGCGGCGGGGCCAAGAACAAGCGTCTGGATCTGGAGAGGGCCAGGGCCCAGGCGCATCAGGTCAAGGAGGCCCGGACCACCACGGTAACGAAGTCGAGCGGGCTGCCTTCCCGAACCGGCTCCGGAGGTTCTGGCAGCGGGAGAAGAAATACCGAAGGCAATAGCGGTAGAAGTTCCGGCGGGAAGACCCAGTGCAATTCAGTCGAGCACGGCTCGGGTGGCGCCGGCGGTCGCGGATCGAGCGGCGGTAGTGGCTCCCCCGGAGGCTCCGGGAGTTCTGGGAGTTCTGGCTCCGGGGGATCGGGCACTGGAAAGCAGCAGGCCAGCGGCGGTAAGGATCACAAGAACAACAGCGCCAGTGGTAAGGGTGCGTCCGGCTCGGGCGGATCGACTGGCGCATCCGGAGCGTCCGGAAAGAACACCGGCTCCTCCGACTCCGGAAAGGGGCCCGGAAAGAGCTCGAAGGACAACGATGCTGGTGCCAGCGGCGGTGGTCCCGGGAAGCCGGGTGCAGCTGGCAAGGACGGAAAGGCCGGCAGAGCTGGCTTGTCCGGCTCCGGCGGCGGATCCGGCACCAGCTCGGGCGCCGGTAGGAAGGGCTCGAAGGCCGGCCACAGCCAGGACGGAGTCGACCGCCGCACGCCGTTGGAGAAGTCCCGAGACATCGGCCACGGCGACGGAGGCGCGATCCGCACCGGCATCGACCACGTCAAGGCATACGCGAAGGGCGCCAAAGACGGATGGGACCACAAGAAGGCGGAGAACGCGAAGGAACACGCGCGCCTGGACAAGGCCCGTGACGACCACCGTGAGCAGCAGGCCGCCAAGGACGGCCAGGTGAAGCCGGTCGGCGGCAAGACGGAGGACAAGGCGAAGCCGGCCCTGACCACCGCGACCACGGGCGACGGCCGGGCCGTCGTCATCACGACCGACGAGGGAGACGACGGAGTGAGCACCGACGTAAAGCCGCTGATGGTGAAGGACATCGACGCCAACACCCTGACTCTGGGCACCGACGGCGCCCGCGGGTCGGTCAGCCGGAAGGAGCTGCGGAACTTCAAGCAGTACGAGCGGAAGCTGGAGGCGAAGGAGACCCATCTGATCAAGATCGCGGAGGCGTGCAAGCAGCTGGAGAAGGCTGCGGAGAAGGAAGCCGAAGACTGCCAGAAGCTGAGGGAGCAGGCCAAGAGCGTCGAGGGCGGGGAGAAGGTCGCGGGGAAGCTGTCCAGGCTGGTGGAGGCGGCGAAGACCCAGGCGACGGAGGCCGCCGAGCTCCACAAGCGGGCGAAGCGCGCCGCGGAGATGTGCAAGGTCGTGCGGACCAACATCGACACCCGCTACGCCCCGCTGTACAAGGCCGTCGTGGACTCCGACGAGACGAAGCCGGCGGAACTTCGCTTCTACAACGACAAGGGCTCCTACGCCGCCGCGGCGTAGCCCAGGGACGGAGACCCGATCATGGCGGAACTGACGTACAAGGCCCTCGTGGCGAAGGTCGGGGCCAAGGAGAAGGCCCTGGCCCGCAACGCGGAGTCCGTGAAGAAGGCCGCAGACCACATCAAGGAGCTGGCCGACGACACCGTGACCGACGCGCAGGCCCTGGCCGCGAAGTCGGTCGACCCCGACTCCCGCTCCGAATGCCAGGAGCTGGCGAAAGTCATCCGGGGCGTGTCGGAGGGCGCGATCCACTACGCGGCGAAGGCCCACGACACCGCGAAGGCCGCTGCCGCAGCCGGCGACCAGGCCCGCACCACCCACGCCGGCTTCCAGGAAGCCTTCGACCGCTCGGACGTGACCGACCTGGAAAGGGTCTCCAGAGACTGGTTCGAGCAGGAGTAGCCGAACACCACCCACCACGCGCGCCCGTACCGGAACCCACTCCGGTACGGGCGCGCGTCTGCTGATCAACCGGATTCAGGAGGAGAACCCCCGATGTCTACGACCCTTCAGGCCGTGCCGAACGCCCAGCCGGCGGAGCGCGCCGCGGCCATCGCCCAGGTAGTCCTCCCCATCGGAGCCGGCCTCCTGGCCCCCGCGCTCGACCCGACCGCAGCCGCAGCGGCCGGCGCCGGCTACCTGGCCGGTGCGACCTTCGCCGGCGCCAACTACATGAACCGCCTGGGCCGCTGGGCGAACGCACTCCCCGGAATCGACATCGCCCGCGCGCACCGCGACACCATGGGCATCTCCACGATCACCACAGGAATGTCCCTGGCGCTGGGCTTGGCCGAGGGTTGGGAGGGCATCGACATGCTGATGGCCGGCGCCCTCAACCCCGTCTCCGTTCCCGGGATCCTGTCACTGGGCTGGTGGGCCGCGATCGGCCTGACCGGGTTCCGGCTGCGCCGCGTCTTCGGCACACACAAGGTGACCGTCCAGCAGCCGGCACCGGCCACAGCAGCGAACACCAAAGCACCGCCCCCGCGCACCCCGGCGGAGAAGATCATGGCCGCCTGGGAGCGGACGATCTCCCACCCCGACAAGGGCCAGCACCGCCACCAGGTCCTGACCGACGTCACGGTGTACATGACGCACTGGACCGGGCGGATCATCGCGCCCGCCGGCGCGTCCGTAAACGTCACGAAGGAGGCCGTCTCCAGCGTCTACCGCGTGAACCCCGCCTGGATCACGATCCGGCACGGCGACCACGCCGGCGAAGCGCTGATCACCGTCTCCTACATCCAGCCCGCGGAGCTGGACCCCAACACCCTTCAGGGCGCATGGGAGCGCGTGAAGAAGCGCGTCCTTCCCAAGACCCACCTGGCCAAGGTGGAACAGGACCCCAACACGAAGGGCCAGTCCGCCCTCGTGGAGGCCGACGACGACCTGGACGCGCTCCCCCGCACCGTGGACCTGGGCGCGTTGGCCGGCGCGCTCCGCCGCTCCATCGACCTCGTCTCCTACGAGCCGAAGCGCAACCCCCGCCAGGCGATCGTCCGCGTGATGGACTCCAACCCCCTGGAGGCCGGCCACCCCTTCGAGGGCCTGGAATCGCTGAAGGCGACCCCAGGCGGCTGGGTCAACGTCGGGAAGATCGTCTCCGGCTATCCCGCGCGCCTGCAGCTGTTCGACCCGAAGCTCGGCGCCCTCCACATCGTCGTGGCGGGAACCACCGGCTCCGGCAAGGGCGGCGGCCTCCAGATCATTTCGCTGGCCTACCACGCCAACGGCATGGCGCAGATCTACGCGGACCCCAAGGGAGCGTCCAACCCCGCGATTCCGCGGATGGCGGCGTACTCCGGCCTGGGCAGCTACGACGCGCTGGGCGCCATGCGCCTGTCCTGGTGGGTCCTTCAGCACCGGATCGAGGAGGCCGCGCGCCTGGAGCTGAAGAACTTCCAACCGTCGAAGCTGCGGCCGTACTGCGCCACGATCCTGGACGAGGCCGCCCAGAAGCTGGGCCCCGGGGTCGTCAACCGCAAGGAGGCCGTAAAGATCGTCAAGGACGGCGCCAGCCTGGGCCGCTCCCTAGGCCTGCCCTGGGTCCTGGCGAATCAGACCGTGAACCTGGACCAGATCGGCGGAGAGCAAGCAATCCGCGCCAACCTCCTGGCCGGCGGAACGTGGATCATCCTTCGCACCGACAGTGACCAGGTGAACCTGGGCGACCTCCCCGACGGCTTCGAAGGCCTAGACCCCTCCCTGATCCCTGCGGTGTGGGTCGACGAGGACGACTCGCTGATCTACGACCCGAGCGTGGAGGAGAGCGACCCCCGCCGTACCTTCGGCCTGGGATACGTCGCGGCCCCGGGCGGGCGCGCCGGCATGATGCGCTTCCACACCCTCGAGGACGCCACCCCGTACATCCGGCCCGACCAGATCGCGGCGCCCCTTGACGTCCCGTGGTGGGGCGACGAAGCCGAGATGGAGGAGCGCGCCAATACCCCCATCCCCGGCTTCGAGGAAAAGGGTGAAGGCGGCGAAGACGGCCCGGAAACAGGGGAGGCGGGGACCAGCTTCGCCGGCGTCGACCTCCCGAAGCCGAAGGAGCGCACCGCAGCGGAGAGGATCCTGCACGCACTCCGCGACGAGTCCGACCCCCTGTATGTCGACGCCCTGGACGAGGGCGACGAGATCGACCCCGCGGACATCGACTATGTCGACCGTGGCCAGCTCCTCGCGGCCACCGGCCTGAAGGAATCGACCTTCGCCAACAACCTGAAGACCCTGGAGGCCGCAGGGAAGATCCACCGGGTCACAGAGGGGAAGTCCTCGAAGGTCGCCCTGGGGCCAGCGCCGACCGCCAAGAACGACCAGGACGCGTGACCGCTGCCACACGCGGCACGAGGCCGCCGGACAGGACTGGACACGCCGCCTGGCCGCCAACACCGCGCAGGACATCGCCGCCCGCGAGGGCTTCGACCAGACAGCGATCGACTACGCCCGCCTCCGCGCCGCCAACCTCGCCACCGCCGCTCACATCCAGGACCGGCGGCCGAACGCGTACCTGCTCGACGCGCTGCGCGGCGTCCTGCTCGACAACCCCGCCGTGCCCACGGCCAGCGTCAGCTGACCGCACGGTCTCGCCGCCGGTGTCTTGAACGGGGTCTAGCGGCCCCACCGGCGCTCGAACGCTTGGCGGAGCCACTTCTCACCGTTTTCGTGGGGCCAGAACAAGCTCTGGCACAAGTTCCGTGCAGCGGTGACATAGCGTCACGCAAGGAGGACTCGCTTGCGGAGGAGGGGGAAGCCAGCACGGCCGAACATCTGCCGCTTGAGCATCTTGATCCGGTTGACTGTGCCTTCCACTGGCCCTGAGTTCCAGTGCGTGGTCAACCCGGCCGTGACCGCGTCGAAGTCGCTCTCCAAGTGATCGGCGAAGGTACTGATACCAGGCAGTCGGGCTTGCGATGCGTCTGTGATCCACTCGGGCAGGCGATGGCCGTCGAGCATGGTGAGTATCTCGGCGAACGAGCTGATCAGCTCTGCCGCGGCCTCCAGCTCCGGGCATCGGGCGAGTACTGCCTTGCGGTGCAGCTTCTCTTCTTCAGTGAGGGTGGCGGGGTGCCGGGTAAGCCATCCGGTGACCTGCCGAGTGGACGGCGGTGCAGGCGGAGGCGGCGCTCCTTCGAGCACGGGGAGTTCTCTCCGAGCCCATTCGACCAGGGTGGTGTAGCCACCGCGGTAGCCGCGTTCGATGATCTCGTTGTGCAGCTCGCGGATGGTCACACGGCCGTTCGTCTCAGCCCAGCGCCTACCCAGGCAGGAGCTGAACGGGTCGAGCTTACTGGGCCGTGGCGCGCGGCCTTTGACCATGTCCTGCCAGCGAGCGACACGGGCATAGCGCTGGACGGTGTGCCGTCCCCAGCCCAAGTGGCGGGCGATCTCTCGCAGGCCCATGCCCTGACTGATCAGCTGGTGCACGAGCGCGTGATGGGCTTGGGCCCGCTCGGCGAACCGGCCGGACGGCTCGTCGTCCGCCGCCTCTTCCGGGGTCTCCCAGTCCGGCTCGGGCTCAGGGGTGGCCGGCGGCACGTCCTTGAGACACAGCCGGTGGGCGGCGACGGTCTTCTCGGCTCCTACCGTGAGGTTGCGCCACAGGTGGTAGCGGTCGGCGACCTGCATGGCCTGCGGCGCTGCGGTGCTGGCCGCTTCGGCGTAGGCACCGGAACGGTCCCGGCAGACGACCTCGATCCCAGGATGTCGCGCCAGCCACGGCGCCAACGTCGCCGCGTCGCGCTCGGGTAGAAGGTCGAGGACCTGGTGGGACACGGCGTCGATCACGACGGTGCCGTAGTGGTGTCCCTTGCGCAGGGCGAAGTCGTCCACGCCCACTGCCCTCGGCTGGCCCGACGGTGGATCGGCCAGGTCCATCACACGACGAAGGAGCGTGCTGCGGCTGACGCCGATCCCCATGAGCTTCGCGAGCCTGGCCCCAGCCCGGCCGGCCAGCGCCAGGCCGATGGCTCCCATTGCCGAACGCAGCCGCTCGGTGGCCTGCCCGCGTCGACGCGTCAGCCCGGGCACCTGCTCGACGAACGTCCGCCGCAGGCAAGAAGGGAGGACGCACCGGAACCGGCGGACGCGCAAGACCAACACCGCGCGTCGCCCACCGCTGGGCAGATCCGCCGGAAACCGCAGGTAGGAGCTGTGGACTCGCTCCGACCAGTCGCCGCAGTCCGGACACGCCGCGCCCGCCGCCGTGCAACGGGCCTCGACACGTATCGCTTCGCCCGCCGTCGCGACGGACACGACCGCCACATCGGCGATCGACGGGAACAGTATCTCCTGCAACTGGGACAGCATCTGGCTCACGGCAACCGAATGTCAGTCAGACCAGCCGACCGAGGAGCGAAATCAAGGCGACTTCCACACCCTCCGCAACACGCTCAACGACTACAGCCTGTCACCGCTGCACGGAACTTGTGCCAGAGCCCAGAACAACCCGTCGGAGACACCCGGACACCTCACCCACCCCGGGTGCGGTGTCCGGCGACGGGGCCGGGCCGTCAGCCGCCCGCCACGACAGAAACAGGAGACCACCGTGCACCAGCCCACCACCGCAGCCCTCCCCGACGCCTACCGCCCGGCGCCCTCGATCCCGAGGCTAATCACCGAGATCACTCAGGAGACGTTCTGGGCCCGCTACGCCATCGTTCGCGGCGACAGCGACTTTCATCCCGAGTACGCCGCGCAGCGCGAGCGGACCGCGCTGCTGCTGCGCGCCGTGATCGCTGACCTGTTCGCGCTGCAGAGCCCGGGCGATGATCGGGCGGCTCTGGACGCTGTCCAGGCCGCGCTCGCCGTGCGACGTGCTGACCACCTGCCGCCGTGCGAGCCAGAGTCCGCCCGGCAGTGGCTGCGCACGGAATACCACGAGTACGAGATGTCCGAGGCGCCGCACCCGCCGAACTGCCCCGGCGGCTGCGGCGGCACCGGGGAGGTGAGGTTGGCCACCCTCACCTACAGCGCCGAAGGCGTGCCGCTGCACGAGGAGCCCGTCGGCTGTGACCGCGGTGAGCCGAAGGACCCTCATTCCTCCGACTGCCGATGCGGAGGCAGCGGCGAGTACTGGGAAGGCAGCGAGCGGAACGTCTGCTCGGCCTACCTTCCCGAGACTGACGACCCGTGGAGCACGATGTCGAAGCCGCCGGCCGCAGCGTTCCCCGGCGATGCCCCTTTCTAGACGCCCCCAGGACCCCAAGCCCTGTCCGGAGTGGGCCGCAGACGCCGCCGGCGGCCCACTCAGCCCGTCCCTTCCTGCCTCGCCGACACGGGCGTGAGCTGCTGGGTGAACCGGCCCGACGACCTAGCTGGGCCGACCAGCCAAGGTTCTGATACCAGCCGGGTGTGCCCAGTGGCCCGCCGGCAGCAACAACACGGAGACCCAACACCCATGACCTCCATAGCCCGCTCTCCCGACATCGACAAGAACCTGGACGCCGCCTGCGCCTCGGTCGCCAGCGAGATCAGCCGCACGGACGGCAAAGCATCGTTACTCCTCGCCTTCAACGGCGCCGCCCTCGCGGGCCTCACGTCCGTCGCCGACAAGGACCTGCCCCTCTTCACCAAGGTGGCTGGCGCGACAGCCGTCCTCGCCCTGGGGACAGCCGCCGTGCTGCTCCTCCTGGTCGTACGGCCCCGCCTCAGCGGCGCCGACCGCTCCTCCTTCCCGTACTGGGCACGCCTAGACGAAGACGAGATCCGTGCCTGCATGAACAGCGACACCCGAGCCGCCCGCATCCGGGTCCTGTCCACCCTCGCCGTAAGGAAGTTCCTCCACCTTCGGCGGGCGGTCGACCTCTCGCTCGCCGCCCTCGTCCTGCTCGCGCTGGCCGCCGCCGGCCTCACGCTGTAACCGGGGGCCGCGCCCCGCGCCGGCTCACGGATCTGGAAGCGCAGTACGCGAACGCGTCCCGCGCGTGAGTTGTCCGCCGACGCTCACCAACAACCAGAACCCACCGCGCCCCAACCACACCGCCGGGCGCCGACTGCCACGCCAGGAAGGAAACCCACGCATGAACATCACGATCACGAACACGTACGGCACCGCGCATAACATCAGCGACACCAACCCAGCTCACGTCACGAGCTGCGACTACTACCGACTGCCCCTCGTCGGCACCATCACCCCCGGACACACCCCCGGCTACGAGGACATGGTCGAGATGCTCAGGGACAACGGCCACGACACCCGCCCCGAGGGATACGGCCTGATCTTCCTGGAGTCCGAAGAGTTCAGCGCCACGTACTTCGGGTCGATCGAGCAGATCGAGCAGTACAAGCGCGAGAACGCCGACGGCAAGGCGACCTTCGACGCCTCCCAGGGCGTCATGTACGCCAAGTGGCCCCACGGAAAGGGCTGGGACAACTTCCTCCCCCGCGTCTTCTGGAACCAGGCACAGCGCGGCGCGATCGCGGACGGCATCGGCCTCGTCACCGCCTTCGCGCACACCGAGATCCCAGGCGCCGAGGTCATCGTCTACGAACTCGAAGGCACGTGGCGCCCCGGCGGCGAGCCGGCGCAACTGGTCACCTACCACTGCACCGCCTGCCACATGGACACGTTCCACGACTGCGGGCACGTCCACGAGAACACCGGCCCCGATAGCCGCCGCTGGGCCGCTCGCCAGGCCCGCCAGCACATCATCAGCGCCCACCGGCACGGCGTCGGCGACACCAACAGCGCCTGCCGCCCCAACAACGGCGAGATGCTCCGCGTCGTGAACGCAGTCGCCCGCGACATGTGGGGCACCACGAGCAACGCCCTGCCGGACACCGACGACGCGTACTGCGCCACCAAGGGTCCCTGCTCGATCATCCGCGAACTCCGTGCCGGAGTCCGGCCGCCCGTCTACGGCGCCTGACTGCCAATTCGCGGCCCGGCACAAGCGTCTGATGGCTGCTGGCCGGCGTCCTAGGGATCCGCTGCCCAGACACAACCTTGCCGCTCCGACCTCACCGAACGGCAGACGCTGCGCTGCTCGCCTCGCGCAAGTTATCCCTCGACCTCCTCTGAAGGGACACCAACGGTGAAGCTCACCATCGATCACGCCGACGGCTCGGCGAACATCAGCCAAGCCGCCAGCAAGGACTGCAAGGCCCAACCCAGTGCAACCACGACGAGCGGCCAGCTCCCCGTTCCGCACCCGGGCGCAGTGCTGTCGCTGGAGCAGATCAGCGTGGAGGGCGTGTACTACGGAGGCGTCCGTGTCGCCACCTGCGAGGACGGCGACCCGCTGCTGGCGATCGGCACCCACGATCTGCGCCTCGCAATCGCCGCCTGGTCCCGCTACTCGAGGGAGTTCCTCGGCGAGAACCTCCGGGACCACCTCACGCTGTGCCCCACCAACTGCCGCGACACCTGGTGTACCCGGTACGGCTGCCAGACCCTGACCAACATGACCGACCGGATCTGGGCGGTCTTCCAGATTCCAGATCCGACCGCCGGCCCCAATCCGGAGTGTGAGTGGCTGTACACCGAGGCGACCGCCGCTACGCCCGGCGCCATCCCGGTAGTCCGCGTGTGACCACACGGTCAGAAGCGGCGGTTCAACCCCCGCAGCACCATCGACGCCAGCCAGACGTGGAGCCGCCCGCCGACCATCGGCGGGCGGCTCCCTCACGTCTCCCGTCCCGTGAAACCCCATCCCTGACCACACAAAGAAGCCCATGGCATACCACCACGACGCCGACCTCACGTTCACCGACCTCTTCTGCGGTGCGGGAGGCTCTTCAACCGGCCTCGTCGAAGCCGGATACACGCTGCGCCTCGCCGCAAACCACGACCCGGTCAGCATCCAAACCCACGCCGCGAACCACCCGACCGCCGACCACTGGATCGCCGACATCAACGCGATCGACAAGCGACGCCTGCCCCGCACCCGCATCCTGTGGGCGTCCCCGATCTGCACCGAAGTCAGCCCCGCCGGCGGCCGCCGCCGCACCCACGGCCAGACCGTCCTCGACCTGGACGGCATCGCGAAGCCCGCCACGTTCGAGCGGACCCGCGCGACCGCCCTGGACATCATCGCCGCCGCCGAGATCCACCGCTACGACATCATCCTGTGCGAGAACGTCATCGAGTTCGCCCTCGACTGGGAACTGTTCGGCTGGTGGCTGTCCGGCCTGAGCATCCTCGGCTACGAGCACCAGATCGTCTGCGCCTCCTCCGCACATCTGGGAGGCGTCAACAACCCGCTCGCCCCCCAGCATCGAGACAGGCTTTACATCGTCTTCCGCCGACGGGAAATCCCTCCGCTCAACCTCGACGTCCGCCCCGAGGCCCTGTGCCCCGAATGCGGACCCGTGCGCGCCATCCAAGTCTGGCGCAACCCGCGACGCCGCAAGATCGGCAAATGGGGCGTGCAGTACGACTACCGCTGCCCCAACCAGACCTGCGGCCGCCTGATCCTCACTCCAACGACCCGACCCGTTTCCGAGGTCATCGACTGGGACCTCCCCGGCAATCGAGTCGGCGACGGCCGGCCCAACCGCAAGAAGTACACCCCCTACGCCCCCACCACCCGCGCCCGGATCGCTGTCGGCCTCCAACGCTTCGGCAGCAACCCCCACATCGCCGTCCTCCGCCGCAACGGCACCGCCGTCCCCGTCACCGCCCCCGTACCCGCAATCTCCGCCCAAGGACGCCACCACGCCCTGATCGTCCCCATCGGCCGCACCGCCGCCGTCCGCACCACAAACGAACCGCTGACCACCGTCGCCACCAAACCCCACCACTCCCTCGTCCGACCCGCACCCAGCGTGGACGAGTGCACGCTCCGCATGCTCACCACCACCGAGCTGATGTCCGCCCAGCGCTTCCCCGAGACCTACATCGTCCACGGCAACCAAGCGGAGCAGATCCTCCAGGCCGGGAACGCCGTCAGCGTCAACGCTGCCCGCTGGCTCGGCGAACGCGTGAAAGCAGCGCTGTGAAGGACGAGCCCTTCGCCCCCAGACAGCGCCTGACACCGTCCACCTCCCAGCACCTGTGAGAAGCCCGGCCGGGGAACGAGCTCGCTCCGAGGCAAACTGCCGCGGCACCCACCCACGTCTCCGTCGCTTCACCTACATGCTCGCGAGCATCGCTCGTGCCACCCGTCTCACGCAGGCCGGACCTGCCCGACTGTCAGACCTCTGCCCTACCTTCTCAACCCCCTCAACGGAGGAATCATGCGAAACCAGCCTCATGACACGTACATCAGCGCCGTTTCCGACGCTCTGACCGAAGCCGGCCTGACCCCGGCCGACTGGTGGACCGAAGACACCGAGACACGCGGCACCTACTGCTACCTCAACGCCGTCATCACCCTCGACCCCAGCAACACCCACGACCTTGACCACGACGAGATCCCCACCGACGCGGCATGGCCCCACGGTCTCCTCCTGCTCTGGGAGTGGCACACCGGCATCGAAGCCGAACTGGGAGAGCCTGAGCGCGGTCCCATCTGGCAATTCGCTGAGGTCAAGGCCGACGGCTCCACCGAGTACCCGACTCCCCTGCCGGTGTACGGCTACGCGAGCCCGGCCGCCGTGGTGAAGGTCGCCCGCATGGTCATCGACCGCAGCATCACGCCCGTGTCGGCCTTCCACGCCAGCCTGTCGAACTCGATTGGGGAGCTGATCGGCGACTCCTGGAATCGGGCCGACGAACTGGCCGCCGCGTGTGCGCAGTGGAGCGCCCGAGAAGCCATCTGACGCGTCACATGGCCCGGGGCTTCATTACGCCGTAATGAAGCCCCGGGCTCGAGCTGATTGGCAGTGGCTGCCGCTCCGTGCCTATGCGGCCCAGAAGCCAACCGTCGACCTCGCCGACGTGCACGCCGCGCGCACTGCCGGGTGATCAACCGGGGCCTCCCGGCGCCCCCCGACGACGACACCGCCGCGCACATCGTGCGCAGCCGCCTGCAGAGTAGGCGCCCCTACGGCCCCTCGGCACACCTGGTGCACTTGACCGACTTCCTCGAGGACCGCGTCGACCTCCAGCGAGACGACGACTTCGTCAAGCAGGCGATGTTCGAGATCGTGCGGACCTAGGGCCACCTCTTCAAGGCCGCGCCCGCGTACAGCGGCGACACCGGCACCCAGGTTCCTGGTCCAGCCGTATCCGGCCCGCAAGTATCCGCCACACACAGACCGTCGCCCCGGCCGAATCGGCCCGGAGCGAGGCGCTTCACGGGGCGACCGCAGCATCGGCAAGAGGCCGACCGCCCCGCTCTCCGTTCACCCGTGTCGAGATCAGGAGAACTTCAGCATGCATCGTCCCGGCGCCTTCGCCGCCCTGCTCGGACTGACCCGTGCCGCCAGCGCGATCGGCGACTTCTGGGTGCAGAGCGACTTCTGTGCCCGCGTGAAGGGCGCCTCCGACGACCACCCGGTCACCTACGAGGACCCGGTCACCGAGAAGAAGACGGTCTACGGCACGGCCGACGGCCGTAAGGCGTGCCTGGAGCACTGCCTTACCTACACGGCCACGCAGGCGATCATCGCCGGGATCGGCGCCCGCGCGCTCGGCATCCGGGTCCACCCGGCCGCCGCCGCGGCCGCCCTCACCCTCTCGTTCGGCACCCACTACGCCGCGGACCGGCGCGTCCCGGGCGAGGGCCTGCTGGAGAAGCTCGCCACCAAGACCGGCAAGGCCGGCTTTTACCAGCTCGCCGACTTCGGCATGAACGGGGCCTTCCACCTCGACAGCGCCTGGCACCACGGCTGGGAGACGGTCGCCGCCCTGATCGCTACCACTGGCGCGAAGACTCGGTGATCAGCCGCACCCGCCCCTCCCGCGCCGCCCGGCCGGGCACGACGAACCGCGTTCCTGAGACGAACCGCGTTCCTGACCCGCTCCGAATCGGCCGGCTGGCGGCCGCCCTTCCCCTCCTGAACGCCACCGCCGCGCTGCTCGCCCCGCTGCGCCGCCGCTTCACCCAGGCCGATGCCGCCGAGATGCGCGCCGCGGCCGAGTCCCGCGCGGCCGAGTCCTGCGGCGTCGCCGTGCCGAGCGACCTGAGGGAGGCGCTCGACCAGGTCGCCGCGGCCTCCGAGGAGGACGCCGTGCACCGCGCAACCCAGGCCGCCTACCGCTTCGAACTCAGCAATGGGCTGCTGACCAACCCCGGCCGGTGGCGCGGCTTGACAGCGGCAGGCCCGGCTTCCCGCGCACGCTGGTGCGGGAAGCCGGGCCTGCTTGCGTTCTCCGGCGAAGAACACGAGGGCTGCCCGGGTGCTTCCTCGTTTCGTGTTTCCCGCGGGAAACACCTCGCGCTGCCGGATGTCAGGAACCCCAGCACCCGGCCAAGGGCCACCCGTTACGCCATCATCGTCCTGGCGCTGACCGCGCCTTCGAGTTCCGGCGCTGGCGGCGAAGGAAGCGGAGAGGGGGCGAGCACCGCTCGGTGCTCGCCCCCTCTCCGTGTTTCCGGCAGGAAACATTGACGGATCAGGCTGAGCGCTGAGGGAAGCCGAGCGCGCTGGCGACCTTGTTGTACTCCTGGGCGGGCATGCTGTTCGGCGCCAAGATCGGAACCGGGCACTCGTCCCTGTAGATCTTCGGGACTTCACCGGACCAGTGGACGAGCGGGAGCAGGACGTCGGCGTACGTCTCCTGGATTTCGCTGAGGGTCCGGCGGTGCTCCGCCGTCCCGAAGGAGGAGTTGGGCGCGCAGCAGACGAGGACGTGCCGCATCTTGGGCTGGATGCCCTTGACTGCGTACTTCCGCAGGTCCCTGATCTCCTGGAGCTTCTTCTCGAGGCGGACCAGTGCGCCGCCCTCCTTGAAGGTGCACAGGATCGGTGGGACGACTTCTCCGTCGACGTTCTTGTCGAGGGCGACGAACGCGGTGACGGTGGCGCGACCGTAGGTGGCGGGGCAGTCGATGAGGACGGCGTCCCACTGTCCGTCCATGTCGGCCAGGCCGTCGCGGATCCAGTAGGAGTCGGCGTACTTGGGGTCGTTGAGAAGCCGCTCGGTTTCGTCGACATCGGGGTCTTCGGCGTTGCCGGGCACGATGAAGACGTTATCGATGGGCTCGTACGCGGCGTCCGGATCTTCGGGATCGATGTCGTCCGCCAGGTAGCGGGCTTGAACGACCGCGTCCTGAAGCTCGACTTCCTCCTTCATCACGTCTGTGATGCTCCGCTGCCCGGTGCGGAACCTGCTGTACCCGAGGACCTGGCTTGAGTTGCACTGGGGGTCCAGGTCGATGACGAGGACCTTGTAGCCGCGGGAACCGAGGATCGCGGCGAGGCTGGTGCAAGAGCTCGTCTTGGCCGTGCCTCCGGCCTTCAGAGCGAAGACCAGGACACGTGTCTTGTCGAGGATCCTGGTGCGGGCTTCATGAGCCGTGCTGGGTGTCATGGAGTATCTCCGGGAAGAAGGGGAGCGGTCACTGTGCCTCGGAGGAGACCAACCCGAGGAGCTCCTGCTCGTGCTCGGTCGGCTCGTACGCGACGGCCTTGTTGGTGATGAGGAACTGCAGATGGGCCCGAGCGCGGTCGTCCCAGTGCGGGTCCTGGCGAGTGGTGTGCAACTCGTTTGCGGCCAGGGCAATGGCAAAGGCAGCCCGACGCTTCAGCGTAGCGTCTTCGCTCGCTGCAACCTCAACGAAGTACATGGAGGGCCGCTCAGTACTCGGCCCCTTCCCCAGCTCGCGCAGCCAGGAGTGAGCGAGAGCAGCTGCGTCCTGCCACTCAAGTTGGTTCAGGACGGCGTTGATCAGCATTACTGACAAGTCTGGGGCGCTGGCGTACCTCTCCTGGGCAAGCAGCAACCGACACGCGAGCCCACGACGCTGCGACGCCTCTTCAGCCGCCGTGACCTGGTCACGCTCCGTCTGCTTCTCCCGCTCATCCACGCCCGTGCCCGACGCACGCTCCTGCCGTTGCCGCTCCTGGCTGTCGCCCTCGCCTGTGCTCTGGTGCGGAATCGAGGTGTCTGTGCCAGCCGCGGAGCCGTCCTGATCGGGCTGGATCGGGTCCTCTGCTGCGTTGGTGCCGTGTTTCTCGTGGGAAACATCGGCAGCGCGCTGCTGGTTGCCGCCTTCGTCGCGCTGAGGCTTCGTGGGCTTCTCGATCTTCTTGTTTCTCGTGGGAAACACGGTCGCCTGCACCTTGAGGCGGCTCTTCGCAGCGTCTGCTGTGATGCCCTCGTCTCGCATCCAGCCGTAAGCCTGTAGCTGTAGCTCATGCGCGGCCGCAGTGTCGTTGCTCTTGTCCGAGTCCCTGATCGTCGCCAGCGTGTAGCCGTCGCTGTGCGACATCCTGCGCTCGTGGATCTCGGTCTGGATCTCTTGTGGCAACACCAGGAGGCTCAAGAACTTGCTGACCGTGCCGCGGTTGCCGTAGCCGGAGCGCTCCGCGATCTGCTCGCCGGTCATGCCTCGTTTGCGTAGCAGATCAAGCTGGAGGGCCTGCTCGATGGGGGAGAGATCGTCACGGTCGTTGTTCTCGGAGATCAGGTTCTCCTCGACCGTGCGGTCTTTGGCCCACTGATCCCGCAGGATCAGCAGCATCGGCTTCCCTGCAGCGAGTGCGGCCGCATGCCGCCGGTGGCCGGGGCCAAGGATGTAGGTGCGCTCCGGGTACAGGACTTGGTCGGCCCACTCCGGGTACTGCTCCATGAACAGCTCGGTGTGCATGGCGGCGCCGGGCGTGTGGACGCCCTGCCGTTTCACACTGTCGATCATCTCGTCCATGTTCCGTAGCGCAAGCCGGCGGTTCATGGGGTTGGGACCGATGTCGGTCGGAGGATGCTCGAAGAGTTCGCCGTCCTCCGGCTCCAGGTGGTGAATGCCCGAAGGGCTGCCAGCGGTCGGTTCTGGGGTGTCGACACCGACCTCGTGACGCGCGTTGTTCAGCTTCCCGGCCCCCTTGTTCCTCTTGGGTTTACGGCGCGCTGGCGGCATGGAGATCCTCCCGGGTGGTGCTGACTGTCGCACCGCACCCTAGCGGCACGTCGCCTAGCGCGTACCGCACCGGCGCCGAAAAGGGTCCAGCCTGCCGGCGGTGTCGGGTAGGGGCCGGAGCCACGGCATTGGCTCCGGCCCCTACCCGATACGCGGGTGCTGGCTGTCAGTCGGTGTCCTCGTGCGGTTCGAGCAGCGCGAAGTAGGTCGCGCGCTGCTCGTCGGTCAGTTCTCCGTCGAGGGAGAGCGCCGAGCGCAGCGCGCGCAGGGTGCTCGCCGCCGGCGCCGACCACGTCTTGTGGGCCTGCCGCTGGATCTCCCCGATGGTGGCGTACGCCTCGGCGGGAAAGCATCGGATGTACCAGTCCAGTGTCTTGGCCACCGACGGCGTCAGGTTGAGATGCCACCAGTGCTCCGGCCCGTCGTCCGCGTCGTCCGCGTCGTCGGCGAACATCTCGACGGACTCGGCGAAGTCGAACAGCACTGCGGCCCGCACGGTCCGCCCCAGGTGCTCGGTGGGGACGATCTCGTCCAGACTGATCGCCACCGACCAGGCCAGCGCGTCCGCAACCTCAGCCACGGACTCCTTGTTGCGCTGCCGTAGCACCCACCGCTTGCGCACGTCGGGCCGGTCGAACAGCGTGTGGTGGAAGTCGACGGCGAACCGGTCGCGTACCTCGACTGCCCCGGGCGAGAGGCTGTCAGGGTCGCCGGCGGACATGGCGGACTTGACGCCCTCGTAGGAGCGCTGGCGCGCCTCCACCCAGTCCTCCGCCACGGCCCGGGCCCACTGGTCGCGGCCGCCGACGGTGGCCTGCGGCAGCGGCACCTCGGAGTTGCCGCGCGAGATGTAGGCCCGCAGCGTCGAGGCGGTGATGCCGCCAAGCTCCGCCATCTCCGGGGCGCCGATCAGCTGGGCGCCGGTCAGCTCCGGGCTGGAGACGTCGACCACGCACCGCCCCAGCTCCAGCACACCGTCCCGCGCCTGGCGGTGCTGCGCCCACAGCGCCAAGTGGTCGAGCCAATTATCCGGCCGCGCGGCGTCCGGGTCGAAGGTGGCCACCTTGCCCACGTACGCCTTCGCCGGGTCGGCCCGGCCGTCGAGCACGTCCGCGACGCTGACGGTGACGGCCATGCGGGCCTTGCGCCGCTCGAACTCCTCCTCGACCGGATTCCAGACTTGCCCGGGCCGGTACCACGTCTGGCCGTTCCACCAGTAGCCGCCAGCCCGGAACAGCAGCGGCTCGCCGTCCCACTGGGTGTGCAGGGAGGAGGTGTCGCCGTCGCGCAGGAGCAGCACGGTCCGGCCGAGCTCGGGGTGGTGGCGCACCGCCCAGCCGAGGCTGTGGTCGAGCGGGTCGGTGGTGAAGGCGCGCCAGCCGCCGGCGGCGCGGTTCTTGTCGAAGCGGCCCCACGTGTCCGGGCCCTTGTTGCGGCCGACGGCCTCGATGGCCTCGGGGCCTTCGTCGAGTGGGAGGTGGGAGTCGTCGACGAACGGGAGGCCCGGCACCGGGTGGTCGGTGCGCAGGCCGTTGGCGAGCGGACGAACGTGACTCACGGCTGATTCCTCATTTCACCCTAAGTGCTGCATGCTTGTGCAGCACTTAGATTCTCTCCTTGTGCATGCCCTCCAAGCCTCGTCGGGCAGCGAGATTCGGCCAACTTGCCATCGCAGTCCGGGATTCGTGGACGGGACGTGATCACATCGAATAGCTCGCGCTTCTTATCCGAAGCCACAGAACGGAACGTGACGGCCGGTCACCCGGACGTCGGGCACGAGAGGGACGCTGCATGACCGCCACCGAGCCACTGCGCTACGTCGTCGATATCACCCAGGACGACGTGGACGCGCTCACCGGCTTCCTCATGGACGTGCTCAACGGCCCCTCCCTGCAGGTGGGCACCGAGGAGTACCGCACCAACGCCGCCTTGCGCACCCTCGTGCCCGGCTTCGCCGGCAGCCTCAGCTACGAGTTCGGCGACAAGATCGTGGCCGAGGCGCAGCAGGACGACCGCAAGAGGCTGCGCCGCCTCCTGAACATCCGCGGCACCTGGAACCTGCTTGCCGTCGTCGCCGCCTGTTGGGCGGACGTCGACGGGTTCGTCACGGAGCGCTGGCACGCGGTCCGCTTCCACGACGCCGAGGACGAAGAAGGGTTCCGCCGGTGGGAGGAGAAGGAGCAGGCATCGACGGCTGAATCCGTGGCCTTCGTCTCCGAGTACCGCATTCCCGGGCCGCGCCGGGGCGCGCAGGCTGTCGGCGAGTACGTCGTTGCTCGCGACCCCGAGAACGATGACCGCTGGGCCGTCTTCGAGGGGGCCGCGCAGGCCCGCCACTGGGACGGCAGCGCCTGGCAGCACGCCCGCTTCACCGGAACCAGTCCCTACCTGTTCAGTCGGACGACCGCCCTGGCCATGGCTCGTCAGCACGCCGCCGGCGGCAGGGAGGCCCCGGCCCGGAGGGGGACCGGTGACGGACCTGCTCGACGGCGGCTGCCGGCGACCTCATCGAGCTGGCCAGCGACCCGGCGCCGCTAGACCGACGGCAGCCGAACGTCAGGCGCTCATCGAGACGTGGGCCGAACGCCACGGCGTCAACGCGCCGCGCGCCCTCAAGTGACGCTGCACGTTGGGCAGGCGGTGCCACGGCTGGGGTCGTAGCGCCGTCCGCACGCGCAGGTCGGCCAATCCGAGCAGGCCGGGCACTGTGTGTACGGATCGGCGACGGGGACGCCGCAGGTGCCACCGCGGCCTTCGCACTCCCGCAGCGGTGGCCGGTGCGCCAACGCCTCGGCGGTAGTGCGGGCCGCCGGCGCAGGCCCGGGTGCTCGAGCCGCATCGCGGTAGAACGCCTCCCGCTGCGGCTCCTCCTCGCCGTCGCGTTCTTGGGCACGCCTCGCGAGACAGGCGGGGCACGGCCGGTCCGGGTCGCCCGGCACCCAGCCGTCGTCGCACCGGGCGGGGCAGGCCGGCGGACTGATCAACGCCAGCGCGACATCGTCGGGCCCGTAGCCGTCCTGTGTGTCGGTGGCCTTCCGCGACAGGGGCCGGGAAGCCCAGCCGCCCCACCACCGCCGCTCGACCCGAGCGGCCAGCTGCGCGACGGTGTACTGCTGGAGCTGCACCCGAATGGAGCTGACGGCGGCGGGCGGCGCCGTCCCACCGCACGCCGACAGCAGTTTGGGTGGGAAAGCGGCCAGCACCGCGCGAACCGGGTCCGCACTCCGCTCGCCCTCCCGGCAGGCATCGCACAGATCGTTCCCCCACGAACGGGGGAAGAAGGCCCGCGACCACTGCGAAGCGCCGCCCCGTCCGCTCCTTGGCTCCTTGATCTCGACCTCGCCCACAGGGCGTACCGGCAGCGGAGCCCGGCACGACCAGCACACTCCCTGACATGCCAGGCACGTGCCGCCCTTGGGGGAGGGGGCACGGCACTCGGGGCATTCCCGGCGGCACGGCGCACACAGGTGATCCTCCGGATGCGGCCATGGCAGTCGCCGCTCTTCGCCTTGGCAGCGGACGCACAGGTTCAAGTCGACGGCCGTCGCGGTGGACAGAATCGGCTGCCCCGGGCAGCTGTCACACCGCACGACGATCCGGTTCCGCTGGTACCGCAAACTCAACGTGCGCTCCCCGGTGCCCGCCTTCGACGCCACGAACACGGCCAGTGTTCCACGCAGCACGCCCCGAAGAGGGTTGGCGAGGCTCCGGCGAGGAGTCTTCGCCGAACTCCGGCGAGACGCCCCTATCTGCCTGGATACTGATAGCCAGTCAGGAGGGACATGCGTGGAAGATCATCTGGATAGCACTGACGACATCCCCACTCCGTGGCCGGGCCTCACCGAGCTGGCAGAGATCAGCCACCGGCGGAAGATCGGCGTCGTCGCTCAGCGAGGAAGTCGGGAAGCCCGCGTGGGGCGCGACGTCGCCGTCCACGCGGCCCGCGCTGGCATCCCCACCCTCCTCTACACCGGCTACCCGCCCCACAAGATCCCCGAGTACCTGGTGGTTGACGAAACACCCCGCCCCACCGCCAGCCAGGTCACCGCCGCAGCACAGCGCCGAATCGACGGGCAGCCAACGCAGCTTGTGGTCATCGAGCGCTACGAACGCCTCGCCCCCGAACCG
>NZ_VJYK02000350.1 GCF_007097205.2 Streptomyces alkaliterrae
CCTGCCCCCCATGTCCGCTATGCCCCTCGCCTCCCCTCTGGTCGGCTCGGCTCACGCGCGGGGGCGGCCGGTCTGCCCACCGGAGTTCGCGCGTGCCATACAGGCGGCGGCGAGCCGGGCGGCGGCCTCGCGGGTGTGCTCCCCGAGCAGTTCGGTCTGGATCGCGCCGCCCGCCGCGAGGTGCCGGTCGTACGGTATGGACACCACCGCGGGGCCGCCGACCCCCAGGCGTTCGACGGCCTTCGCCTCGTCGAGGGCGGTGTCCGGCACGGCGTGCGCGAGGGCGACGACCGTGGTCGGCAGCATGCTCGTGTGGAGACCGCCCATCCAGTCGAGTACCGACCGCGTCGCGGCGACGCCCTCGACGGTCGCCGGTGTGACGAGCACCCGCGCGTGGGTGGTGATGAGCGCGGCGCGGGCGACCTCCGCCGGCAGCGTCTCGCAGTCCACGACCGTGGTGCCGAAGTAGTTGCGCAGGGAGGTCATCACCGTGCGGTAGGTCTCGATGTCCAGTTTGGCGCCCACCGAGCCCTGGCTGGCGGGGAGCAGCCAACCTCCCCCGGCCAGCCGCACCAGATAGCCGGTGATGTCCGTCAGGCGCATCGACGGCTGGACGATGCGGGCGAGGTCCTGGCAGGTCCAGCGCACCTCGACCGCGCCGAGCCGCCCCGGCAGCGTGCCGAGCGCCGGGTCCGCCTCGACCGTCAGCACCGGGTCGTTGCGGTAGTGCGCGTAGGTGAGGGAGAGCAGGGCGGCGACGGTGGACTTCCCGGCACCGCCCCGGATGCTGGTGACGGCGATCTGCCGGCAACTGGTCAGCGGCTGCTGGATGGCCCGGGCGGTCTCGGTCGCCACGGCCGTCTCCCGGGCCACGGAGGAGACGAGGCGCCGCAGCGTGCGGGCGGTGCGGCGGGGGACGGTGTCGCCGTGCGGCGACCGCCGTGCGACGTCCGCCATCTCGGGCGCGGTGACCGGAACCGACACGGGTACGGAGACGGGCGGAGCGGGTGCGAAGGCGTTCACCGGCGTCGCCGGGTACGTCCCGGCGACGGACGCGGCAGCGGACGCGCCGGGTGCCGTCGGCGCGGCGGGGGCGGACGGCCTGGTGACCTCCTCAGGCGTGCCACCGCGCGCTTCGGGCGCGGCGGGTTCCGCGTCCAGCGGTGTGAACCCGGGCGGGGGCGCCGGCACACCGCCACCGGGCGGTACCCCGCCACCCGCCGGCACGGCGGGACCGGACGGTGTCGTCCGGGGGCCGGCGGCGGCCGGGGGCGTCGTCGGCATCGGCGGGAGCCCGACGCCCGGTACCGCCGGCGGCTGTCCGTCCCGCCGGTCCGTCGTCTCTTCCGGTGCCGACATCTCTACCGTCCCCTCGACGTACTTCAGCTCAGAACGAGTCGACGAAGCGGTCGTACAGCCCGCACGCGCCCAGTGCGACCGGCAACAGCAACACCACGGCGGTCGACTCGGCCACGTTCATCGTCTGCCGTGCCCGTCTCCGGACCTGCTCGGACGGCGGTGCCGCCAACGGCACCAGCGGCAGCAGGCACAGCACGCCGAGAGCCACCAGCGGACCGACGGCCGTCCCGGCCGACCACACCGCCACCACCCGTACCGCCAGCAGCAACGCACCGGCCAGCAGCGCCAGCACCTCCACGGTGAGCGGGTAGGCGCGGCAGCGGGAGACGAGCAGCAGAGCCACGAGAAGCGCGCAGCCGAAGCCCCAGCCGGCGGCGCCGTCAACCGCCAACCAGCCGCCGGCCGTCGCCGATGCCGCCGCCACGATGCTCACGGGAGCCAACTCCCGGTGTGTGACGGCAAGCGCCGTGTCCACCTCGTGGCGGCGAACGGTGGCGGCGTCGGGTCGACGCACGTTCCAACGGGTGAGCCCCGTCGACGCGAGCGCGAGACGCGGCACGACCCCCAGCACCAGGACGGACACCACGCCCAGCACGGCTCCGGCCGTCGCCGCTTCCACGACGGCCAACGCACCCGCCCACAACACCGCGCCGGCCACCACGGCTCCCGCCGCGACCACCGCCGCACGGAACCGGTCGGTGCGCCAGCCGAGCAGCGCGACCGTGCCGCCTAGGGCCGCACCGCCCGCGACCAGCCGGATCTCTACCGCCTGCAAACCGAGCCAGGCGGCCAGAGCGAGGAGCGACCCGCCGAGACCGAGCAGCGGAACACCGGCGGCACGACGCCCGCCCCTGCAGAGCAGCGCCCCGCCGACCACAGCGGGCAGCGCGACGGCCGCCCCCACCGCCGCAGCGGCGCCGGAGCCGAGCCGCACAGCCGCCAGACCCGCCGTCGTCAACGCGAGGAGCACACTCGCCGCTCCGGCGACCCGCGCCGCCGTCCGTTCATCCCAACGCGTCCAGTCGGCATACGACACAGCCGGACTCGTCTGGCGGGACGCGGCGTCGGCCGGCCTCGTGGCGGTGGTGGTCAGCATGACGCGAAGGTCCCTTCGGCGAAGGAACCGTCAGAGTGTGAGTGCGGCACCCCAGTCCCCTCCCGGCAGCCCATGTGCATCGCCATACTTTACGGCTCTGACACGACCGGCCCCAGAGGGCCCCGCAAGTCCGCCGGCCGGCCCGCCGGCGGTTCACGACTCCGCGCTGCTGCGATCAGTCGAACTTGCCGTCCCCGGCCGTCCAGAGGACGTTCGCGGGAGCAGAGCCCTCGGTGTCCGCCTTGACGGGCTCGGCCGCCACCCCGGACTCCTTCTGGCTGGGAGAACCGTTCCCCGACAACATGCCGGCGCCACCGCCCCAGAGGAGAAGCACCAGTGCGGCTCCCGCCCCCAGAGCCGCAACACCACGACGTCGTGTTCCGTTACGCATGTCCCCCACCTCCGAAGCCAACCGCCTTGACGCGTCGGGCGGTTCACAACCGGCGACGCTCACTCGCGGCCCCAGTATCGCTGACCATGCCGACCCTGACCACAAGTCCGGCGTGGCCGCACGGGTCATGACGACGCGCGCCAGAAGGTCCACTTCGGCTCGGGGTCGGCGGACTTGAAGGAGACGGTGGCGGGGCGGTCGCCCTTGGGGAGGAAGTGGATCGAGCACTCGGTGACGGTGGCGCCCGGCTTGACCATCTCGTTCGGTACGGCGTCCGGGCACTGCTCGACGCCCGGGCCGCCGATGCTGATGAGCGTCAGCTTCCGGCTCTGGACTCCGCCCGCGCTGTTGAGCACGACGTTCTTGGCCATGCTGGGAAGAACGTCCTGGTCGCCGTTGTTCCGGTACTGGATGGTCACGTAGTACGGGACCTTCTTGCGCGTGGCGTCGCTCAGCCTGAAGCGGCTCAGGTCGTCCAGGCTTCCCTCGCGCACACTCTTCGGCGTGGCCGTGATCGGGATCAGGTCGCCGCTGCGATCGACGGCGGAGTCGGCGGACTTGCCCTTCGGCAGCACGCTGTCCGAGTCGGACTTGCCGTCCCCGGCCTTCCAGAGGAGGGTGTCGCTGTTGTCGTCGGCGTACGCGACGGTCGCGGGAGCAGCGCCCTTGGCCATCATCACCAGTGCGCAGACCTCCACCGTGTCGCCCGCGGTGATGCCGACCGGGTCGTTCCCGGAGCACTTCGGCGTCTTTCCGGACTGCGTCGACGAGAAACCGGACATGAGCGTGATGGCCTTGCCCGGGACGCCGGCGGCGTCCACCAGGGACAACTTCCCTGTCAGGCCCGGACGCGTCAGCGGCTCCTCGCCGCCGTTGGTGAAGGAGACGGTCAGGTAGTAGGGCTGCATCCCCTTGAGGTCGTCCTTCAGCCGGACGTTCTCCAGGTCGGATGCCGCCCCACGCTGCAGGCTCTTGGGCTCGACGGTGATGTCGTGGGACTTCTTGTCGCGGTCGGTCAGCGTCGCCTTCCGCGCCTCGGTCTCCAGCGTGACGGGCTCGGCCGCCGCGCCGCTCGCCCCGGACTCCTTCTTCTGCCCGGAGGAGTCGTCCCCCGACGACGTGTCGCCACCGCAACCAGAAAGGAGAAGCGCCAACGCCGCTCCCGCCCCCACAAGCCCAACACCCCGACGCCGTGCTCCGCTACGCATGTCCCCGTCTTTCGCATCCAACTGCCTTGCCGCGCCACCGGTCACCACCGGCGACGCTCATGTGCGGCCCCAGTATCACCGACGCCGCCAGCCGCGATCAAAAGGCGCCTGGTCCTGGCCCGCCACCGGGTTCACCGCACACGTACTCGAATAGCCTGTCTGAACGCGCTCACGCTCAGATCTGACACATCAGGGGATCGTCGGTCGAGCCGTCGCAGTAGTCCACCTGCTTGACCTTCACCGTGCGCACCTCCGCCAGCTCGCCGTTTTCGATGGTCTCGTCGTAGAAGGTGACGTCATCACGCCAGGTCTTACCGGGGCCCAACCGCTCGACGGACGCATGGGTCTGGCCCAGGTAGTCGTCGTCCTTGTCGTAAGCCTCCACGACCACCCAGTAGTTCGCCGCCTTGCTGCCGCTGTTGGTGACGGTGAGTCTCACGCGGTAGCCGGTCACGCCATACTCGGTCTCGGCCCCCTGGGAGACGATCCTGACGTCGGCGAAGTGCCTGCTCGACGCCGACGTGGCGTCGCCCTTCTCCGAGGCGCCGGAAGGATCTCCCGGGGCGGCGTCATCGCACTTGTCCATACGCCACTCACCTCCCTCGCGAACCCAGCGCGCGCCGTCGCCGTCCTCGGAATCGAGAGCGGGGACGCCGACGGTGGCCTTGACGCGAGCCGAGTCGCCGCGCAGCTCAGTGACCCTGATGTTCTTGGGGGTGAGCTTGCCGTAAAGCTCGTGGGCGAGGGCGGCGGCCTGCTCAAACTCGCCACGGTTCGTCGTCTTCCGGCAGCGCTCGGACAGCATGCCGTAAGCGGTGGCGCTCTCGCCGCCGCTCACCGCGGCGAGATAACTCTCGACCGCCTTCTCCAGCTCCTCGGTGCCCGCGCCGCTGTCACCGCTGTCGCCACCGGAACTGCCGTTGCCGCCGCAGGCAGTGAGAGTGAGGCAGAGAGCGACGGTCAGCGTTGCGGTGACGGCGCGGATACGCATGGGCTATCTCCGATGACTGGCTGTCACGAGAGCGTAGCCACGAAGTGCTCCGGCCCGTACCCGTCTTGGGGAGAGCGCACCCTTTCGGCTACACCCTCGCCGGGCCGGGAACCGTCGGGCGGTCGCTCCGTGCGGGGCACTGCCGCGCCGAAGCGCCCGCCAGCTCGTAGGCGCGTGCACGAAGACGCCCCTGGCCTGGGGCCGCAGCAGCCCTGGTCCTGCACGAAGGCACGTCAACTCGGTGTCGGCGACGAGCGATACACGTGGTCGGGCGCCGATGCTGATGAGCGTCAGCTTCCGGCTCTGGACTCCGCCCGCGCTGTTGAGCACGACGTTCTTGGCCATGCTGGGAAGAACGTCCTGGTCGCCGTTGTTCCGGTACTGGATGGTCACGTAGTA
>NZ_VJYK02000351.1 GCF_007097205.2 Streptomyces alkaliterrae
CGCCCGTACTGACCGCGGTCCCTCCCCGCGGGCCCCGGCGTTGATCCGATGAGGTGACTCCTACGCCTGTCGTACGGGCAGGCGTAGGGGGCCCTGGACTAGGCTCGGTCCGTGACGGATCAGGCGGTGCACAGCAGCGTCCCCGGGGCGGCTGCCGGACAAGAAGGATGGACGGGCCGCCGGCGCGAGCTGGCCGGTCTGACGGCCGACGTCGAGCGCGCCGGGCTGGACACGCTGGCCGGCCGTCCGGCCGCCCGCTGCCGGGTGCTGCTGATCGCCGGCCGTCCCGGCTCGGGCCGTACCGCACTGGCGGAGGAGTTCGCCGCCCGCGTCGCCGCGGACTACCCGGACGGGGTGCTGCGGGCCCGACTGACCGATCCGGGCGGCGCCGTCGTCCCGCTGGAGCGGATCGCCCGGGACCTGCTCGACGCGCTGGGCGTTCCCGCCCCCGCCGGCGCCGGCGAGGACGAACTCACCGAACTGCTGCGGGTGACCCTGCGGGAGCGCCGGGCGCTTCTGCTGCTCGACGACGTGGCCGCCGCCGAACAGGTCGTGGAGATCCTGCCGGAGACCCGCGGCTGCCTGGTCGTGGCCACCGCCGACGGCCCGCTGACGGGAGTACCGGACGTCCGGCCTTGCACGCTGGGCGGGCTGGACGGCGACGCCGCGCGCACTCTGCTCGCCCGGCGCTCCGGCGGCGAGATCCGGATCACCGTGGACCCCCGCGCCGCCGAACGGCTCGCCGAACTGTGCGGGCACCTGCCGGCCGCGCTGACGCTCGCCGCCGGCTGGCTGGCCGCCCACCCGCAGTCCTCGGTACTCGACGCGGCCCGCGCCATGGAGGCCCGCGAGGAGAGCGGACCGCTGCCCCGTGCCTTCCATCTGCTGCTCGACTCCCTGCCGCCGACTCCGGCGCGGATGCTGCGGCTGCTGCCGCTCGCGCCGGGCGGGCTGGTGGACGCGCACACCGCGTCCGCGCTCGCGGGCTGCTCGGTACCGGCGGCCCGCACCGCCGTCGAGGAGTTCGCGGCGACCGGGCTGCTGCGCCCGCTCGGCGACGGCACCTTCGAGGTGCCCGGCTGCCTGGACCCGCTGCTGCGCGCGGAACTGGAACGCGCGGAGAAGCCGGCCGACATCCTGCTGGCCGGCGCCCGGATGCTGGAGCGGACCGTACGGCTGCTGCACAACTGCCGGGCGGCGACCGAACCGCCCGAATCCGAGGACCGCCGGGCACTGGCGGCCGAGCCGAAGGCGATGCGTTTCGACACCGCCGAGGCGGCCCGCCGCTGGTTGGACGGCCGTCTTCCGGCGCTGCTCGCGGCCGCGCGGCAGGTCGTCGCCGACGGTGACCTGGACACTCTCGCCCGCCGCTACCTCGCAGCCCTCGCCCGTGCGCTGGAGGCGCACCGGCAGCCGGAGGAGGCCGCCCCCGAACGCTACCGGCTGCACGAGCTGGTGCTCGACGTGGCCGAGCGGCGCGGGCTGCACCGGGAGAAGGCCGCTGCGCTGCTGAACCTCGGCGATCTGGACGCCGGCTGCGGACGTCTTCCGGAGGCCCTGGCGCGCTACCGGGCCGCGCTGGAGGCCGCCCGAGCGGACGGCGAGGGCTGGCACGAGGCCGCCGTCCGCGCGATGGACTCGATGGGCTGCGCGTACGCGGAGCTGGAGGACTGGCAGCGGGCCGCCGACTGGTTCGACCGGGCGCTGGCGCTCGCGCAGACCAGGGACGACGTGGGCGTCACCACCCGGCTGTACGGGCGGCTGGGCGCGGTGCGGATGTACTCCGGGCAGTGGGCGCAGGCGCTCGGCGCCTGGCGGGCGGCGGTCGCCGGCCACCGCCGGCTACGGGATCCGCAGGGCTGTGCCCGGGCGCTGGGCGAGCTGGCGAGGGTGCAGGAGTACGCGGGCCGTCCGGAGGACTCCTTGCGGACCTGCTACGACGCCCTGGACTGGGCGGTGCGCGCCGGCGACGGACGGCTGCGGGCGGCGTTGAGCCTGCGACTCGCGGACACCTGCGACCGCCTGGGGGAGTTCACCACCGCGGCGGCGCACCGCGCGCTGGCCGACCGGCTGCTCGCCGAACTGGACGCGGAGGCGGCGGGCGAGCGGGGCGGTGAGCCGTCCGGCGCGGCCGCCGGCGGGGCGAGCGATACGGCCGATTCGTCCGGTCCCTCGTGTGACAGCCGAGGCTCGACCTACGAAATCCATGGCGAGATCGGGAAAGATTGACCCTTTGCAAGGCTAGACACGAGCAGATCCTTCATTAGACTGGCTGCGTCGTGGTCATCCCGGCTGCCTTCCGGCATTCCCCTTGTAAGCGCTTGTTTCCGGTTATGTACTGGTGAGTACCCAGATGTACTCGATCTGTGTGTGATCAGGAACAAACAGGGAGAAGCGGGGCACTCGTCAGATGCGCGGCGCGACCAGCACCCCCAGAGCAAGGACCGTGATCGACGTGAAGGTCGGTATCCCCCGCGAGGTCAAGAACAACGAGTTCCGCGTGGCCATCACTCCGGCCGGCGTGAACGAACTCGTCCGCAACGGCCACCAGGTCTACGTGGAGCAGGGCGCCGGAGCCGGCTCCTCGATCGCTGACGAGGAGTACACCGCAGCCGGTGCCACCATCCTCGGCACCGCGGACGAGGTGTGGGCCACCGCCGATCTGCTGCTGAAGGTGAAGGAGCCCATCGCGGAGGAGTACCACCGCCTCCGCAAGGACCAGATCCTCTTCACCTACCTGCACCTGGCCGCCTCCCGCGAGTGCACCGACGCGCTCGTGGAGTCCGGTACGACCGCCATCGCCTACGAGACCGTCGAGACCGCGAACCGCGCGCTGCCGCTGCTCGCCCCGATGTCCGAGGTGGCCGGCCGGATCGCCCCGCAGGTCGGCGCCTACCACCTGATGGCCTCCGCCGGTGGCCGCGGTGTGCTGCCCGGCGGTGTGCCCGGCGTGCACGCGGGCCGCGCGGTCGTGATCGGCGGCGGCGTCTCCGGCTGGAACGCCACCCAGATCGCCGTCGGCATGGGCTTCCACGTGACCCTGCTGGACCGGGACATCAACAAGCTCCGTGAGGCCGACCGCATCTTCGGCACGAAGGTGCGCCCGATCGCCTCCAACGCCTTCGAGCTGGAGCGCGCGGTCCTGGAGGCCGACCTGGTCATCGGCGCCGTGCTCATCCCGGGCGCCAAGGCGCCGAAGCTGGTCACCAACGAGCTGGTCTCCCGGATGAAGCCGGGAAGTGTCCTTGTCGACATCGCGATCGACCAGGGCGGCTGCTTCGAGGACTCCCGCCCCACCACGCACGCCGAGCCGACCTTCAAGGTCCACGACTCCGTCTTCTACTGCGTGGCCAACATGCCCGGCGCGGTGCCCAACACCTCGACCTACGCGCTGACGAACGCGACGATGCCCTACATCGTCGAACTCGCCAACCGCGGCTGGGTGGAGGCGCTGCGCCGCGACCCGGCGCTGGCCAAGGGTCTCAACACCCACGACGGCAAGGTCGTCTACGGTCCGGTCGCCGAGGCGCACGGCCTGGAGAAGGTCGAACTCGACAGCCTGCTCGGCTGATCCGACCGGGCTGACTCGACACACCTCCCGGTCGTGTCAACGGCGAACGTCAACGTGACTCGACGCACGTCACCGGCCGACCCCCGCCCCAGGGGGTCGGCCGGTGACGTGTTCCCGGTTACGTCCCCGGCCTGGTCGAAGGCGGTCCGACGCGGCGTCAACTCGCCGTGATCGTGGCTGTTTAACCGATTCGCCCACCGGTGAAACCTTGCGCGCGACCCCCGTGCGCCCTTGACAAGCATGTGTTCGCTTACCGACACATCGTGCCGTCTCCGACGGATTGTGTTGCTGCGAACCGCCGACACGCCATAGAGTCGCCAACCGTCGGCATAGTGCCACGCTGACCTGTCTAGAAGTTCCCTGGTCGCCAAGGAGGTAAGACGACTTGTGAATGAGTCGACATTTTCTCCCGGAGGTGGTCGACCAGGAGCGCTCGCGTCGGGCCAAGGGGCCGCGGGGCTCAAGGCTGTCGGCTCCGTCGCTGTCCACACTTTCTCCGCCCACCAGGACCCAACGAGCATGACAGTCGATCAGAACACCCAGCAGCAGGGCGCGAACGCCCCGGACCCCGGTCACCTCGGGGACGGCGACGGCGTCCGGCCCGACATCCACCCGGACTACACCCAACTGCCGGAGGGTCACTTCTACGACCCCGACGCGGATTTCGAGCCGGACCCCGAGTACGCGGCGACCCTCGCCCCGGACGCGGCCCGCCAGCGCCGCGAGCGGATCGGTCCCACCGGCCGCCCGCTGCCCTACTTCCCGATCCCCGGGCCGGTCGCCGAACACGGCCCGGCCAAGATCATCGCGATGTGCAACCAGAAGGGCGGCGTCGGCAAGACCACGTCGACCATCAACCTCGGCGCCGCGCTCGCCGAGTACGGCCGCCGTGTCCTGCTCGTCGACTTCGACCCGCAGGGCGCCCTGTCGGTCGGCCTCGGCGTCAACCCGATGGAACTCGACCTCACCGTCTACAACCTGCTCATGGAGCGGGGCATGACGCCGGACGAGGTACTGCTCAAGACCGCCGTCGCCGGCATGGACCTGCTCCCCAGCAACATCGACCTCTCGGCCGCCGAGGTGCAGCTCGTCAGCGAGGTGGCCAGGGAATCGTCACTGCAGCGCGCCCTGCAACCCCTGCTGCCGGACTACGACTTCGTCGTCATCGACTGCCAGCCCTCGCTCGGCCTGCTCACCGTCAACGCGCTCACCGCGGCGCACAAGGTGATCGTCCCGCTGGAATGCGAGTTCTTCGCGCTGCGCGGTGTCGCGCTGCTCACCGAGACCATCGAGAAGGTCCAGGAGCGACTCAACCCCGAACTCAGCCTGGACGGCATCCTCGCCACCATGTACGACTCGCGGACCGTGCACAGCCGAGAGGTGCTCGCCCGCGTCGTCGAGGCCTTCGACGAGAACGTGTACCACACCGTCATCGGCCGGACCGTGCGTTTCCCCGAGACCACCGTCGCCGGTGAGCCCATCACCACCTACGCCTCCAACTCGGTCGGCGCCGCCGCCTACCGCCAGCTCGCCAGGGAGGTGCTCGCCCGGTGCCACGCCGAGTGAGTCTCCCGGCAGCCGACGAACTGTTCCGCAACACCGGCGGCGCCGCCGTCCAGCCGTCCACCCCGCAACTCGGCGGGCCCGAACCGGAGCCGGCCGCCGAGCGCGAGCCGACACGTGAGGACGCCGCGCCCGGCGTCGAGCCAGGCGCGGGCGGGCGGGCGGCGCCCCGCACCCCCCGGCAGACCCGGGCGTCCGCGCCCGGCACCCGCTCCGGCCCGCCGCAGCCCGGCACGGCCGTCGCCCGCCAGGGCGGGGCGGGCCAGACC
>NZ_VJYK02000352.1 GCF_007097205.2 Streptomyces alkaliterrae
GCCCCCGCCCAACCGGCCGCCCCGGCCGGGCCGGACGGCTCCACCGAAGCCGAGCCGCCGCCCGCGCGGGGCACCGACGACGAGCCGGCCACCCCGCCCGGTCGGGCGGCACCCGCGTCACCGGCCGCGCCCGCCCAGCCGCGCCCGGTGATGCCGCAGCAGTCGGTACGCGTCGCGCAGACCGAACTCGGCCGCATCCTGGTCGACCAGTCCGGCCGCACCCTGTACGGCTTCACCAAGGACAAGGACGGCGCCAGCAACTGCGACGCCGACTGCGTCGCCGTGTGGCCCGCCCTGATCACGCCCGGGGAGGTGAAGCCGGGCGACGGCGTACGGCCGGGCATGCTGCGCACCGCGCGGCAGGGCGGCGACGTCACCCAGGCCGCGTACGGCGAGTGGCCGCTGTACTACTACGTCGGCGACACCGGCCCGGGCGAGACCAACGGCCAGGGGCTCGACGACGAGTGGTTCGTCGTCGCGCCGGACGGGAAGCTGATCAGGTAGTGAGCCGACGGGCCGGCCGGCCCGCCCCCTGCCGGCCGGCCCGTCTCCCCACCGTGCCCGCCCGTGCTCGCCCCGGGCGAGGTCCTGTCGGCGGGCCCGCCCATACTTGGGGCATGAAGCTCAGCCGCCCGGTCGCCTGGTTCCTGCTCGCCTTCGGCGTGTGGTCCTGGATCATCTGGATCACCTTCATCCGCAACCTGTGGCAGGACGCCAGCGGGCTGGCCTTCGACGACGCCGGCGACCCGACCGGCTACTTCTGGGTCCACCTGCTGCTCGCGATCACCTCCTTCCTGCTCGGCACGGCCGTGGGCCTCGTCGGCCTGCGGGGGCTGCGGGCGCTCCGGCCGGAGAGCGGCGACGGCGGCGGCGACGGCGATGGTTCGGGGGCTGGTCGGTGATGGCCTTCGCCCTCGTCCTGGTCTCGATCCTGTGTGTGCTGAGCGCCGCGCACTGGTACCTGTGGAGACGCCTGGTGCGGGACGTGTCGGCGCCGGGCGGCGTCTGGCGGCGTACCGGCACCGCTCTTGCGGTCCTGCTGCCCCTGGTGATGGTGGCGGCGCAGGTCACCGGCCGGTCGGACGCCCCGCTGTGGCTGAAGCGGCTGCTGGCCTGGCCCGGGATGCTGTGGTTCGCGCTGCTGGTGTACCTGCTGCTGACGCTCCTCGTGCTGGAGTTCGTACGGCCGCTGCTGCGCCGCTGGGCGGCGCGCCGCGCCCCGGCGGCCTCCGCCGAACCGGCGACCGCCCCGGCCGCGGTCGGCAGGACCGGCGCGACCGCCGGCCCTGCCCCCGCCGACGGGACGGCCGCAGCGGGCCCCGCCGCCACGGCCGCCGCGTCGCCGCCCGACGAGCCCGCGGACCCCTCCCGGCGGCTCTTCGTCTCCCGGGTGGCGGCCGTCTCCGCCGGCGCTGTCGCCGCCGTGACCGTCGGCCAGGGCACTTACCAGGTGCTCGGCGCGGGTCCGGTGGTCAAGCACGTGCCGGTGGTCCTCGACCGGCTGCCGGCGGCGGCCGACGGCTACCGCATCACGCTCATCAGCGACATCCATCTGAGCCCGGTACTGGGCCGGCGGGCCTGCCAGCGCATCGTGGACCGGGCGAACGCCACCCGTCCCGACCTGATCGCCATCGCCGGCGACCTCGTCGACGGCTCGGTCGCCGACCTGCGCCACGACGCCGAACCGCTGGCCGGGCTCACCGCCCGCGAAGGCGTGTTCTTCGCGATAGGCAACCACGAGTACTACTCGGGCGCCCAGGAATGGGCCCGGCACATCGACCGGGAACTCGGCATCACGGTGCTGGCCAACCGCCACGTCTCACTCGAACACTTCGACCTCGTGGGCGTGAACGACCCGGCGGGTGAGGAGTTCGGCGACGGCCCCGACCTGGCCCGGGCCATGGCCGACCGGGACGAGCGGCGGGCGTCCGTGCTCATCGCGCACCAGCCGGCGCTGATCCACGACGCCATGCGGCACGGCGTCGACCTCCAGCTCTCCGGCCACACCCACGGCGGCCAGATGTGGCCGGGCAACGTGCTCGCCGCGCTGGCCAACCCGACGCTTTTCGGGCTGGAGCGGTACCGCGACACCCAGCTGTACGTCACGCGCGGCGCGGGCGCCTGGGGCCCGCCCGTGCGGGTCGGCGCCGAACCCGACATCACCGTGCTGGAGCTCCGCTCCCGCTAGGTACTGTCCGGCGGGTCGGGGGTCGCGGGACGGCTCGGGGGTTGTCGTCTAGGGTGCTTTTTCGGCAGGGGGCGTGTAACCAGGGAGGGGCGAAGTGACCGCTTCGAGCACGGTCGTCTGGGGTCGGATGGAGCAGCAGGACTTCCGCAGCCGGGTTCGGGGCTGTCTGCTGGGCGGCGCCGTCGGGGACGCGCTCGGCGCCGGGATCGAGTTCCAGTCGCTGGAGGAGATCCGCTCCCGGCACGGCGAGGAGGGCGTCACCGACTACGTGCCGGCCTACGGCAGGCGCGGCGCGGTCACCGACGACACGCAGATGACGCTGTTCACCGTCGACGGGCTGATACGCGCCCACGTCCGCCGCGACACCGGTGCCTGGCACCCGCCGACGGACGTGCACGCCGCCTATCTGCGCTGGGCCGCCACCCAGCGCGACTGGGGTCCCGACGAGCGCCGGGCGACCGACGGCTGGCTGGCCCGCGAGGAGTGGCTGTACGCGCGCAGGGCACCGGGCAACGCCTGTCTGACGGGGCTCGCGGACGAGCGGATGGGCACCCTGGAGTCGCCCAAGAACCCCGGTTCCAAGGGCTGTGGCACGGTGATGCGGTCGGCGCCGTTCGGGCTGCTCGTGGGCTGGGAGCCGCAACTGGTGTTCCAACTGGCGGTGGAGTGCGCGGCGCAGACGCACGGGCACCCCACCGGGGTGCTGTCGGCCGGCGCGTTCGCGGTCATCGTGCACGGCGTGGTCAGGGGCGAGACGATCGACGCGGGCGTGCGGCACGCGCTGGCGCTGCTGGCGACGCGCCCGGACCACGAGGAGACCAGCGAGGCCCTCCAGCACGCGCTCGAAGCGGTGCGCCGGGGGACGCCGGGCCCTGAGCTGGTGCAGTCCCTCGGTGAGGGCTGGACGGCCGAGGAGGCGCTGGCGATGGGCGTGTACTGCGCGCTGGTCGCCGAGGACGTGCGGCACGGGCTGCTGCTCGCGGTCAACCACGGCGGGGACTCCGACTCCACCGGCTCGATCTGCGGCAACCTGCTGGGCGCGCTGCACGGCGAGACGGCGCTGCCGCCGAGCTGGATCGCGGAGCTGGAGGGCCGGGCGACACTCCTCCAGCTCGCGGACGACTTCTCGATGGAGATGACGCAGGGCCCGGCGCTGCACGCCCCCGGTTCGTCGGCCGGCTCCGCGGCCTGGCTGGCCCGCTACCCGCGCGCCTGACCCGCGTCCGACCCGCGCCGCCGCGAGAGCCGCCGCGCGGGCCGCCGCGCCGAGATACCGGGCCCGCTACAGGTACTGCGAGTAGTCGTCGAGTGCCCGTAGCACGGCCGGCTCCGCGGCGGACGGCAGCGCCAGGATCACCTCCGCCGCGCCGAGGTCGCGCAGTCGGGCCAGCTTCCCGGGCGAGGGGTGGACGTAGGCCGGGACGACCTCGGCCTCGGGCGCGTACTCCCGCAGTCGGGGCAGCGTCCGGGTGAGCCCGCCGCCGCCGATCGGCATCCAGCCGTCGGCGTGGTCGGCGACGTCCGCGAACAGCCGGTCGTCCGCCGCGCCGCCGAGCAGTACCCGCGGCCCGCCGGGCCGTACCGGCTTCGGGTACGCCTCGCTCGCCTCGACGGAGCAGAACTCGCCCCGGTGGGCGGTGGGTTCGCCGGCCCACAGCGCGCGCATCAGGGCCAGGTGGTCGCGGACCTGGGAGCGGCGGCGGGCCCAGTGGACGCCGTGGTCCAGCGCCTCCTCGCGGTTCCAGCCGAGGCCCACGCCGAGCGTGAACCGTCCGCCGGACATCCAGTCCAGGCTGGCGACCTGTTTGGCCAGCACGATCGGATCGTGCTGGGCGACGAGGCAGACCGCCGTGCCGAGCGCGAGGCGGGTCGTGACGGCGGCCGCGGCGGCGAGCGCCGTCAGCGGGTCGAGGCTGCGGCCGTACTCGCGCGGCAGCGGTCCGCCGCCCGGCGCCGGGCTGCGGCGGCTGACCGGGATGTGGGTGTGCTCGGGCAGGTACAGCCCGCCGAAGCCGCGCTGTTCGAGTTCCTGGGCGAGCCGTACGGGGTGGATGGTCTCGTCGGTGAGGAAGACGCTGGTGGAGATCCGCATCAGGGCCCTTCGGTCGGCGGGCGGGGGCGCGGGTGGCGCCGCGTGTGGTGTGTTGTCCTCCGGTCGTTCATACGCCAGGGTGCTGTCCGATGTCCCTTAGCCGTACAACGGTGTCCTCGGCAAGTGCCCGACTGTTCTCGACGCCAGGGGGTCGGCGGAGATGGAACGACGTGACGTACTGAGGTTGACGGCCGGCGCCGCGGGCGGGGTGGGCGCGGTGACGCTCGCGCCGCTCGCCTTCGCCGCGCCGCCAGGGCAGGACGCGGAGACCCGCAGCCTGCGCGGTGAACTCCCGCCCGGCGCACCGGACTTCGTCTACCTTCCGGTGCAGGTGCCGCGTGGTGTGCGGGAGCTGACCGTCGCCTACCGCTACGACCGCCCGGAGGTCCCGCCGGGCACGCCGGGCAACGCGCTCGACATCGGGGTCCTCGACGAGCGCGGCACCGGTTCGGACGCCTTCCGGGGCTGGTCCGGCGGCTTCCGCGACACGTTCACCATCAGCGCCGAACGGGCGACACCGGGCTATCTGCCGGGGCCGGTGGGCGCCGGCACCTGGCACGTCGTGCTCGGCCCGTACACGGTCGCGCCGCAGGGTCTGCGCTACGAGGTCGCCGTCACCCTGCGGTACGGCCGGCGGGGCCGGACGCCCGAGCCGGTGTACCCGCCGGAGCGGGCCCGCGGCCGGGGGCGGGCCTGGTACCGGGGCGACTGCCATCTGCACACCGTGCACTCCGACGGGCAGCGCACCCCGGCCGAGGTCGCCGAGGCGGCCCGGGCCGCCGGTCTTGACTTCATCGTCTCGACCGAGCACAACACCACCTCCGCGCACGCCGCCTGGCAGGGGCTGTGGGGCGAGGACCTGCTGATCCTGTGCGGCGAGGAGGTCACCACCCGCAACGGCCACTACCTGGCGCTGGGCACCGATCCCGGCACGTTCGTCGACTGGCGCTACCGGGCCAGGGACGAGGCGTTCCACCGGCACGCGGCGCGGGTGCGCCGGGCCGGTGGTCTGGTGGTGCCCGCCCACCCCAAC
>NZ_VJYK02000353.1 GCF_007097205.2 Streptomyces alkaliterrae
GGCCGGTGGGTCCGCGGCGGGGTGTGTGGCGGCCGTACAGCAATGTGTGGTGGCGGCGGTGGTCGTTCGATCGCCGGTTCGCGTCGGGGGAGGTGGCTCGGTGGCGGCGGCAGTGGGTGACGACGGGGGAGATCGCCGCGTGGCTAAAGCCGCCGAGCCGTTGGTGCTCGGCGACGAACGTGAAGCGGTGTGGCGGGGTGCTGCCGCCGGCGCCAGCGGAGCTCCCGACGTTCACCGGGCAGTCGGGCATGGTGCCGCTGGGGCGGGCGGCCAGCGCGGATGGGCAGCGGCGGCTGGTGGCGGTGCCGCGCAAGGATGTCCTGTTCTTGGCGATCTACGGCCGATCCGGGTTCGGGAAGACAGAGCTGGCGCTGTTCCAGATGATCTGCGCTGCCTACGACGGGGTGGGGGTGTGGATGTTGGATCCGCATGGTGCCGCGTTGAAGCGGGCTCGGCCGTATCTGGCGCATCCTGCCGTCAACGCCAGGTTGTGGGATATCGATCTTGGGGTGGCCGGCGGCGGGGACATGATGGCGGCGTGGAACCCGCTGTCGATGGAAGGCCGCTCGCTGGATGATGTGCCGCTGGTGACCGGGGCGGTGGCGGGCGCGATCGCTGCGGCGCAGGGCTGGGGGGACGGGGCGCCCCGGGCCTACACGATCGTGTCGCACGCGGTTCAGGCCCTGACGCATTTGGCGTGGCAGATGTGCCGGGACGGTCGGCCGGAGCTTCAGCCGACGCTGTTCCAGGTCTCGACGTTGCTGCTGGATGAGCAGTGGCGGCAGGCGGTGGTGGGCCGGCTGCCGCCGAAGATGCGGCGGTGGTGGCGGACGGTGTTCCCGCAGCACGCGTCGGATTCGGTGCCGGTGGTGACGCGGCTGATGGACCAGCTCGAGCTGTCGCAGGCCGCCCGGGCTTTCCTCGGGTCGCCGAGGTCGACATACAACGCGCGGGTGGCGATGGACGCCCAGCGGGTGGTGTTGCTGCGGCCGACCGGTACCGGGGGCGCGGACAAGCTGCTGCAGTCCATGCTCATCTTCGACTTGTTCCTGGCGGGCTTGAGCCGGGAGGGGGCGGATCCGGCGTCGCTGCGGACGATGATGGCGTGGGTGGATGAGCTGACGGCAGTCGACGGCGCCGGGCGGGGGGCGATCGCCGCGATCCTGGAGCAGCTGCGGAAGTACGAGGTGCGGTTCGGTGCGCTGACGCAGATGGCGTTGCGCCTGTCGGAGGAGACACGCGCCGCGTTGATGCAGAACCAGTCGCTGCTGGTGGCTTCCGGCGCGGATGCTGACGAGGCGGCGTTCATCGCCAAGCGGCTGCCGGGGCTGGATCCGCAGACGCTGGTGACGCTCCCGAAGTGGCAGTACGTGGTCTCGACGATGCTGCACGGTCGTCGCACGGCACCGTTTCGGGTGCAGGGTGTGGCGGTGGACCAGGTGCTGGCGGACTACTACAACCCGGGTGGGTTGGCCGAGCAGTCCGCCGCGGTAGATACGAATCTGCGGCGGCGTCCGGTGCGGGAGATCATCGCCGCGCTCGAGGAGCACGACGACGCGATCCTGGAGTACCTGTGCTCGGCTCGCCCTGGTGAGGATCAACCGCCGGTTCCTGTTCTCACCTCAGGCTCCGGGGGGCGGCCATGAGCGGCGGGCGGCGCCGGGCGGGCCAGGGGCGACGGTTCGTGGTGGACCAGGCCGCGGAGAACGCCGGTCTGGTGATGGCTGGTTTGGTGGGTGCCGCCGCATTGTGGGGGTGGTTCGGCTCGGTGGTGCCTGCGGTGCCCGCCCCCAGTGGAACCGCTCTGGTGCCGGTCGTCGTGGGGGTGTGGGGTGTGGTGGTGGCGTTCGTGGCGGCGCTGGGGGTGTGTTGGGTGTGGCTGGCGTTGGTGGACGTGGCGCTGGGGGCGGACCCGGGCGCTCGGCATCGTGGCCGGCGTGCTGCGGGGCGTGTGCGGGTGGCGCGGCCGCTGCCTGAGTGGGAGGTGGTGGTCGGTCACGTGAGTCGTACAACAACTAGTCCGCCCGAATGCCCCGATCACGCGCATTCGCCCTTTATGGGCCTTGGGTAAGGGGTGGGGTTTTGGCCAGGGATTGCGTAGCGTGACTCGAACACTACATGTCGGAGATTGGCCGCTGACCACGGCCTTCAGCGGATCGAAGGGAGGCCCCTGTGCGACGTTCCCGCCACGTCTCGGCTGCCGTAGCTGCGGGTGTGCTGCTCCTTGGCGCAACCGGATGCGGGAGCGGTGAGACGGACGCGAAGAACACTCCCGTCGTCTCGCCGTCGCCCAGCGATACCCCGGCCAGCCCCTCCCCCAGCCGGTCGTCGTCCGAAGACCCGGACGAAGCCGCCGTGCTCAAGGACTACAGGGCGTCGTGGGACGCGCAGATGGAGGCCTACGCGAAGGCGGACTCCAACGGCACGAAGGTGCCCGACTACCTGACGCTGGATGCGCTCGCCGAAGTGGAGAGCGACCTGATGACGATGCGCAAGCGAGGGCACATCACCACGGGCGAAGCCGTTCTCTCCCCCGAAGTGACCAGGCTCGACATGAAGGCGAAGCTACCGAAGGCCACGGTGCGGGATTGCGTGGATGTGTCGGAGTGGACGCCGGTGAAGAAGGACTCGGGGAAGAAGGTCTCCCTCCCGCCGGAGCGTCTAACTAAGTACGTGATGACGAGCGACATGGAGCACTGGGGGAAGCGATGGATGGTCGTGAAGTTCACCGTCGAGGGCAAGCGCTGCTGACTACGGCGCTTGCCACCACCGCGTTGACCGCAGGCATGGCGGTCCCGGCCGCCGCTGCCCCCGGTGGCTACGAGTGCTCGAGCCAACGGTTCTGCGTGGAAGCGGAAAGCCCGGGCTCGGCTGGCGATGCGGGAGGGCCCGCACCGGCGGGCGGCGGCGCGGGCTCCGGGAGCGGAAAACCGCAGAACACGTTGGGTGAGTGCACCACGCGGAAGCTGGACCCGCAGCCGCCGGCCAGCTCTCCGGTGTGGGGTGGCCGCAGCCCCAGCGAGGGCGCGATCTACATTCGCACCTGTGAAATGGTGCGGGGCGGCCCGGGTGCTGCCGGTCGGGTAGCCTTCCCCGCCGGCGGGCCCTTCTTCGCCGGCGAGGCGCCGGATGACGAGGGTCCGGATCCGGCGGTGTTGGCGCAGCGGGCGATCGACTCGATGCTCCTGGCCGGCCCGGCAATCGCCAGCCCAAAGACCGAGGGGACGTACACGGTGGGCATGCCGATGTGGATGTGGGTGACGCCGAGCGCCACCACCTACGGGCCGAACACGGCGACCGCTTCCGCTGGCGGGGTGACGGTCACCGCGACCGCCCGGGTGTCCCGCATCGTGTGGGACATGGGTGATGGCCGCCGAGTGACATGCACAGGCCCGGGCACGCCGTACCGGGCTTCCTACGGTAAGCAGCCGTCGCCGACCTGCGGGCACACCTACCGCGCCAGCTCCGCCTCGCAGGCAGGAGGGACGTACCCGGTGACGGCGACTGCGACGTGGGAGATCGAGTGGTCTGGCGGCGACCAGGCCGGTGAGGTGACCACCACCCGGACCAGTGAGGCCGCGGTGTCGGTCGGCGAGGGACAGGCCGTCGGCCGCTGAGGCCGGTCTAAGGGGAGAGCGAGAACGTGAGTACAACCACCACGCCTGCTGCAGGGTTCGAGGACCGTCTGGGGCCGTCCGGGCCGCCGTTGCCGCGTGCTGGCGCGACGAAGAACCGGCGTCGGCCGGCGTTGATGGCGCTCGCGGTGATGCTGATCGCGCTCGGCGGTGTGGGTGCCTGGGCGGGTTTCGCCATCCTCAGCGACCGCACGCAGGTCCTCACCGTGGTCGCGGAAGTCCCGGCAGGGGAGACGATCACGGCCAAGCATCTGGGGCAGGCGAACGTGGCGCTCGGACCGGGTGTGGAGGCTGTGCCGTTCAGCGAGCGGGACACGATCGTGGGGATGCGGGCGAAGACGGGGCTCGAGCCGGGGTCGCTCCTGACGCGCGGCCAGGTCACCGACCAGCCGGTCGTGCGCAAGGGTGAGCAGGTCGTGCCGGTGGGGTTGAAGCCTGCGTTGGTGCCGGCGAGCAGGCTCTCGCCCGGGCAGGTCGTGCAGATCGTCAACGTGCCGGACCCCAACAGCAGCGGCGGCGCGGACGGCCGCAAGGGCGGCCGGGGCGCGCAGGATCGTGAGCTGGTGACGGCGCGGGTGGTTGCTCTCGGCGAGCCGCAGCCGGGTAGTGATGTGCGGGTGCTGGATGTCGCGGTGGCAGCCGAGGACGGGCCGACGGTGGCGGCCTGGTCCGCTCAGGGGGCTGTCGCGGTCACTGTGGGAGGTGAGTGATGGCGGTGGTGGCGCTGGCCGGCTGCGCCGGCTCGCCGGGGGTGACGACCACGGCGCTCGCGCTGCAGCATGCGTGGCCGCTGCAGGGGCGGAAGCTGATGCTCGCCGAGTGCGACCCGGCGCGGGGAACGGTGCTGTTCGGGGCGTTGCGAGGGCAGTACGGCGACGCGTACACGCTGGGGAACCTGTCGGTTGCGGGCCGGGCGGGGCAGAAAGCGTTCTCCGAGGCGTTCTGGAGGCAGCTGCTGGACGTCTCGCATGAGAAGACCGATCCGCCGAAGTCGCGGGTCATCCTGCCGGGCTTCACCGACCATCAGCAGGCGGCGGGGTTCCGGCCGGTGTGGGGGTTGCTGTCGCAGATGCTGCACGGCATCGCGGCGAACGACATCGACGTGCTCGTCGACCTCGGGCGGGATGGCGCGTTCGGGCCCTCGGAAGTGCTGGCCCGTCAGGCGGACGTCATGGTGCTGGTGGTGCGGACCACCATGCCTATGATCCGGGACGCGGTGCGGCGCCTGGAGCAGTTGGAGGAGCACTGCCGGCGAGTGCGGGTGGTGCTCATCGAGGAGGACTACCCGGACGCGTACGTGGTCCAGGAGCTGCGGAAGGCGGCCGGAGTGCGCGTGGACCTGCTGGGGACGCTGCCCCTGGCCCGCAGGGAAGCGGAAGTGTTCAGCAAGGGCGTGGATATGCCGCGCGGATTCGCGCGGAGCAAGCTGATGCTCGCTGCCGGTTCGCTGGCCGCCGGGCTCAAGCAGGAGCTGCTGCAGGCCTCACCGCCGGGCCGACCGCCGATGGCACGGGCGGAGGTGGGTCGTGCGCGCTAAGCCGGTACACCACAACCCGCAGGTCCACTACAACGGGCGCACCTACGCCGTCCCCCCGCGGCAGACCCCCTCCCTGTCTCTTCTACACATCTGACGCTTCCGACGATCTTACGCGTTT
>NZ_VJYK02000354.1 GCF_007097205.2 Streptomyces alkaliterrae
GCTCCCAGTAGACGACTGGGTTGATAGGCCGGAGATGGAAGACCTGTGAGGGTTGGAGTTGACCGGTACTAATAGGCCGAGGGCTTGACCATATGTGCTCGCGTCCACTGTGTTGGTTCTGAGGCAATGAACAGCCAGAACCGGTTGTACTTGAATCAAACAAGTCAACTGAAGAGTGTGCTTGTTCGCTGACCTTGTCGGTTTCCGCTTCCATGTGGAGCGGTGATGAGGTTTCGGTGGTCATAGCGATGGGGAGACGCCCGGTTACATTCCGAACCCGGAAGCTAAGCCTGTCAGCGCCGATGGTACTGCATGCGGGAGCGTGTGGGAGAGTAGGACGCCGCCGAACAATCTTTGAGAGAGGGCCGTCGGCCCCAGCAAGTGCGCTGGGGTTGGCGGCCCTCTTCTTTTTGCTTTTCCCGACAGATCGCGCTCGTCGTCGTGGCGCGTGAGAATGGCTGTGGGACGGCCAGAAACAAGGAGTCACGTTGATGTCGAACTCACCTGAGGACCGGCCGTACAGGCCTGCCAGGTCGGAGGGCTCGGGCCAGCGTCGTCCGGGCGACCGCAGCGGCGGTGGCTACCGTTCCGGGCGTTCCGACGAGCGTCGAGGCGACCGCCGTGAGGGCGACCGTCGTGACTTCCGCCGTGATGACCGTCCGCGTGGTCCGCGTCGGGACGATGAGCGGCGCCCGTACAACCGGGATCGTGACGACCGTCCCCGTGGCCCGCGTCGGGATGATGAGCGGCGTCCGTTCGATCGTGATCGTGACGACCGTCCGCGTGGTCCGCGTCGCGATGATGAGCGGCGCCCGTACAACCGGGATCGCGATGACCGTCCGCGTGGTCCGCGTCGGGATGATGAGCGGCGCCCGTACAACCGGGACCGTGATGACCGTCCGCGTGGTCCGCGTCGGGATGATGAGCGGCGCCCGTACAACCGTGACCGCGATGACCGTCCGCGTGGTCCGCGTCGGGATGATGAGCGGCGCCCGTACAACCGTGACCGCGATGACCGTCCGCGTGGTCCCCGTCGGGATGATGAGCGGCGTCCGTACAACCGGGATCGTGACGACCGTCCGCGTGGTCCCCGTCAGGATGATGAGCGGCGTCCGTTCGACCGGGATCGCGATGACCGTCCGCGTGGTCCGCGTCGGGATGATGAGCGGCGCCCGTACAACCGGGACCGTGACGACCGTCCGCGTGGTCCCCGTAGGGATGACGAGCGGCGCCCGTACAACCGTGACCGCGACGATCGCCCGCGTGGTCCGCGTCGGGATGACGAGCGGCGTCCGTACGGGCGTGACCGCGACGACCGTCCTGGCGGCTTCCGTCGGGATGACGAGCGGCGTCCGTTCGATCGTGATCGTGACGATCGTCCGCGTGGTCCGCGTCGGGACGATGAGCGGCGTCCGTTCGACCGGGATCGCGATGACCGTCCCCGTGGTCCGCGTCGGGATGACGAGCGGCGTCCGTACGGGCGTGGGCGGGACGACCGTGGCGGGTACCGGGGTGGCGGTGGTCCTCGGCGTGAGGGGTTCGGTCGTGACGACCGGCGACAGGACCGTCCCCCGCTGCGTCGACTGCCGATCGACGAGGACGTCACCGGCGAGGAGCTGGACGCTGCGGTGCACCAGGAGCTCCGTACGTTGCCCAAGACCCTCGCTGAGGACGTCGCACGCAACCTCGTCATGGTGGCGCGCCGGCTGGACGAGGATCCCGAGGGCGCTTACGGGTACGCGAAGGTCGCTCTGCGGTTGGCGTCTCGTGTCCCGGCCGTGCGCGAGGCTGCCGGCTTCGCCGCCTACGGGGTGGAGAAGTACGGGGAGGCGCTCGCGGAGTTCCGTGCGGCTCGCCGTATGACGGGTGCCCAGCATCTGTGGCCGGTGATGGCCGACTGCGAGCGTGGCCTTGGCCGTCCGGAGAAGGCGCTTGCGATGGCGGGCGAGCCGGAGGTGCAGAAGCTCGACAAGGAGGGCCGCGTCGAGATGCGGCTGGTGGCCGCGGGTGCTCGGCGTGACATGGGTCAGGCCGAGGCCGCCGTGGTGACTCTCCAGTGCTCCGAGCTCAACGCGAACTCCACGCAGCCTTGGTCCGCGCGGCTGCGGTACGCGTACGCCGACGCGCTGCTGGCGGTCGGCCGTGAGGAGGAGGCGCGTGAGTGGTTCGCGAAGGCGCTTGAGGCAGACCAGGGCGGGATGACCGACGCTTCGGACCGGCTGGCGGAGCTTGACGGTGTCGAGTTCACCGACGCCCTCGACCCGGAGGCCGAGGGCCTGGAGGTCGATGAGCCGAAGGTCGATGAGCCGAAGGTCGATGAGCCGCGGGGCGAGGACCGGGACGACGAGGACCGGGACGTCGACGGCGGCGAGCGCTAGCCGCTGCCGGCGCTGAGGATCTGAGACGACCGGAGGGGCGGGGTAGGGGCGAAGGCCCTACCCCGCCCCTCCGGTCGTTCACCGCTCCGCCGACTCCTCGTCGAGGGTGCGGAGCACCAGCCCCGTGGCCGGTTTCGGGCCGAAGGACGTGGACTTGCGGGGCATCATCACGCCCTGGCGGGCGAGTTCCAGCACGGTGTCCTCGCTGACCGGGCGCATCAGCACGGCGGTGCCGCCGGTGCGGTCGGCCTGCGTGGTCGCGGCGTCGGCGGAGTGCAGGTAGCTGATGTCGGCGGGCTGGTCGGGCACCTTCCACACCTGGTCGAGCAGCACGGAGTGCAGCACCGTGGCGTCGAGTTCCCGCCAGGCGGCCGGCCGGTCGGCGCGGACGGCGTCGGCGACCAGTCGCGGGTTGATCCGGTCGACGAGTTGGTAGGTGCCGCCGCCGTAGAGCAGGAACGCGTTGCCCTCGCTGTCGTCGAGCGTCCGCAGCGCCTCCTTGAGGGGCGCTTCGACGGGCCGGCAGCGGGCTTGGCCGGCAAGCAGCCGAAGTGCCGCCTCTGGGGCGAGGCGGGGGAGCACGCGGTGGATGGCGTGCACCTCCAGCGGGTGGTGGTTGCTGTCGACGAGCAGGACCAGGCCGTGTTCCCACGCGGGGTCGCCGGGGTGCTCCTGGCGGAGTCGCAGGTAGGTGGCCCAGCGGTGGTGTCCGTCGCCGATGAGGGCCCGGCGGGTGGCGAGGTCGGTGGTGATCTCGGCGTGTTCGTGTGGGTCGGTCACGGCCCACAGGCGGTGTCGGAAGCCGTCCTCGGTGTCCGTGCTGAGCAGCGGTTCGCGGCGGACGACGCGTTCGGTGACGGCGGTCGCGCCTCGCTCGCCGTCGTCGCCCCGGTAGGAGAGCAGGAGGGGTTCGAGGTTGGCCCGGGTCTCCTTCATCAGGCCGAGCCGGTCGGCGACCACCTGGGGCATCACGTCCTCGTGGGGGAGTACGACACCCTCCTCCGGGGGCGTCAGGCGCAGCGCGCCTATGAGCCCGCGCTGAAGCGTGTCGCCGCGCTGCTGCTCGTACACGTAGAACGCGGGCAGCGCGTCGCGGACGAGGACGCCCTCCGCCTCCCAGCGGCGCAGGGTGTCGGCGGCCAGCCGGTGCCGGGCCGCGGGGTCGGCGGTGTGCGGCAGGATGAGCCGGACGATGTTGTACGGGTCCGCCGTCTCCAGCTGGTGCACGCCGTCGGGCCGGACGACGACGTCGTACGGCGGTGAGGTGACGGCGGCGAGACTGCGCACCTTGGCACTGTCGTAGCGCAGGCCGCGAAAGGGGGTGAGGCGGAGTCCGTCCAGATGCATCCGAGAATGCTATGTCTCCGGGACCCCGAGGTGGGAACCGCTTCGACCGGTACTGGACAATGCCGGTCGGGGCCGTCGCGGCCGGACCCGGACACCACCTACCCGGAGGGATCGTTCGACGATGCTCGGATCCTGTGCGCGAGCGCTGCACACCACGTACGACACCGCGCTGCTTGACCTGGACGGTGTGGTGTACGCCGGTGGGGAGGCGGTCGGACACGCGGTGGAGTCGCTGGCGCGCGCCCGGGCCGCCGGGATGCGGCTGGCGTATGTGACGAACAACGCGGCTCGTACTCCGCTGACCGTCGCCGACCACCTGACCAGGCTCGGTGTGCCGGCGGAGGCCGGGGAGGTGGTCACCTCGGCGCAGGCGGTGGCCCGCATGATCGCCGAGGACGTCGGCGTCGGCGCCCGCGTGCTGTGTGTGGGCGGGGAGGGGCTTCGGGTGGCGCTGGCCGAGCGCGGCCTGGCCGTCGTGGAGTCGGCCGACGACGCGCCGGACGTGGTGGTGCAGGGCTACGGCGGCCCCGAGCTGCCGTGGGGGCGGCTGGCGGAGGCGGCGCTGGCGGTCGGGCGCGGTGCCCGCTGGTACGCGTCCAACACCGACCTGACGATCCCCAGCGGTCGCGGTATCGCGCCGGGTAACGGGGCCGCCGTGGAGGTCGTGCGGATCGCGACCCGGTGGATGCGGGAGGCACCCGAGCCGAGGGTGGCTGGGAAGCCGCTGCCGCCGATGCACCGGGAGAGCATCCTGCGGACCGGCGCCGAGCGGCCCCTGGTGGTCGGGGACCGGCTGGACACGGACATCGAGGGCGCGGTGAACGGCGGAGTGGACTCGCTGCTCGTGCTGACCGGCGTCACCGACGGCGCGCAGCTGCTCGCCGCGCCGCCCGGGCGGCGTCCCACCTATGTGGCCGAGGACCTGCGCGGTCTGCTGGAGGCCCATGGGGCGGCGACGGAGTCCGACGGCGGCTGGCGGTGCGGTGGCTGGCTGGCCCGGGTGGCCGACGGGGAGCTTGAGCTGTCCGGCGGCGGCGAGCGGGTGGAGGCGCTGCGCGCGCTGTGCGCGGCGGCGTGGTCGGCGGCGGACACGGCGCCCGGGGTGCCGGGCGGTGTGCCGTGCTCGGAGAAGGCGCTGGCCCGCGTCGGCCTGTGACGGCGGAGCGGCTACGGGCGGGTGATCACCCGCCCAGCGCCTCCTGCCGCAGCTGTTCCTCGCTGGCGCCCAGCCGCCAGTAGCCGGAGAAGGTTATCCGGCGGCGGTCCAGTCCGCGCTCGTGCACGAGGTGGCGGCGCAGGGCTCTGACGCCGCCGGCCTCGCCCGCCAGCCAGGCGTAGCCGCGTCCGTCGGGTAGTTCGGCGTCGGCCACCGCGCGGGTGAGGCCGCCGCGACGGGCCGGGTCGCCGCCGTGGGTGGACCAGTGGGCGTGGGCGTGCGCCGGTAGCGGCGGGAGGGCGTGCCGGTCGTCCTCGTGCGGCACCTCGAGCCACAGCAGGGCGGGCAGGTCGGGTG
>NZ_VJYK02000355.1 GCF_007097205.2 Streptomyces alkaliterrae
CCCGTCCCCAGGAAGCCCCGGGCGAGCAGCCCGACCCCGGCCGACCGCGAGATCGCCGTCGGCCCGAACACCCCTGTCCCGAAAGGAAGTCAGTCCCTCATGGCCAGTACCGAAGCCTCCCTCAAGGAAGCGATGACCTCGATCGAGGGGACCATCGGCATCGCCCTCGTCGACTACAGCAGCGGCATGGCGCTCGGCACCCTCGGCGGTGGGAAGGACCTCGATCTCAACGTGGCCGCCGCCGGCAACACCGACGTGGTCCGGGCCAAGGTCCGCGCCCTGGAGCACCTGGGCCTGAACGACGAGATCGAGGACATCCTCATCACCCTCGGCTCGCAGTACCACCTGATCAGACTGCTCAAGGGTCGCAACAGCAACGGGCTGTTCCTCTACCTGGCGCTCGACAAGAACCGCTCGAACCTCGCCATGGCCCGCCACCAGCTCCGGTCGATCGAGGCGGGGCTGGAGGTCTGAGCAGGCCCGGGCGACCCACCGCCCGGGCGAGACCGGCGTCGGGAGGGGCCGTCCCCGTCCCCTCCCGACGCCTCCCGCGCCGTGGACGCCACCCGGGCGTCCCGGCGGTCGGCGCGCCCGCCCCTACACGGACCCCGTCCGGGTGTCCGTGCCGACGTGGGGGCGCGCGCCGAAGTCCGTACGGTGAGGTCTCAGGCGGAAGTCCCCGCCCTCACCGGGCCCGCGGTGTCGGCGGGCGCGTCGGCCGGAACCGGTTCCACGGGCGGTCGGCGTCGGCGCCGGCCGGTCGGCAGCGAGGTGAGCGCGACGCCGCCGACGAGCAGCGCACCGGCCACCCACCCCAGCGGCGTGACGCGCTCGCCCAGCAGCAGCGCGGCGGACGCCATCCCGAAGAACGGCACGAGCAGGGAGAACGGCGCGACGGCCGAGGCGTCGTAGCGGCGCAGCAGGAAGCCCCACACGCCGAAGCCGAAGACGGTGGCCAGCCACGCCACGTAGCCGAGCGCGGCGATCCCGGTCAGGTCGAGGCCGCGCAGCGCCTCCGCGCCCGCCGCCGGTCCCTCGAAGAGCAGCGACAGCGCCAGCAGCGGCAGCGGTGGGACGAGGCTGACCCACACCATCCAGCTGAGCGCGTCCGGCGGCGCCGCCTTCCGGGTCAGCACGTTGGACACTCCCCAGCACGCCGCCGCGGCGATGACCAGCAGGAACGCGCCGAGCGGGGAGGAGCCGCCGCGGTCCCAGGCAGCCACCCCGACGCCGCCGAGGGCGACGCCCATCCCGGCCAGCCGCAGCGGCGCGGGCCGCTCCCGCAGCAGCGCGATGGCGAGCACGGCGGTGAAGACGGCCTGCACCTGGAGCACCAGCGACGACAGCCCGGCCGGCATGCCCTGCCGCATCCCGACGAACAGCAGGCCGAACTTGGCCACGCCCAGCACCAGCCCGACCGCGACCACCCACCCGAACGCCACCTTCGGCCGCCGCACGAAGAACACCGCGGGCAGCGCCGCCACCAGGAAGCGCAGCGCGGAGAACAGCAGCGGCGGGAAGTGGTCGAGGCCGACCTCGATCACGACGAAGTTCAGCCCCCAGACCGCTGCGACGAGCACGGCGAGGGCGTGGTGGGCGGGGCGCATGATCCGATCCTCGCCGCCCACCACCGTTTAGCACCAGTGAAGTGTTCTTCACGCTGACGGGAAGCATCGCTACGAGAAGCGTGCGGCCGGTTCTCGACCACCCACCTGTGTGACGTCCCTAACGTTCCCGCGTGCGCCGCGCGCCAGCGGGCAGGGGACAGCCCGGAGCGGTCCGGTGTCTCACCATCCGACATCGGAAGGGTGTGTTCATCCCGCTCGTTAGACTGAGCCGACCGAGGGTCCCGGCAATAGGGCCCGGTGAGACTGAGATACGAGGAGCGCACGTGAGCCTTGTCGTGCAGAAGTACGGCGGCTCCTCCGTTGCCGATGCCGAGGGCATCAAGCGCGTCGCCAAGCGGGTAGTCGAGGCCAGGAAGAAGGGCCACCAGGTGGTGGTCGTGGTCTCCGCGATGGGCGACACGACGGACGAGCTGATCGATCTCGCGAAAGAGGTGTCCCCGATCGCGTCGGGGCGCGAGTTCGACATGCTGCTGACCGCCGGAGAGCGGATCTCCATGGCCCTGCTGGCGATGGCGATCAAATCCCTCGGGCACGAGGCGCAGTCCTTCACCGGTAGCCAGGCCGGCGTCATCACGGACTCCGTCCACAACAAGGCGCGGATCATCGACGTCACGCCGGGGCGCATCAAGGACTCGGTGGACGCCGGCAACGTCGCGATCGTCGCCGGGTTCCAGGGTGTGTCGCAGGACAGCAAGGACATCACCACGCTCGGTCGCGGTGGTTCCGACACCACGGCGGTCGCCCTGGCCGCCGCGCTGGACGCCGAGGTCTGCGAGATCTACACCGACGTCGACGGCGTCTTCACCGCCGACCCGCGGGTCGTGAAGAAGGCGCGGAAGATCGACTGGATCTCCTTCGGAGACATGCTGGAACTGGCCAGTTCCGGCTCCAAGGTGCTGCTCCACCGCTGTGTGGAGTACGCACGCCGTTACAACATCCCGATCCACGTCCGGTCGTCGTTCTCGAGCCTGCCGGGCACCTGGGTCAGCAACGAACCGCGAGGGGACGAGCCGATGGAGCAGGCGCTCATCTCGGGAGTGGCGCACGACACCTCCGAGGCCAAGGTGACGATCGTCGGGGTCCCGGACAAGCCGGGCGAGGCCGCCGCGATCTTCCGGGCGATCGCCGACGCCGAGATCAACATCGACATGGTGGTGCAGAACGTCTCCGCCGCGTCGACCGGCCTGACCGACATCTCCTTCACCCTGCCCAAGACGGACGGGCGAAAGGCGATCTCGGCGCTGGAGAAGCAGCAGCGGGAGATCGGCTTCGACTCCCTGCGCTACGACGACCAGGTCGCCAAGATCTCCCTCGTCGGCGCCGGGATGAAGACCAACCCGGGCGTCACCGCGACCTTCTTCGAGGCGCTGGCGGACACCGGGGTGAACATCGAGCTGATCTCCACCTCCGAGATCCGCATCTCGGTGGTGACCCGCAAGGAGGACGTGAACGACGCCGTGCGCGCCGTCCACACCGCCTTCGGCCTCGACAGCGACTCCGAGGAGGCCGTCGTCTACGGCGGTACCGGGCGCTGAGCCCGCACCCGGCGGGGCGCCGCCGGGTCGCACTCCCGTTCCCGTCGGGTGGCGGTGTCCGGAAACGGACACCGCCACCCGCGGCTTTTGTCAGGAGAGTGCCAAAAAGGTCTGCTGTCACGTTCCGGCCCGGCTGGGCATAATGTCGAATCTGATGAACATCCTGTGATCAAGTTGTGCTTACATCGCCTTGATCTGGACCAAGTGTCTGCGTGACGATGCATCCCGGAGCCCTGCGCAACCCGCGCCGGGGCACAGGCGTCTCTGCCTCACGCCGCCAGATCCGTCCGGCGCGCGGAGGCGCCGGTCGAAGTGGGGGCACAGGGGAAGAGGCGGTTGCTTTGGGTGTGCGCGGCACGTCCCCCAGCGCGATCTGTTCGGATCCGTCGGTGACTTCGACGGCAGGTGCGTACAACCCTGACGGGGGTCAGCGTGTCCAACTTGCGTGGCAGAGGTACTGGAACTGGCAGTGGCGACCCCGCTCGGCGCGCGCGCAAGACGCACGACGGCGGGCGGGATGCCCGTGATCGCGCCGATGCCGGCTTCCCGGCCCGCGATCCCCGCCCCGCGCGAGGACGCTGACGAGGCCATGGCTGCGGGGACCACGGTCGACCACCTCACCGAGACGTACCAGGCGCACTACCGGTCGCTGCTCGGGCTGGCCGCACTGCTCCTGGACGACACCGCCTCCTGCGAGGACGTCGTGCAGGAGGCGTTCATCCGCGTCCACTCCGCGCGCGCCCGCGTCAAGGACCCGGACAAGACACTCGCCTACCTCCGCCAGACCGTGGTCAACCTCTCCCGGTCCACGCTGCGCCGCCGCATCATCGGTCTGAAACTGCTGTCCAAGCCGATGCCGGACATGGCCAGCGCCGAGGAGGGCGCCTACGAGCAGCTGGAGCGCGACGAGCTGAAACGCGCGCTGCGCGGCCTGCAGCGCCGCCAGCGGGAGGTACTGGTGCTGCGCTACTTCGCCGACATGACGGAGGAGCAGGTGGCCCAGACGCTCGGGATATCACGGGGATCGGTCAAGGCGTACGGATCACGCGGTATCGCCGCTCTGCGTGTAGCGATGGAGACACCGGCATGAGCGAGGGCAAGCACGACGGCCCCCCCAGCGACCAGCACGGCCCAACCCGCGGCGACGCCACCTCACCCGCCGCCGAGACACCCCCCGCCGGCCCCGCTTCCGACGCGACGGACGCCGGTCCCGCCGACCGGCTCGGCGCGCTGCTCGGCGCGTCCGGTGCGCGCGGCACGGGCCCCGGCGGCGAACTCGGCGGCGAGCTCGACTCCGCGGACGAGGATGCGCTGCGCCGCCTGCTGCGCGACGCGGCGGGCGAACCCGAACCCCGCGCGGACGCGCTGGACCACATCCGCCGCACGATCCCCGTACGCCGCGCCCGCCGCCGCAACGCGCTGATCGGCGTCGGCGCGGCGGTGCTCGCGGTCGGCGTGACGCTGCCGCTGATGCGGGCGGGCGTGGTGCCCGGCCCCCTCAACGCGCACACCTCCGCCAACGCCGCGCAGAGCGCCGACGCGGCGGCCAGCGGCGCCGGCGCGGCGGTCGACGGCGCCGCCGGCGGCGAACGGCACACCGGCCCCGACGGCAGCCGCGGCGACGCGAAGGAGAAGGCCGACGACCCGGTGCCCCACGAGGACGCGCCCGACAACGAGGAGCTGGCCCCGACCGCGCCCAGCTGCACCCGCGACCAGCTGGGCCAGCCCGTCGTCTCGGTGGCCGAGCCGAACAACAACGGCCGCATCTACGGCCACTTCCGGCTGACCAACGTCTCCGACGAGACCTGCCGGATCAAGGGCGGCGGCGAGCTGACCGCCGTCAGCCAGGGCCGGGCCACCGGGTACGCGGTGCAGGTCCTCGACCACACCTCCGGCGGACGGGCCTCCCAGCTGCCCGACCCCGCGGACTCCAGCGGACGCGTGGTGCTCGCCTCCGGTGCCTCCTACGAGGTGCGCTTCGCCTGGGTCCCGCCGGACGGCATCGCGGGCTGCACCCCGTCGACCCCCGGTCCCGACCCCAGCGAGCCGGGCGGGGGCGGCTCCACGCCCACCC
>NZ_VJYK02000356.1 GCF_007097205.2 Streptomyces alkaliterrae
CCCCGCGAGCCCGCCCCTGCGCGCGTTGATCACAGCGGGTCCGTTACTCGCCGCGGCCGTCGTCTACCTCGCGACATACGTGTCGGTATCCCATCGCCTGCCGGACACGGTCGCCACCCACATCGGCGCCGACGGCCCGGACGGTTTCATGACGCCCGGCGGCGCGCTCGGATTCACCCTCGGCATCCTCGCCCTCAACGCGGCCGTGTTCGGCTACACGGCCTGGCAACGCGCCGGCACCACACGGAGTGTGCGCGCCTCGACGGTCGGCTCGTGGGCCATCGCGGGGCTCGTCGGATACCTGTCGATCGCGCTGCTGATCGCCAACGTGGACGTATCGGTTCCCCAGCTCGTGGACTTCCCACTCGCACTGCACCTACCCGCAGCGGCCGTCGTCGGAGCGATCTGCTCCGGCGTGGGCGCCGCACTGACCTGGAGGATCTGACGTGAGCATGAATCTCGGTCCGGGACAGCTGGTCTCGTGGAACCGTAGTTGCGGACTGTTCTGGCTCATGCCGGCAGGCCTGATCGTCGCCGCCACGGGTGTGGCACTCAGCTTCAGCGTCGGCAGCTACGCGGTGCCGCTCATCGTGGGTGGCGCCGGTCTGGCACTCGTCGGCTCGGCCCGGGTCAGCGTCGACGACTCCGGAGTCTCGGTGGCCTCGACGCTGCTACCGTTCGTGCGGCGCAGAATCCCGCTCGACAAGATCACCCGCGCGTGGTCGAAGGAGGACACCACACTCACCGAGCTGGCCGGCTTCGGCTACCGCATCCAGCCCGGCCGTACGGCAGTCGCGTTGCGCCCCGGAAACGCTCTCTGGCTTCGGCTCCGGACCGGCAACGAGTTCGTCATCACCACGGACAACGCGGAAGACGCAGCGAAGCTCGTCAACGCGCTCATCACCAGGAAGCAACAGACCTGATGTTGATCACCATCGACACCACCTCGGCGGTGCCCCTCTCCGAACAGGTGGCCAGTTCCGCACGGCGAGCGATGGCGGAAGGAAGCCTCAGACCCGGCGACCGGCTGCCCTCCGCGAGGGACGTGGCCCGGTCGCTCGGCGTCAACATGCACACGGTGCTGCGCGGCTACCAGACACTGAGGTCCGAAGGGCTGATCGACCTTCGCCCCGGCAGAGGTGCGGTGGTGACCGAGGCGGCCGCCCAGTCCAAGGCCGTACTCATCCTGAAGGTCCGGGAACTGGCCGACGTGGCCTCCGCCTTGGGCATGACCGAGGACGAGGTCGTGCAACTCGTCAGGGGCGCCCTGAGAAGCCCGGGGCAACCGGTGCCACACGCCTGACCCCGCAGTCCGTTCCGCGGCATCCGGGGCTCCGCGCCCCGGATGCCGGTAGCCCGCTTCACACCGGGACGGCCTCCTTGCCGCCCGGCCTCGGAAGCGCTGCCTCCTCCTCCGCGGACGTCGAGCGGTCGCGGTCGCGCAGCGCGAGGTGCGCCCCGAGGGGCGCGCACAGCAGGACGACGCCTCCGGACATGGCCAGGGCGAACGACCACAACCCCATCACCACGGCGATCATCAAGTGGAAGAACAGGCCCGCCCACATCACGTGCCACCGGACGCGTTGCGGCAGCAGCAACGAAGCGCAGAGCAGCATCTCCACGACCAGCGGCAGCCAGGTGAGGGCGGCGACACCCCAGCTGGTGGACACCACGGCGTTCACCGCGGGCGACATCCACGGCGGCGCCCCGAAATGGAGCGAGTTGCCCCAGTACCACATCGCGGTTCCGTCGTGCCATTCGGCATGTGGGAGCTTCGCGACAGCGGCCTGGAAGTAGAGCACCGACATCTGGAGGCGGAGCACGATGACGGAGGTGATGCCCAGGACCGCCCACGCACGCCGCGAACGGCTGAGCTCCTCCTCGTCCGGCCGCTGCCAGTGCCATCGCCGACCGTCTCCCAGCGCGGGCAACGTCAGCAGCAGGGACAGGACAAGGGCTATCTGGTCACCACCGTCACCGATGGCGATGGCGGTGAAGACGGAGAAGTTCACGTACAGATGCGGAACGGCCAGCAGGCGCGGTCGCCAGCCGGAGGCCACCACAAGCAGCACCAGCACACAGGCCCACTTGAGAACGGCGAGCCCCGTGTACGACTCCTCTCCCGCCGGGGCGAAACAGAACACCGAGGCAGCGGCGAAGCCGTCGCACGGTGGGTGCGGACCGACGGTGGCCACCGGCCGGAAGAGCGTCTCCGCCGAGGAGAACGCCAGCGTCCCGGCCGTGCCAAGGGCGACGAGGGTGCGGGCGAGGCCGTACAGGTTGGTCCACGGCAGCGGCATCGTTCGGGTGCCCGTCGACATCAGCAGGACACCTTCCACGTCGCCGCCTTCTCAGGCGTGTGCGTGCCGGGCAGGAGATCACGCCAGGCCCAGGGGACCGGCCGCATCTGGACGATGGCCGCCGTACCGCACAGCGAGGGCTCGGGGGACGGATTTCGGACCCGGTCCGAGGCGGCGGCCGTGTCCAGGCAGTCGACGGCGGTGAGGGCACCGGCGCAGTCGGCCCAGTCGGTTCGCTCACCCGCCCGTTCCAGCAGAAGCGCCATCTCGATGCCCTGCGAGCGCGACGCACGGTCCAGCCCGAAGGCGTTCGACGGGCGGGCGTGGGGCGCGCGCAGGGCGCTCCGCCACTCTCCGTCGCGGTACACGTACGGCACCAGTTCGACGTCGCGCGGTGACTTCGTGAAGAACGCCCAGCCCTGCGGCGCGACCGGCCCCACGGCGGTGGCCGCCTTGTCCTGCCCGGGCAGTTCGATCACGTTCTTCGGTAGGTTCGCCTGCGCCACGTACAGCGCTGCCACCGCCCACAGCACCCCCGTCACGGCCAACCAGCGGCGGGAGAGTGCGGCTTGGGGGCCGGCCTGCGCCCGCAGCGGCGTTCGTTCGGCGATCGTCTCGTTTCTCACGTGCCCTCTCGCGGTCCTCGTACTTCCAGTCGGTCACCTGCGGTCGGGGCGGGGTGGCGGCCGCCACCCCGCCCCGACACGGCCTACGCCCGAGATGCGTGCGCGGGAGGCGGACGCCGCCCTACGACGCGTCGGATCAGCCCGCCAGGCGCCTGGTCAGGTCCGCCACGGCACCCTCGTGATCGAGCTGACCGCCGTTCGGCTTGTCGACCCAGAACTTGACCTTGTTCACGACGTACGCGACGTTGACCGCGTTGATGGCCGTCACGGCGTTCGCTGCCGCGACCACGTTGACGACGACGACGGCCGCCCCCCTGCCGTCGTCGGCGACGGCGAGCTTGTCGGACTTCGACGTCGTCCCGTCGATGGCGTCCTGACCGTCCTTCAGGGCCGTTCCGACCTGGCGGGGGTCGCCACTGGTGATCCGCGAGCCGAAGCCCTCGAAGAAGCCCGGCTGGGCCTTCTCGATGCGGGCGATCACCGTCGCGACGTCAGCGGACCGGTTCTCCTTCAGCGCCGCGTGCGCGCCGTCGAAGTACCCGGAGTCCGCCAGGCGCTCGGCCGCCGGGCCCTGGAGGAAGTACACGGCGGCGAAGAGATCCTTGGCGTCCGCCGTGGCGGCACCCTTCGGGCCGGCCGGCGCGGCGGTGGCCTGCGTCGCGGTGACGACACCGCCCGCCAGGGCGGCGGTGGCCGCAACAGCAGCGATCATCCGGTTCCTACGCATAGAGATGTGCTCTCCTTCACAAATGGAGGAACTTGATTGCCTTGTACCCAAACAAGATGGGCACCGCGCAAGCGAAGCATGTGGGCAATCGCCCGAAGAACCCTGGACTGGACCATTCCGCGTCAAGATCACGCAACAACCGGACTTGTTCCCTCATCGGGGACGCGTCGCCGTGACCTGCGCCACACGAAGCGGCGTCGCCAAGCAGTCGGTCCAGGCCGCACCAGGCGCCGAGGCCCTTCCTGCGGGCCACTCCCTCGGAGGTGGCCGACCGGCTTCCGCAAGCTCGTCGTCGGGCGCGACACCTGGCGTGCCGTTTGCCGCGTCACGGAGGACAAGGTGGTGGGGATCCGCGAGGTGTGAGCCGTAGGCCTACGGCGGACTGCCGACCATCGGGACTGCCCACGTGGCGAACCCCCCACCGACTGGCAGACCGTTCTGCCTCCGCTCTCACCCTGGTTCGAGCCGGACGTCGGCGGCGTTCCACTCGTGGGCGAGGAGGCCGAGGAGGGCTTCGTCCACGAACTCGCCGAGTGCCCAGGCCGAGGAGCGCAGTTGGCCCTCGTGGACAAAACCGTTGCGTTCGGCGGCGCGCAGCATCGCCGCGTTGTCCACCAGGGTCTCGATCTGGAGGCGTTGCAGGCCGCGCACGACAAAGCCGTAGTGGCACAGGACGGCGACGACGTCGGTGCCGTAGCCCCGGCCTCGGGCGGACGGCAGCAGGGCGAGGCCGATGTGGGCGGACCTGCGGTGGTTGTCGATGCCCCACAGGCTCGCGGTGCCGATCAGGCTGTCGGTCTCCAGGTCCACCACGGAGAACGCGACGGTTCCTTGGTCGTCGTCGTCCACCACGAACCGGGTGTCCTTCGGGCTGCCGGGGCGATCGGCCGCCAGGGCGCGGCCGCGGCCCGCGACGCGTTGACCACGTCGTCGTACAACTCGGTCCGCAGGACCGGTATGTCGTCGTCGAAGCGGGCCCTGAGCCCGGCCTTGCCGCCTTTGAGCATGCGGGCTTCCTACCCGGCGGACCGGGTGGCGGCAAACACCTCGTGGTCGGACTCAATCGGCGTGGTCGCCGCTGCGGAAGGCGGCGCGGAGGGTGTCGCGGTGGGCGCGTACGTAGCGGATGTCGGCTTCGTAGGCGTCGATGTGGCCTTCTCTGATGTGTTGGCGGAACGCCTCGTTGCCCTGCGCGGCCTGGTCGCGCATGAAGTCGATGAGGGCCTTCAGGCGGGCGGGGACGACGTCGATGACCTCTGCGCCCACCTCCGGGCCGTAGACGCGGCAGAAGGCGGCGGCGCGGAGGGCCTGGTCCTGAGGTGTGCCGAAGCTCTCCGGGTTGTCCGGCGCCTGCAGGGGGGCGAAGCGGTAGACGGTGTAGGCGACGTCCCAGACGCGCGGGCCCGGGTGCGCGGCGTCGAAGTCGATGAAGCCGATCGCCACACCGTCCTCCACCACGCAGTTGTACGGGGCCGCGTCGCCGTGGCACATGACCTCGGCCGGTTGCCGGGGCGGGAACAGCCAGGAGT
>NZ_VJYK02000357.1 GCF_007097205.2 Streptomyces alkaliterrae
ATAAGAGACAGGCCACCGCCCGGGCGCTCGCCGCACTCACCGACGGCCTCATGCTGCAACTCCTCCTCACCGGCCGCCGCGCGGACCGCACCGAACTCCGCGAACTGTTCGCCCGCTGCTGCCCCGAGCTGTGACCCGGCCTGTCTGGGCTCTGAGACCGGTTTTCCTCCCGGCGGGCCGGGACGTTAGGTTCTTCGCATGACCGACGCTACCCACCGCACCACCGGCGCCGTCGCCGCCGGCCTCGCCACCGTCACCGCCGACGGGACCGTACTGGACACCTGGTTCCCCGCGCCCGAGCTGACCGCCGAACCCGGCCCCGCCGGCACCGAGCGGCTGACCGCCGAGCGCGCGGCCGAGCTCCTGGGCGACGCCGCCCCCAAGGCGCTGGGCCACGACCCGCTGCGCGGCGTGGAGGTCATCGCCGTCCGCACGACGCTCGCGTCGCTGGACGACAAGCCGCTGGACGCCCACGACGCCTACCTGCGGCTCCACCTCATCAGCCACCGGCTCGTGAAGCCGCACGGCCTCAGCCTCGACGGCGTCTTCGGCCTGCTCGCCAACGTCGCCTGGACCAGCCTCGGCCCGGTCGCCGTCGACAGCCTGGAGCAGGTCCGCCTCGCCGCCCGCGCCGAGGGCCGCCACGTCACGGTCACCAGTGTCGACAAGTTCCCCCGCATGACCGACTACGTCGTGCCCAAGGGCGTGCGCATCGGCGACGCCGACCGCGTCCGCCTCGGCGCCCACCTCGCCGAGGGCACCACCGTCATGCACGAGGGCTTTGTCAACTTCAACGCCGGCACCCTCGGCACCTCCATGGTCGAGGGCCGCATCAGCGCCGGCGTGGTCGTCGGCGACGGCTCCGACATCGGCGGCGGCGCCTCGATCATGGGCACCCTCTCCGGCGGCGGCAAGCAGACCATCTCCCTCGGCGAGCGCTGCCTGCTCGGCGCCGAAGCCGGCATCGGCATCTCCCTCGGCGACGACTGCATCGTCGAGGCGGGCCTGTACGTCACCGCCGGCACCCGCGTCACGCTGCCCGACGGCAAGGTCGTCAAGGCGCTGGAACTCTCCGGCGTCACGAACCTCCTCTTCCGCCGGAACTCCACCACCGGCGTCGTCGAGGCCCTGCCGAGGTCCGGCTCCTGGGGCGGCCTCAACGAGGCCCTGCACAGCCACAACTGAGCCGCTCCTCCCGTGCCCGGGTCTCCCCGGGCACGGGAAGTCGGGCCCCGGGCCGGGCGCCTTGAGCACGGCGCTAGATTGTCGGCATGGGTGATCTCGCCACCGGGTTGCGGTACTTCGCGCGTGGTCAGCGTTGGATGGTCGGGCACGGCAGGCTGTACGCCTTCTGTCTGATCCCCGCGCTGATCGCGCTGGTTCTCTATCTGGCCGCGCTTGTCGCGCTTGCGTTCCACGTCGGGGACTTCGCGGCCTGGGCCACGCCGTTCGCCGCCGACTGGAGTGACGGTCCGCGCGCCGCGCTGCGGGTGAGCCTCGCCCTGCTGCTGTTCCTCTTCGGGCTGCTGCTCGCGCTGCTCACCTTCACCGCCGTCACCCTGCTGATCGGCGACCCCTTCTACGAGTCGCTGTCGGAGAAGGTCGACGAGGAGGCCGGGCCCGTCCCCGACGCCCCGGAGCTGCCGCTGTGGCGGGAGCTGTGGATCTCCCTGATCGACAGTGCGCGGGTGCTCGGCCGGGCGCTGCTTTTCACCGTGCCGCTCTTCCTGCTCGGCTTTGTGCCGTTCATCGGGCAGACGGTCGTGCCGGTGCTGGGGTTCATGGTCTCCGGCTACTTCCTGACCGTCGAGCTCACCTCCGTCGCGATGCGGCGGCGGGGCGCCGACCTGCACCGGCGGTTGGCGATGCTGCGGGCCCGGCGCGGGCTGGCCTGGGGCTTCGGGACGCCGCTCGCGGTGTGCTTCGTGGTGCCGTTCGCGGCGGTGTTCCTGATGCCGGGGGCGGTGGCCGGTGCCACGTTGCTGACCCGGGAGATGTTCGGGGAGAACGTCACCGACGAGCGGGCCCCGGCCGGCGTCTGAGGCTGGGCCCGCACGCGGTGTTCTCAGCCGCTCATCGTCCGGCGCAGGGCGGTCACCAGACGTTCGACGACGTCCGCGCCGGCCGGGAGCAGTGGGCCGCGGACCGGGCCGCCCGGCAGGCCGGCGGCGGCGTAGAGCGCCTTGACGGCCACCGTGCCGGGCACGGCCCGCATCGCGTCCAGCAGCGGGAGCAGTGCCTGGTGGCGTTCCCGTGCGGTGCCGACGTTCCCGGCGTCGAACGCGTCCAGCATCTCCCGCAGCAGCGGGCCTGCGACGTGTGCGACCGTGCTCACCGCGCCGGCCGCGCCGATCGCGCGCAGCGGCAGGATCTCCTCGTCGGACCCGGCGTAGAGGGCCAGGCCCGTCTCGGCGATCGTGCGTCCCGCGCCCAGCAGGTCGTGCGAGCAGTCCTTGACCCCGGCCACCTTCGGGTGCTCGGCCAGCCGGCGCAGCGTTTCCGGCGTCAACGCCGTGCCGACACCGGTGCGTTCGGGGATGTCGTAGAGCAGCACCGGAAGCGCCGTGTTGTCGGCGACGGTCGCCAGGTGGTGGGCGACCATCTCCGGTGTGGGCCGCGAGTAGTACGGGGTGACGACCAGCAGGCCGTGGGCGCCGGCGTCCTCGCTCGCCCGGGCCAGCTCGACCGTGCGCCGGGTGTCGGCCGAGCCGACCCCGGCGGTCACCCTCGCCCGGTCGCCTACCTCCGCGAGCACCGCCCGCAGCAGCGCCAGCTTCTCGGCGTCGCTGGTGGCGACCGACTCACCCGTGGTGCCGTTCACCACCAGCGCGTCGCAGCCGCCCCGGTCCACCAGGTGCGCGGCCAGCCGGCGGGCGCCGGCAAGGTCCAGCGTCCCGTCGTCGGCGAACGGAGTGATCATCGCGGCCGCCAACCGGCCGAAGGGTCCCGAACTCATGCGGTGAGTCTGGAACCCCCGGCCGGTTCATGTCCACTTAGCGGTGCCGGTGTCGAATGTTCAGCGTCGCTAAGCTCTCGGCTCTACGGGACGAAGCGCAGGATCTGCGGGTCGTGGTCGCTGGCCTGGTCCGCGAACTCGGCGTTGGTGTGCACGATGTCGTAGTCGAACCGCTTGATGCCCGGGGAGACCAGCGTCTGGTCCAGCACCTGCGAGTTGCCCTGGAAGACGTACGTGTAGCGGTCGTTCCTCGGCAGCGAGAACACCGCGCTGCGCAGCACCCCGCCGGCGGTGAGGGTCTTGGTGGTCTCGGAGAACTCGAAGTCGTTGATGTCGCCGAGCACCACGACCCGCGCCTTGCGCTCCACGCTCAGCACGTCCTTCACGAAGGTGTTGACCGCCTTAGCCTGGAGGTGGCGCTGCGTCTCCGAGGAGCGGTTCGGCGGCTGGAAGCGGCCGTGCAGCGGCTGGTCGCCGCCCTTGGAGTTGAAGTGGTTGGCGACCACGATGACCGGCTTGCCCCGGAAGGAGAACTCCATCGCCAGGGGCTTGCGGCTGTTGTTCCACGCCGCGTTGCCCGGGTCGATGCGGCCGGGGGAGTGGGTGAGCGCCGCCTTGCCGCGCAGCTTCACCACGCCCGTCGCGGTGGTGGCGTCGCCGCCCGGCCGGTCGGTCGCCGAGACGCGGCGCGGGTCGAAGAGGAAGACGTTGCGGATGTTGCCGCCGGGCTGGCCGCCGTCCGCCTTGTCCTGCGGGTCGATGCCCCGCCACTGGTACCGGGGACCGCCGGCCGCCGCGATCGCGTCCGTGAGCTTCCGCAGCGTCTGGTCGGCGGCCACCGTGCCGTCGTCCTTCGGGCCGTTGTCGTCCTGGATCTCCTCCAGCGCCACGATGTCGGGGGAGGCGAGGCTGTTCACGATGCCCTCGGCGAGGCGGTCGAACTTGGCCTGCGGGTTGCCCGGGTGCAGGTTCTCCACGTTGTACGTGGCGACCGCCAACTCCTTGCGGCGCTGCGGCCTGGTCCGCTCGGGCTCCAGATCGCGCCGCTCCACCGTGCCCAGCTCCCGCGCCACGATGTGGTAGCCGCCGAACTCGTCGTAGTCCAGCGGGCCTTCGGTGCGGCCACGCAGGATGTCGCCGACGTCGGCGGTCGGGAAGGGCTGCTGGGCGAGCGGCGTCAGGCTCTCGATCTTCAGCCGGCCGCTGTTGGGGGAGCCGTGCGAGCCGTAGACCGTGCCGCCGCGCGCCGACGGGTTCTCCTTCGGCTTCACCGTGACCCACAGCTCCGCGTACTGCGTGCTGGGGCCGACGATCCGGCTGTCGCCGATCCGGACGTTCATGCCTTCGAGGGACTCCCAGAAGTCCAGCGCGTAGCGGTGGGGCTGGAGCCGCCGGCCCTCGATGGTGCCGTCCTCGTCGCCCTTGGGCGCGTAGCGGTCGGGCACCTTGTCGGCGTCGATCACGACCGGCTCCGGCAGTGCGTTGCCGGAGGAGACGACGGTCACCTGCGGGCGCGATATCTGAGTGATGGTCTGGTTCGCGGAGTTCAGCCCGCCCGGACGGTACTCGCCGACCGTGCCGCTCACCAGCACCGAGTCGCCGACCTTGACGGTCGGCGCGGAACTGGTGAACACGAACAGGCCCTCGCTGGTGGACGGGTCGTCGTCCGGCTGCTCGCTCTGGATCCAGAAGCCCCGCGAACCGTAGGTCCGCACACCGGTGACGATCCCCGCCACGTCCTCGACGGTGGTGCCGAGCAGCGGGGACGTCCGGGTGTCGCCCTGGATGTCGTGGATGCGGACCTCGCCGGCCGGACCGGTGTCGGAGCCGGCCGCCGCCTGGGCGTTGACGATGAGCAGGGTCGAGGTGAGCGCGGCGGCGGTGAGCGCGCACAGGGCGGCTGTGTGACGAGTGGTCAAGGGGTCCCTCCGGGGGAGGCTGAGCGCTGGGTGGTGGGGGAGCCGCGCCGATCGGTCCGGTCGGCGCGGCTGGTTACTTGCGCGTTTCTACGCGCGTAAAGGTTGCCGAGCCGAGAGGGCTTGTCAAGGGACGACAGCAGACTCACCGCTGAAGAACGGGTGAACCGGGCGGAGTCGGGGCCGACCCGTCTAGGCTGGGGCAGCGCCTCAGCGCCCTCAGTGCCCGCAGCGCCCGACCAGCCCAGTGCCTCGACGAGGAGCCTGACTTCAGATGAACGGTGAAGACCACCCCACCCTCC
>NZ_VJYK02000358.1 GCF_007097205.2 Streptomyces alkaliterrae
GGTCGGGGCGGGCGGCGATGATGCCGGCGACCTTGGTGCCGTGGCCGACGAGGTCGACGGTGGGGCCCTTGGGGAGGTTTTCTGGGTCGTCCTTCTTGGGCTTGACGAAGTCGCGTCCGCTGCCGACGTCGACGGCCGGGCGGAGCTGCGGGTTGCGGACGTCGACGCCGCTGTCGATGACGGCGACCCGTACGCCCTCGCCCTGCGACTCGGCCCACAGGCGGTCGAGTTGGACGCGTTGGAGGGCCCAGGGGCGGCCGGGGATCGGTTTGCCGCCGAACTCGCACTCGCCGGTGGTGGCCAGGCGGGTGCGCGGGCGCTGGTCGTTGTCGGACGCGGTCGCTGGGGTCGCGACCGCGAGCGGGAGCAGGAGCGCGGGGAGGAGGAGTAGGGCGGTGGGGCGTCGCATCAGGACCCCTGCGGCTGGCGGGCGCTGGTGGTGTCCAGACGAGGGCCGGTGGGGAGGAACTGAGCCCAGGTCATGGGGACGGGACTGGGTTTGACGCCTCGGTAGCCGAGGCGGATCTGGGCCTCGTCGACCTCGGGGGCGCCGCTGTCCGGCTTGCGGCGCGGGGCCTTGTCGGTGCTGCTGTCGGTGTTGGACTGGACGGCGTAGCGCAGGCCGGTGTCGGTCATCAGGAAGACGCCGCCGGTGTCCGGGTCGCTGCCCTGGAACTGGCGGAAGAGCAGCCCGGCGCCGGGGGTGACGTAGGCGCTGGTGGACTTGTCGACCAGCGTGCGCGGGTAGTCCTTGCCGGCCCATGTGGAGACGGTGGTGCGGCCGGTGGTGGCGTGGACGGAGCGCAGGACCGAGCAGAGGGTGTCGCGGCCGCCCCGGTTGACCTGGGTGGCGCGGTGGCGGGGCCAGTCGTAGCGGGCGGTGGGGCTGTGGCGTTCGTCGGTGGGGAAGATGGTCTGGGCGCCGACGCGCAACGGGCGGCCGTTCTGGCGGAGTTCGCCGGTGGCGGGGCTGCTGAGTACGAGGCTGGCGGTGAAGGCGGTGACGGGGACGACGCGGCCGGGTTCGACGAGGTAGTGCTGGTCGCCGTCGCCGGTGGTGGCGACCAGCACCATGCCGACGCGGTTCGCGGTGTTGTCGAGGTCGTTGACGCCGGCGGGGGCGCCGACGTCGCCGCGCAGGCGGGGGAAGTCGACGGGGGTGCCATCGCGGTAGGTGGCCAGCCACTCCTTGCTGACGCGCTGCGGTTCGCCGCTGGCGAGGATGCGGACGAGGAGGTCGCGTTCCGGGGTGCCGGGTCGGCTGCCGTTCCTGGTGCCGACGCGGTACTTGGTGCCGTTGGCGCTGACCAGGTACTCGTCGCGGGTCTTCGCGTCGCGGACGTACATGACCTCGCCTCGACGGAGGCGGTCCTGGCCGTCGACGGCGTTGTGCTCGCGGGCAGCGAGGACAAACGTGCCGCGTTGCAGGGGGCGGCCGGGTGCCGCCGGCTTCTCGCAGACGGCCCAGCGCTTCGCGGTGCCGGCCTCCGTCTTGCCCGGCAGCCGGTCAGGGGCGTAGGGGATGCCGATGGTGGGGCCGTGCGGTATGCGACCGCTGTCCAGCTCGCGTTCGGCGACCTTGACGATCTGGTACGAGTCGGGGTCGAGGAGCAGCTTGGCGGAGGCGAGGTTGAGGACGGGGTGGAGCTGGGTCTTGCCGTCGGTGCGCAGGACGACGTACCGGGTGGTGGAGTCGCTGGCGATGATCACGTTCTTCCCGGGCTTGTCCCAGCCCTTCGGGGCCTGCGGGCGGAACATGCCCCAGGCGCCGAAGCCGGCGAGGATCAGTGCGCCGATGACCAGGCCCGGCAGGAAGCCGCGCAGGGGGCGCGGGGCGCCCTCGTCGCTACCGGTGGGTGAGGGGCGCAGGAAGGACGCGACGGTGCGCTTCTTCTCGAACGTGTAGGCGTTGAGTTCGTCGCGCCTGGACGCCATCGGTGGTCCCGCCCTCCCCGTGGGCCCGCCGGCCCGTCAACTGTCGCTTCGCGCCCGTCCCGTGGGGCGCTCCCCGGTGACAACTATGCCGGTGCGCGATCTCGGCGCGGCGCCGGGGTGCCCGCAAAGCTCCCCGCAGGCGGCGTTACCCACAACGCCGAGTCCGAGGGTGCGGGAGTTCGGAGCTCGGGCTAGATCCGGCCCGGCAGGGAACGGCCCGGCTGGGCGTGATCGGCATCGAAGCTGGAGATGCTTCCGTTGGAGCTGTAGTCCTTGGGTGCGAAGGGGCCGAGTCGGTTCGTGATCATGATCATGAACACGATGAAGCCGATGATGGTGATCACCGTCAGGGCAAGCCCCACCGGATTCTTCGTGTTGTAGTGGCCCGACGGAAGCATGATCGGCTCGTCGTCGCGGTCGCGCCCACGGTTGGATGCCATGCGGTGACGATAACAACGCATCGCTCGCGGCTAGTTGACCCGATTCCGGCCCCCACCTGGCCAGATGCATCGAAACGCATACGTTTCGCCAGGCAGCATCCACCCCCGAGGTACAGCGCGCTATCCACGCCGGAAACGCGCGAAAGGCCCGAGCAGGCGACACCGAACGACATCGAGGCGTACACTTAGTCCATTGGTTAGTCCACCCCTCGCGCCCTCGGAGGCCGCTGTGGAAGCAGCCCGGCAGTACAACGTCCATGAGGCCAAAACGCACTTCTCCCGGATCCTTGAACAGGTCGCGACGGGAGACGAGGTGGTGATCAGCAAGGCGGGTGAGCCGGTGGCGAAGGTCGTGCCGCTGCGCCCGAAAGTGCAGCGGACCGGGCGGGGCTCCCTTCGCGGGCAGATCCAGATTGCCGAAGACTTCGACGAGCTGCCCGACGACATCGCCGACGCCTTCGGGATGCGCTGATGCGGCTCCTTCTCGACACACACGTGGTGCTTTGGTGGTTGGACGACTCAGCGGAGCTATCCGATGAGGTCAAAGAGTTGCTCGACACCGCGCCCGCCGTGTACCTCAGCGCGGTGTCCCCGTGGGAGATCGCGATCAAGCAGTCACTCGGCAAGCTCGCGGGGCCGGACGACCTCGCGGAGCGGGCTCGGGACAGCCAGTTCAGCCCACTGGCGATTACGGCTGGGCACGCGGTGCGTGCGGGCCGGCTGCCGCTCATCCACCGAGACCCTTTCGATCGGGTTCTGGTGGCTCAGGCGCAGACCGAGGGGCTGACGCTGGTTACCCGGGACAAGTACATCCCGCAGTACGACGTGCGGGTCATGGCCGTGTGAGGTGAGCGTGCCGCCCGCGGGGCGGCGGGCGGCACGCCAGGCGTCAGAGCGAGAGGTCGGCTACTACCGGCGCGTGGTCGGAGGGGGACTTGCCCTTGCGGGCTTCGCGGTCGACGTAGGTGTCCTTGACGGCGGCGGTGAAGGGGGCGTTGCCGAGGATGTGGTCGATGCGCATGCCGCGGTTCTTGGGGAAGCACAGCTGGCGGTAGTCCCAGAAGGTGAACGCCACGTCGTACTTCAGGGGGCGGGGGTCGAGCATGGTGAGGCCGGTGTCGGTGAGCGCGGTGAGCGCGTCGCGCTCGGGCTGGGAGACGTGGGTGGACTCCTGGAACTGGTTGATGTCCCAGACGTCGGCGTCGGTGGGGGCGATGTTGAAGTCGCCGAGGACGGCGTAGGGGGCGTCGTCGGTCATCTCGGCGGCGACGGTCTCGCGGAGGGCGGCGAGCCACTGGAGTTTGTAGGTGTAGTGGGGGTGGCTGAGTTCGCGGCCGTTGGGTACGTAGACGGACCAGACGCGGACGCCGCCGCAGGTGGCGCTGACCGCGCGGGGTTCGGCGACGCCCTCGTACTCGGGGACGGCGGTGAGCGCGGTGACCGGGTCGTCGAGGCCGACGCGGGAGAGGACGGCGACGCCGTTCCAGCGGCCGGCGGAGGTGAACGCCGCCTGGTAGCCGGCGTCGGCGAGGGCCTGCTCGGGGAACTGCTCGGGCGGGCACTTCAGCTCCTGGAGGCAGAGCACGTCGGTGTTGCTGGACTTCAGCCAGTCCAGCAGTCGCTCCAGGCGGGTGTTGATGCCGTTGATGTTCCAGGTGGCGATACGCATGGCGGGAAATCTACCGGTCACACGGTGGTGGACTCGCCGGGGAGGAGGCGGCGGCGTTCCGCGCCCCCGATGCCGGGTCCGGCGGGGCCGAGCATGCGGCCGTAGATCGGGAAGGCGTTGTCGGACAGCAGACCGTCGTGCACGTCGTGCACGGTGCGGGGTGCGACCTCGCGGATGTAGTCGACGATCTCGGAGAACTTGTTCCACGGCGCCTGGAGCGGCACCAGCAGGGTCTCGACGGGGACGCCGGGCACGGTGAGGTTGTCGCCGGGGTGGAAGAGGGAGTCGTCGATGAGGTAGCCGACGTTGGTGACGCGGGGGATGTCGGGGTGGATGACGGCGTGCAGTTCGCCGTGGACCTGGACGTCGAAGCCGGCGGCTTCGAAGCGGTCGCCGTGGCCGACAGTGTGGACGCGGCCGGGGTAGGCGGCGGTGAGCTGGTCGGCGACGGCGCGCAGGGTCCAGAGTTCGGCGGCGGGGTTGGTGTCGAGGACGGCGCGGAGGTGGCCTTCGTCGAAGTGGTCGGGGTGTTCGTGGGTGACGAGGAGCGCGTCGGCGCCGTGCGCCGCCTCGGGCTCGGTGAAGCCGCCGGGGTCGATGACGAGCGTGCGGCCCTCCTTGTAGAGGCGGACGCAGGCGTGGCCCTGCTTGGTGAGGAGCGTGGCGGGCTCGGTCATGCGGGCCATTGTGCTACGCCTCGGGGGTCGTTTCCTCGCGGACGACACGCTGGGCGACGCGGAACGCGGCATCGGCGGTGGGGAGTCCGCGGTAGACGGCGGTGTGCAGCAGCACCTCGCGGATCTCGGCGGGGGTGAGGCCGTTGCGCAGGGCGGCGCGGGTGTGGTCGGCGAGGGCGTCGAGCTGGCCGGCGGCGGCGAGCGTGGCGAGGGTGGCGACCGAACGGGTGCGGCGGTCCAGGCCGGGCCGGGACCACAGGGCGCCCCACTCGGTCTCGGTGAGCAGGCGCTGGAAGTGGGCGGCGAAGTCGTCGGTGAAGTTGTCGGTGTCGGCGGCGGCGCGGTCGACGTGGGCGTCGCCGATGATCTCGCGGCGGAGGGCGAGCGCGTCGGGGAAGGAGGTCGTGGTGTCGTCGGCGGACCGGCCGGTGTCGGGGGCGGCCCGTGTCGGGT
>NZ_VJYK02000359.1 GCF_007097205.2 Streptomyces alkaliterrae
GTGCCGGGGCCGAGGAGGATGCCGACGAGCATGTAGCAGGGGACGGACGGCAGTCCGACGCGGCGGGCGCCGCGTGCGACGAGTCCGGCGATGAGCAGGACTGCGCCCAGCCCGAGGAGGTCAGCGTGCATGGGGCGGGGGCTCAGCCGTCGAAGAAGGTACCGGTGAGTACGGCGCCGACCTTGCGGGCCTGCTCCTCGGTGAGTTCGAGGACGGCGGTGGGGTCGGAGTCGTGGCCGGTGAAGACGTAGACGTCGCGTCCGCCCGCCGCGTGGACGACCACGGAGACGCGCTGGTCGGGGCGTTCGAGGTCGATGTCGAAGCGCTTGCCGATGCCCGGCAGCTCCTGTACGTGCACTCCCTGGCCCATGACGGCGGCTCCCTGCTCCTGACGGATGTCGGATCTGGTGCGACAGGGGAAGAATGTCAGGTTTCTGTCGTCCGAAGCGGGCAGCGCCCGGCCGTGTCCCGCGCGGCCCGCGTCCCGAAAGCAGGGGGCGGCGTCAGGAGATCCAGCCGTTCATGGCGGCGCGGACGCCGGCCTGGAAGCGGCTGTCGGCGCCGAGGCGGTCCAGCAGGGTGGCGACGATGCGGCTGACCGAGCGCGGTGAGACGCCGAGCTGGTGGGCGATGACCTCGTTCTTCTTGCCCGCCGCCATCAGCAGCAGCACGTCGCGTTCGAGTTGGGTGGGTTCGGGGCCGTTCTGCTCTTCCTCGGCGGTGAACTCCAGGCCGCGCTCCCAGTGGTGGACGAAGAGGCGCTGGAGGAAGCCGAGGACGGCCGGGTCGCGGACGAGGACCACACCGGCGGCCGTGTCCTCGGTGTCGACGGGAAGGACGGCGGCTTCCTCGTCGTAGATGAGCAGCCTGGAAGGCAGTACTCCGGTTGTCCGGATCTGTGCGCCCGCGGCGCTGATATCGGCGGCGTAGCGGGCGGTCGGCTTGTGCTTGCGGGCGGTGTGCTGGAGCAGTATGCGTATCCGGGCGCCGCGCGCGAGCGTGTCCAGGTCGAGCGGGGTGGCGGATCGTATCGCCTCCTCCCGCAGTGCCCCGCCGGGGCTGAGAACGTCCACCGAGCTCTTGCAGGTGCGGGCCAGGTCGTCGATGACCGAGCGGATGTTGTCGATGCCCTCGATGACCTCCACCCGGCCCTTGGAGGAGCGCATGCTGCGGGCCTCCAGGTACTCGCCGGTCAGCGCGTGCAGCTCGGCGCGGGCGGCGGCGATCGCGGTCTGCCGCTCCAGGACGTCCCGCAGGGCGGGTGCGAGCAGCGTGTCGGCGGCGGTCTCGGGGGAGACCGCCGACCAGCCGCCGCCCGGGGAACGCTGCAGCAGGCTCAGTTCCGCGAGCGTCGCCTCGCGGCGCACGACCTCCGCAGGGTCCAGTCCGGCGCGGCTCGCGAGCTGCTCCGCCGAATCGTTCGGGTGCAGCACGCGAAGTCGGTACACACGTGCCGTGACCTCGTCTATCTTGCAAGTCTTCCGCACGGTTCCAGCTTCCTCGATCCCGTCCCGCCGCTCGGCGACAATCCGCCAGGCGACATACTGCCAGGGCAAAACACTTGGCTAGAGGGCAGGAAGTCGCAAATATCGACTCCTGACTGAAGGCGACAGCTTCGTGGTCGCCGGGCACGTTTAGGGAGGCGTCCTGTGAAGAGACTGACTCGGGTGTTCGCGGCATCTGTGATAGTGGGTCTGGCCGCCGTCGGGGCCACGCTCGGTGTGGCCGGCGCCGCGTCCGCCGCCGACAAGAGCACCGTCTCGTCTGCGAGCTCCACCGACAACATCTGGCAGTGACGGCCGGATAACAGGCGGGACAACCGAGCATTCCCGGAGAGAGCCATGACCAAGCTCGCATCCAACGGAGAGCCCGCGGCCCATGCGACGGGTACGACCACGCCCGAACACCGTCGCGACGCCGCACTGATACCCGCCCAGGCACCGGGTTGGGGCCGGGTGGGATCCGCTGCCTGGGCGCTCCGCTCGCTGTCCTGCCACACCACCGATGATCGCCGCTCCCCCCACGGCGATTCCAGACCGGTGACCAAGTGGGGTGGCCGTTCCGCCGGACGGCTCACCGTGCGCTTCCGGTCTGGCGCACCTGGTGCGCTGGGAAGCGCCCGGTGAATCCACCCCCCACACCCCTGGCTGTTCTGCTCAACCCCCGTGTGCAGACGGTCCGGGCGGCGCGTGAGGTCGGGGCCCGCACCCTCATGGTGGGTCCCGACCTCACGGCGCCGGGAATGAGCCGGGTGCTCGCTGAGGCCGACCAGGTACTCGAAGCGGACTGGCGCTCGTACCGCAGGCTGACCGCCGCTCTCAGCCACCTCGCGGGCGCCCGGCAGACGGCCGTGTTCGGTTTCGAACGGGCCACGGCGCTCGCCGCCGCGCGCGCCAACTTCGCGCTGCGCCTGCCGGGCAGCTCCCCCCTCTCCGTCGCCGTGCTGAGCGACGCACTCGCGCTGCGCGAGCGCGTCAACGAGCTCACCTGCGCCAGCGTGCGTTTTGAGGCGTGCGAGCGGGAGCGGCTGCCCAAGGCGGCCTGCCAGGTCGGCTTCCCCTGCACCGTGCGACCGCGCGGCGCGACCGCCGACGAGGCGGTGCTGCTGCGCGGCGTCATCGACGCGGAGGTCGTCGCCGACCGGATGCCGGAGGGCGAGGTGATCGTGGAGGAGTACCTGGACGGGCCGCGCGTCCTCGTCGAGGCGCACTCCCACCACGGCACCCACACCGTCGTCGCGACCACGCCGCCGCTGCCGACGAGTGGGAGCGGGCCGCGCGAGCGGGTGCGCGGCGGCGGGGAGCGCCGGGACGGCGGGTGCCTCGGGGATCTCGGGGATCTCGGGGAGGACGTCGCGCCGGCCGTGCACCGGCTTGTCGCGGACACCCTGGACGCCGCCGACTACGCGTTCGGCCCCTCCCTCACCACCGTCGCGCTCACCGCGTACGGGCCCCGCCTCGTCGCCTCCGGGCCGTGTACCGTGCCCGACAGCACCCTGCCGGGCGTCGCCGTGGCAGCGCTGCTGGAACTGCGCACTCCGGCTCACCGCGCCCAGGCGAGCTAGGTGAGAGCAAGGTTTCGCCGGTGTCACCTTCGGCCACAGGCCGGAAATCTGCGCTCCCTACCTTCGGGATCGACACCCGACAGGCCAGGGAGGCGCCATGACAGCTCCGAGCACACAGCGCGGGGGCCGCTGGATCCAACGGTGGGACCCCGAAGACCCCGTCTTCTGGCGGGAGAAGGGCGAGCCCATCGCCCGGCGGAACCTGCTGTTCTCGATCCTCTCCGAGCACATCGGCTTCTCCATCTGGACGCTGTGGTCGGTGCTGGTGCTGTTCATGGGCCCGGAGTACGGCATCGACCCGGCCGGGAAGTTCTTCCTGGTGGCGATGGCCACGCTGGTCGGCGCGTTCGTACGGGTGCCGTACACGTTCGCGGTCGCCCGCTTCGGCGGCCGGAACTGGACGGTTTTCGCCGCGGGCATGCTGCTGCTGCCGACGATCGCGGCGTTTGTGGTCATGGAGCCGGGCACGTCCTACACGACGTTCATGCTCGTCGCGCTGCTCACCGGCGTCGGCGGCGGTAACTTCGCCTCCTCGATGACCAACATCAACTCCTTCTTCCCGCTGCACCGCAAGGGCTGGGCGCTGGGCCTCAACGCGGGCGGCGGCAACATCGGCGTACCGGTGGTGCAGCTGATCGCGCTGCTGGTCATCGCGACGGCCGGCGCCGGCCAGCCTCGGGTGCTCCTTGGCATCTACCTGCCGCTGATCGTGGTGTCGGCGTTCTGCGCGTGGCGTTACATGGACAACCTGGCGCCGGTGCGCAACGACACCGGCGCGGCACGCGAGTCCGTGAAGGACGCGCACACCTGGATCATGTCCTTCCTCTACGTCGGCACCTTCGGTTCCTTCATCGGCTACAGCTTCGCGTTCGGGCTCGTCCTGCAGAACCAGTTCGACCGCACGCCGCTCCAGGCCGCGTCGCTGACGTTCATCGGGCCGCTGCTCGGCTCGCTGATCCGGCCCGTCGGAGGACTGCTCGCCGACCGCTACGGCGGCGCCCGTATCACCCTGTGGAACTTCGCCGCGATGGCCGCTGCGACCGGCGTGGTCGTGTTCGCCTCGATGCGGGAGTCGCTGCCGGTGTTCCTCGTCGGGTTCGTCGCGCTGTTCGTCCTCACCGGGTTGGGCAACGGGTCGACGTACAAGATGATCCCGGGCATCTACCAGGCGAAGGCCGTCGCGCTCGGGCTGAGCGGGGAGGACGCCGCCGCGTACGGGCGCCGGCTGTCGGGCGCCGCCATCGGGCTCATCGGCGCCGTCGGCGCGCTCGGCGGACTCGGCATCAACCTCGCGTTCCGGCAGTCCTTCATGACCAGCGGCTCCGGAACCGGCGCGTTTGTCTCCTTCCTCGTCTTCTACGCCGTGTGTTTCGCCGTCACCTGGGCCGTATACCTGCGGCGGCCCGCCACCCCCGCGCCCGCCGCGGCCGGGGACGAGGAGGCGGCGGAGAGCCGCCGCCAGCCCGCGTACGTCGGAGTGTGAGACGGCGCGGACTGCAGGCGCTCCGCGCCGGCGGACAGAGCGAACCGTGCGCCCGGTCGTTGTGACCGGGCGCACGGCCCCACGTCAACCACGTAACACCGGCGAAATCCCGGTGCACCGAACCTGTCACCTGGCGACGGCAGGCTCGAAGGTCCAGGACAGAACGGGACGAGGCCCCACCGATGCATCAACCACTGCCGCTCGACGGATTCACGGTCGGTGTCACCGCCGCCCGCCGCGCCGAGGAGCTCGGCGCGCTGCTGGCCCGACGCGGCGCCACCGTCCAGCACGCGCCCGCGCTGCGTATCGTCCCCCTCTCCGACGACCGCGAACTCCTCGCCGCCACCGAGCGGTTGCTCGACCAGGCGCCGGACGTGGTGATCGCGACCACCGCCATCGGCTTCCGGGGGTGGATCGAGGCGGCCGACGGTTGGGGGCTCGGGGAGCGGTTGCTGGCGCGGTTGGCCGAGGTCGAACTGCTGGCGCGGGGGCCCAAGGTGAAGGGCGCGGTGCGGGCGGCGGGGCTGAACGAGAGCTGGTCGCCGGCGTCGGAGTCCATGGCGGAGGTGCTGGACCGGCTGCTGGAGGAGGGCGTCCACGGGCGGCGGGTGGCCGTGCA
>NZ_VJYK02000036.1 GCF_007097205.2 Streptomyces alkaliterrae
GGGTGTGGGGCGCGGTGGGCGTCCCGTGTCGACGGTGCTCGCCGCCGATCGACCTCGTCGGGCCATGATCGGTGGCGGGGTTCCCTGGATGGCAGAGCGCGGAAGAGCACGGCGTGGCGCGCGGAGTGCGGCGGGGCGCGCGGAGCCACCCAGGGTGGATGGGGCTGCTCGGCGGGTGTGCCGCGCCGGGGTGCCGCTACCGCTCGTGGTTTTGTGAGACCGCCGGGCCTGCGCTGCCAGCGGACAACCGGGGCGGGGCATGACGGCGCGGCGGCGATGTACTAGAGTTATCTCGACATCGAGATATCTACCTAAGGGCGTACCGACGCCACCCGGAACTAAGGCGAGCCTAACTTAGGCGTACCTCAGCGCACCGGCGAGGTCCTGTGACGGCAGGATCGTGGCAGTACGCGCGAATTCATGCACTGAAGGAGACTGTCGTGTCGGCGAACAGCTTCGACGCCCGCAGCACCCTGCGGGTGGGCGACGAGTCCTACGAGATCTTCCGGCTGGACAAGGTCGAGGGCTCGGCCCGCCTGCCGTACAGCCTCAAGGTCCTGTTGGAGAACCTGCTCCGGACCGAGGACGGCGCGAACATCACCGCCGACCACATCCGGGCGCTCGGCGGCTGGGACTCCTCGGCGCAGCCGAGCCAGGAGATCCAGTTCACGCCGGCCCGCGTGATCATGCAGGACTTCACCGGCGTGCCCTGCGTCGTGGACCTGGCCACCATGCGCGAGGCCGTCAAGGAGCTGGGCGGCGACCCGGCCCGCATCAACCCGCTCGCCCCGGCCGAGCTGGTCATCGACCACTCCGTCATCGCCGACAAGTTCGGCACGCCCGAGTCGTTCGCCCAGAACGTCGAGCTGGAGTACGGCCGCAACCGCGAGCGCTACCAGTTCCTGCGCTGGGGCCAGACCGCGTTCGACGAGTTCAAGGTCGTCCCGCCGGGCACCGGCATCGTCCACCAGGTGAACATCGAGCACCTGGCCCGCACGGTCATGGTCCGAGGCGGCCAGGCCTACCCCGACACCCTCGTCGGCACCGACTCGCACACCACGATGGTCAACGGCCTCGGTGTGCTCGGCTGGGGCGTCGGCGGCATCGAGGCCGAGGCCGCGATGCTCGGCCAGCCGGTCTCCATGCTGATCCCGCGCGTCGTGGGCTTCAAGCTCACCGGCCAGCTCTCCCCGGGCACCACCGCCACGGACCTGGTGCTGACCATCACCGAGATGCTGCGCAAGCACGGTGTCGTCGGCAAGTTCGTCGAGTTCTACGGTGAGGGCGTCGCCCAGACCTCGCTCGCCAACCGCGCCACCATCGGCAACATGTCGCCGGAGTTCGGCTCCACCGCGGCGATCTTCCCGATCGACGACGAGACCATCAACTACCTGCGCCTGACCGGCCGCAGCGACCAGCAGCTCGCCCTGGTCGAGGCGTACGCCAAGGAGCAGGGCCTGTGGCTCGACCCGGCCGCCGAGCCGGACTTCTCCGAGAAGCTGGAGCTCGACCTCTCCACGGTCGTGCCGTCCATCGCCGGCCCGAAGCGCCCGCAGGACCGAATCGTCCTCGCCAACGCCGCCGAGCAGTTCGCGCTCGACGTGCGCAACTACGTCTCCGACGACGAGGAGGCCGGCAAGGAGTCCTTCCCGGCCTCGGACGCCCCGGCGCACTCCGACGGCATCCCCTCGCGCCCGACCCAGGTGGTCGCCCCCGACGGCTCCACCTACGAGATCGACCACGGCGCCGTCACCGTCGCCGCGATCACCTCCTGCACCAACACCTCCAACCCCTACGTCATGGTCGGCGCCGCCCTGGTCGCCAAGAAGGCCGTGGAGAAGGGGCTGACCCGCAAGCCGTGGGTCAAGACCACCCTGGCGCCGGGCTCCAAGGTCGTCATGGACTACTACGACCGTGCCGGCCTCACGCCCTACCTCGACAAGCTGGGCTTCAACCTCGTCGGCTACGGCTGCACCACCTGCATCGGCAACTCCGGCCCGCTGCCGGAGGAGGTCTCCAAGGCCGTCAACGAGCACGACCTGGCCGTGACCTCGGTGCTCTCCGGCAACCGCAACTTCGAGGGCCGGATCAACCCCGACGTCAAGATGAACTACCTGGCCTCGCCGCCGCTGGTCGTCGCCTACGCGATCGCCGGCTCGATGAAGGTGGACATCACCCGTGAGGCGCTGGGCGTCGACACCGAGGGCAACCCGGTCTACCTGAAGGACATCTGGCCCTCCGAGCAGGAGGTGAACGAGGTCGTCGCCGCCGCGATCGGCCAGGACATGTTCAGCTCCTCCTACCAGGACGTCTTCGCCGGCGACGCCCAGTGGCAGGCGCTGCCGATCCCCACCGGCAACACGTTCGAGTGGGACGCCGAGTCCACCTACGTGCGCAAGCCCCCGTACTTCGAGGGCATGACGATGGACCCGTCCCCGGTGGAGGACATCGCCGGCGCCCGGGTGCTCGCCAAGCTCGGCGACTCGGTCACCACCGACCACATCTCGCCGGCCGGCGCGATCAAGGCCGACACCCCGGCCGGTCAGTACCTGACCGAGCACGGCGTCAGCCGCCGTGACTTCAACAGCTACGGCTCCCGCCGCGGCAACCACGAGGTCATGATCCGCGGTACGTTCGCCAACATCCGCCTGCGCAACCAGATCGCGCCGGGCACCGAGGGCGGCTACACCCGCGACTTCACCCAGGACGGCGGCCCGGTGTCGTTCATCTACGACGCCTCCCAGAACTACCAGGCCGCCGGCATCCCGCTGGTCGTCCTGGCCGGCAAGGAGTACGGCTCCGGCTCCTCCCGCGACTGGGCCGCCAAGGGCACCGCGCTGCTCGGCGTCAAGGCCGTCATCGCCGAGTCCTACGAGCGCATCCACCGCTCCAACCTGATCGGCATGGGCGTGCTGCCGCTGCAGTTCCCCGAGGGCGCCTCCGCGGAGAACCTGGGCCTGACCGGCGAGGAGACGTTCGCCATCGCCGGTATCACCGCGCTCAACGAGGGCGGCATCCCGGAGACCGTGAAGGTGAGCACCGACAGCGGCGTCGAGTTCGACGCCAAGGTGCGCATCGACACCCCGGGCGAAGCCGACTACTACCGCAACGGCGGCATCATGCAGTACGTGCTCCGCCAACTTGTCGGTTGATGAGCTGACGTGAACGAGCGCCCTGCCCCTGCATCTCGCGCGCGGGGGCAGGGCGCTCGCGCGCGACGGGGCGGAAGGTGCGCGGCGATCATGAACGCACGCGATCTGTTCCCGGAGCGGAACTGCGCATCCTACGAAGACGAAGAACCCCGCACCTGGTACCAGGTGCGGGGTTCTTCTGTCCTTGCGAGCGTGTGGCGAACGAGCGCCACTGGGCGATGTGCTGCAGCTGTGTGTCGTCGCCGTCGCTCAGCCGTGCGGGGAGGACCGGCTCGAGCGAGGCCTGAACGGGAGGTAGCTCGAGTCGGTCGGAGTGTCAGTGGCAGCCGCCATACTCAGAAGACGTGCACCTCCAGGAGTCCTCGACCGAGTAGGAACGAATTGACACACGAGAGCGAAGCGGTGCCCGACCGCGACCCGTACCTTCTGGCGCAGATGCGAGAGGCGTTCGGGCGCGTGGTCTACAGCCACAAGACCCATGAGAAGCAGGCGGACATCTGCTTCACCAAGCACCGGTGGCAGCAGGGCGTCCTCATTGCCCTCACCGCGATCGGTTCGGGCACCTTCCTTGCCGCGGTGGTCGGCCTGCTCGGCAACGCAGTGCTGACGAGCCTCGCGACCTCTTCTATCGCGCTCCTGGTCAGCTGGATGAGCCTTGGGACGAAGACCTTCAAGTTCGAGGAGGAGTCTGAGGCCCACCGCGCTATCGCCTCTCGGCTGTGGGACGTCCGGGAGTCGTACATCTCCCTCATCGCCGACCTGATGTCCGGCACCGTCTCCAACGCGGAGGGCCGAGAGCGGCGGGACGAGCTGCAGCAGGCCGCGCGCGTCGCCTACGCCGACGCGCCCAGGACGAGCAGCAGGGCGTTCGCGCGTGCCCAGGGCGGGCTGCAGAACAACGAGGAGATGACGTTCACCTCGCGCGAGATCGACCTCTTCCTCCCGAAGGCGCTTCGGCTCGGCGAAGGCGAGGCATGACGATGAAGACCTCAGAGATCTTCGAAACGCTGCTCAAGAACCTGAGGGTCGGAGAGACGGCCACGACGGTCGCCTCGCGGCGGGACGAGATCACGAAGGCGCTCAACAAGGACTTCCGCGACAAGGACGGCTGCACCGAATACAAGCTGATGGTCGGATCGTTCGGCCGGCACACCGCGATCAAGGGCGTGTCCGACCTCGACATGATCTTCATCCTCCCGCCCGGGATCCGGGCGAGCTACGACGGGGACACCGGCCCGCGGAGGGTTCTCGAGAGGGTTCGCGACGACCTCAAGGCGCGGTACAAGAACACGGAGATCCGCGTCGACCAGTGTGTCGTCCGAGTGCGGTTCACGTCCAACGCCTTCAAGTTCGAGGTCCAGCCGGCATTTGAGAACGCCGATGGCAGCTTCGACTACCCGGACACGAAGGCTGAGGGCTGGAAGGTCACCAAGCCGCGCGAGGAGATCGCCGCGACCAAGGAGTGCAACGACCGCACCGCGACGAACATGCGCCACCTCGCCCGGATGGCACGGGCATGGAAGAACGCGAACGGCGTGAACATGGGCGGCCTGCTCATCGACACCCTCGTCTACAACTTCTTCGACCAGACCGACGACTACGACGCAGCGGGCACAGGCTCGTTCGACCTCATGGCCCGCGACTTCTTCGAATTCCTGAAAGATCAGCCAGAGCAGCAGTACTACCTGGCGCTGGGCAGTCGGCAGCGGGTCCACGTCAAGGCGAAGTTCCAGCCGAAGGCGAAGAAGGCGTACAACCGATGCCTTGAGGCGATCGCGGACGAAGGCAAGACGTCCGCCAACAAGAAGTGGCGCGAGGTCTTCGGCACGTCGGTGCCGCTGGCGAAGAGCGCGAGCGAGTCGTCCCGGTCGTTCAGTGACACCGAGGAGTTCATCGAGGACGAGTTCCCGGTCGACGTCTCCGAGACCGTGTCCATCGATTGCGAGGTCACGCAGGCCGGATGGCGTCCGACCTGGCTCCGCGCGATGCGTCGCGGCGGGATCCTGCTCAAGGCCGACAAGAGCTTGAGGTTCGTGGTCACTCACTGCTCGGTCGAGGAGCCCTACACGCTGAAGTGGAAGGTGCTCAATCGTGGCCCGGAAGCCGAGCGGAGGGACAATATCCGCGGCCAGATCGTCGACTCGAGCACGCGAGGAGTCCGCACCGAGCACTCGCACTTCAAGGGCGAGCACGTCGTCGAGTGCTACGTCGTCAAGGATGGGGTCGTCGTCGCTCGGGACCGGATCGATGTGCCGGTCAGCAACACGAGCGTCAAGACGGCGAACGTCTTGTAGGGAACCGATCCTCGGAGCGCGACGAGGCCCCGACGAATCTGCCGGGGTCTCGTCGCATCAGACGCATCCGCCCGTAGGGCCGAAGCATGAGCGGTTCTCTCGCTGCCATGTCCGAGTCCCTGCTCAACGCGGAGATGGCCGCGGGCAAGCGGTACGCTGCCCGCCGCGCTGCTGAGCTGCGTTCCGAGGATCCCAGCAGGTCCGCAGAGCAGATCGTCGACCTGCTCCGCGACGAAGCAGATGCCGCGGAAGCGGAGTTCCGACAGGCTCGAGACCTCGGCTGAGGCTGGCTCTCCGTCGGACGCTTCCGGAGAATGGTTCCATGGAACGGCGGATCGACTTCTCGCGCGACCGGCGCATGCTGTGTGGGGCGTGCGGCCACCAGTGGCGCGTCGATCTGGACTGGATCGACCGGTGGGAGCAGGGGGAGGAGACCTGCCCCGGCTGTGGCATGACCTGCGAGCACGAGGACTCGCCCCGGGTGACGGTCGACCCCGATGACCCGGCGCTCGACGACCGGGTAGCGCGGTTCTTCTGGTACCACACGAGCACGCAGCCGGACTGGCCGACGCGCAACTTCGATCCGGCGGCCGACCTGACTTCCGGGACCCGCATGATGATGGGCGGAGAGCAGCGGGTTGCCGAGTGGATCGCGCGGCAGCGGGCGAAGGCGCTCCACGTCGGCACGTACGAGGCCGCCGTCCACAACATGCTGAGACGGATGCGCGACCAGGCTGACCAGGGCAGCCAGTTCTACCTCTACCGGGTCCGTCTGAAGCCATCCGTCGTGGTGCGGGAGGGGTGGCTCGTCGACCCCAGCAACTTCGTCGGCGACGTTGTGCTCGACGAGGTCTGCCCTCCAGGCGTCGATGTCGCCCGCTACCTGAACTACCACGAGGATCCCGGAGGGCTCTCGCTCGCGCTGGGGAGGGATGCGATCGCCAGCGTTCAGCGGATCGCTGTTCCGCTCCCCGACACCGGGGATGGCGGCTGGGTGCGCGATGCCGTCGTGGCTATCGAGGGCGTGAGTGGCACCGGCGTCCCGGCGACCGGCAAGCTGGCCCGCTTCATACGGCCGTCATCGTCGCGAGCCGTCCTGGGCCGAGAGCTCGGTGCGTCCCTGGCTGGCAGACTACCGGTCAACCTCCAGGACCAATTCGCGTCGGCCGCGGCGTTCGCGGAGGGAGAGGATCCAGAGCAGTGGGCGCGACGGACCAGCGGCCTGTTCGATCTGATTGACGATCCGACTCGCGTGCTGGCTGCGCTCGACCGGCAAGATCCCCGGGAGGTCTGAGAACGGCCTGTCCGCTCCTGAGGGGCTGGAAGCCCGGAGGTCGCCGTCGGTCTTTCAGATTGGCGCCGCCCTGCTTCGGGAGAGCGTGAGCAGCTCAAACGCCGCGGAGCGTCATGCTGACCGCAGAGTCGATGACGGCTTGGGAACGTCGATTCCATCCGATTTCGCTATTCTGGTCGAGTGCCGCCGTGTCGAGACCGTCGAGGCCATCGTAGATATCGCGAATCGCGGCGTGCACCACTTCCAGGAGGCGCAACGTCTGCATCTTGAAGGCATGCACGTCACCCCCCTGGAGACTGATCTGGCGCACGCACTCCGCGGTTTCCACTAGACTTCCGAATACGTTCCGAATACTATGGATCCATGACCATCGCATCAGACCTCCCCGTGGCGACTCGGCGCTCCTCGGACCTGAGCAAGCACTCCGCCGAGGTCTTCGCCGAGGCCGAGAACCACCCCGTGACGGTGACCCGGCGTGACGGCGAGGCTCTGGTCCTGATGTCGCAGCGCGAGGCCGAGGGTCGTGCCCGCTTGCTGAACTTTGCCGCGCAGCTCATCACCGTCACCCTCGACGACCGCGGCTCGCTCGCCGAGCGGATGTCCAAGGCCTTTCCTTGGATGCTCGCGCTGTCGCCGGCCGACCGGGAGTCCTGCGCGCAGGACCTCGTCGATGCGGCGCGCGCGTCGTTCTCCACCGACCAGCCGCACCTCGCGATCGCAGAGCTGACCTCCTGGAAGGAGACGGCCACCGCCGTCGCGGCCGGGCTCGGCAGCGGCAGCGCCGGTCTGGAGTGGCTCGACGACGATGAGACCGTGGAGCGTCCTTAGCCGTGGCGGCCGCCAAGAAGGGCGAGCTGGTTCCTCGCCCTCCGAAGAAGATCGAGTACGAGATCCGCTTCGCCACAGCCGACGCGCAGAAGGGATGGCGCGACCTCGTCGCGACGATCCGCAACCCCATGACGGAGACCTGGGACTTCCTCACGCGGACGCCACTGTCCACGACGCCGACGAACTATCGGCTCAAGGGTGAGCTCGGCGTCATCGAGCGTAGCGGCGCGACCCATGAGCGGTGGCAGCACAAGCCGACCGCGAAGGGCACCGCGCGCATCTGGTTCTACGTCCACGAGCGCACGGTTTTCCTGGAGCAGGTGCACACGAGCCACCCGAACGAGACGAAGTAGGCGCGCTTTGCAGCGTCGTACATCGTCGGTGAGCGCGCATCCGGCGATCACCAGCATCGCCGGTGCCGTCGCGGTCCAGTAGTCCGTCTCGGGCACGATCAGGGAGAACGAGACCAGCGGGCTCACGCTGCAGCATTGGGTGAGCGTGAACGCGAGAGGAGTGTGACCGGGCCCTGTTCCGCCGGTGTCGAGTACCGCTTCTGCGGCCCTCCAGCTGTCCGGTGTGGCGCTCCGCTTCCATGACGTGCACTGGTTCCGAGCGCCTGCCTGGCGCAGGATGGCGACGCGCCGACAGCAACCGCCAACGGAGCACGTCGACTCTCCGTGCCGCGCGTGTCGAGGTGCTGCGTTAGCGGTAGGAAAACTCGGCCAGATGTGCTCTCCACGCCCGGAAATCATGGTCATTGTGGCGATCTGATGCGAGGATCATTGCCAGAACGCCATCGTTCTCGAAATCCTGCAGAACTACCGTGTAACGGGAGCATGTCTCAGTACGTGCTGCGCTCGCTGATCAGCAAGTGACGCCGATCAGCAGCTGAACGGGCGCCCGGCGCCCGGCGCATGAACGAGGGCCGCGTCCGCCACCCCGGCGGGCGCGGCCCTCGCCGTGGTGTCACCGCCCCGCCACGGGCTCCCGTGGCTCCAGCACCACCACCGCGGTCTCGCGCGAGCGCAGCGCCGCGAGGTCGTCCAACCTCGCCTCCGTCTGCCGCCACCGGGCCCACAGTCGCTCCCGCTCCGGCCCGCTCGCCGCGCGGGCGCGCACGAGCCGGGGCCCGCCCTTGAGCTCCACCCGCGCGTCCGGGTGCTCCCGCAGGTTCAGCCACCAGGCCGGCTCGGCGTCGGCCCAACCGTTCATCGCCAGCGCGACGAGGTTCCCGCCGTCCTCCAGGTAGGCGACGATCACGCCGCGCTCCCGGCCGGTGCGCCGCCCGACCGTAGTGAGGCACATCGTGCCCCAGCGCCGGCCCTTCGGCCGCCACAGCCCGACCCGACCACGGGTGAGGCGGTACACCCGGCGATGGGCCGACCAGAAGAGTCGTACGAGACGCCGCCTGGGGAGTCGCGGCGGCCGGCGGTCGTTTCCGTCGGGCATGGGCACCCCACCTTCCGTGTGTCCTCGTTGCGGCCGCGTGACGGCCTTCCGGGGCCACCGTACGGCCAGGTCTCGACTCGGGAAATATCCCGGACTGGCGTGCAATCGATCTTGCCCAGCCGACACCGAGTGGACTATACCTATCGGAACCCGGAGCGCCGCCCCTGATCGAAGCGGCCCCGAGCGCACCACCCAGCTCAAACCGACTGCGGTGTCGGCCCTTTCGCCACAGGCGAGTTGACAGGAAACCCAACACCGCCTGACTCCAGACGAGAAGGCGAGGACTCGCGCATGGGATCCACCGAGGTAGGCCGTCGGGACCTGTTCAAACGAGCGGCCGCACTGGGCTTGTTCGCGGTGCCGGGAGTCGCCGCGCTCTCGGCGTGCGCCTCGGGCGGAGGTGACGGCGGCGACGTCATCAAGCGCGGCCCCACCAGCAAGGAGAACCCCTTCGGCGTGACGAAGGGAAATCCGCTGGACGTCGTCGTCTTCAAGGGCGGCTTCGGCGACGAGTACGCCAAGCAGTGGGAGAGCGCGTTCGCGGAGAAGTACGACGCGAAGATAAGCCACCTCGGCACCCAGGAGATCCGAGGCAAGCTCCAGCCGCGCTTCAACCGGGGTACGCCGCCGGACGTGATCGACAACTCCGGTGCCCAGTCGATCAAGTTGGACGTGCTCCACAAGCAGGACCAGCTCACCGATCTGACCGAACTCCTGGACGCCCCCTCGGTCGACGACCCGAACAAGAAGGTGCGGGACACGCTGATCCCCGGGACCGCCGAGAAGGGCTTCTTCGGCGGCAAGATGCACGCCCTGAACTACGTCTACACCATCTGGGGCCTGTGGTACTCGGGCAAGCTCTTCAAGGACAACGGCTGGACTCCGCCGAAGACCTGGGACGACTTCATCGCCCTGATGACCGAGGCGAAGAAGAAGGGCATCGCCGGCTTCGCACACCAGGGCAAGCACCCGTACTACATGAACGTCGTCATCATGGACCTGATCGCCAAGACCGGCGGCCTGGACGCGATGCGCGCCATCGACAACCTCGACCCGAAGGCGTTCGTCGGCAACGACGCCGCGAAGCGTTCCATCGAGGCCGTGTACGAGATCGTGGACAAGGGCCTGCTCCTGCCCGGCACCAACGGCCTCGACCACGTGGAGTCGCAGACCGCCTGGAACGAGAACAAGGCGCTGTTCGTCCCCAGCGGTTCCTGGCTGGAGAACGAGCAGCTCAAGTCCACTCCCGCCGACTTCGACATGGCGTTCCTCCCGGTGCCGGTGCTCGACGACAGCGCCATGCCGTTCCACGCCCTGCGGGCGGGCGCCGGCGAGCCGTTCATCGTTCCCGCCAAGGCGAAGAACCAGCCGGGCGGACTCGAGTTCCTGCGGCAGATGCTGTCCAAGGAGTGGTCCACCAGCTTCGCCAAGGAGGTCAGTTCGCTCTCGATCGTCGAGGGCGCGGTGGACCCGGGTGTGAAGCTGCGCCCCGGCATCAAGTCGGCGGTCGCCGCGGTGGACGCCTGCCCGGTGGAGGACCGCTTCGACTACCTCTACACCGAGTGGTACAGCGAGATGGACGAGTCGATCCGCGGCGCCACCTCCGAGCTGATGGCAAAGCGGATCAAGCCGGCCGAGTGGCTGAAGAAGGCGCAGGCCGCGGTGGACAAGGCGGCCAAGGACCCGGCCAGCAAGAACAACAAGCGGGACTGAGGAAGCGAGAGGAGACGAGCGGCCGGGAGCTGGATGCGATGCGACAAGGCAAGTACCCCTTCATCCTGGGGTTTCTGGTGGCGCCCGTCGGGCTGTACCTGGTCTTTGTGATCTGGCCGTATCTGCAGACCATCGGGTACTCCTTCACGGACTGGAGCGGCCAGACGCAGACCTTCGACTTCGTGGGTCTTGACAACTACACCCGGCTCTTCGGCGACGAGGTCTTCCACAACGCGCTGCGCAACAACCTCCAGTTCCTGGTGTTCGTCCCCGTCCTCACCATCCTTCTCGCCCTCTTCTTCGCGTTCATGCTGAACGTGGGGGGCCGCGGCGGAGGAGGGGTACAGCCGGTGAGGGGGGCGGGGCTCTACCGCATCGTCTTCTTCTTCCCCCAGGTGCTGTCCATCGCGATCCTCGCCATCCTCTTCCAGGCGGTGTACCGAAGCGACGGTGCGGGGCTGTTGAACGGCATCCTGATCGCTGTCGGGCTCGGCGACCCCGCGTCCCCGGTCGAGTGGCTGAACAGCCCGGATCTGGTGCGCTGGTGTCTGATCATGGTGCTGGTGTGGTCCGGTGTGGGCTTCTACATGGTGCTGTTCTCCGCCGCGATGCAGTCCATCCCCCGCGACGTCTTCGAGGCGGCGCTGCTGGACGGCGCGAGCCGCACCCAGACCTTCTTCCGGGTCACCCTCCCCCTGCTGTGGGACACCGTGCAGACCGCCTGGGTGTTCCTGGCGATCCTGGCCATGGACGCCTTCCTGCTGGTCTCGACGCTCACCCCGGGGCAGTACGGCGGCGGGCCCGACCACAACAGCGAGGTGCTCGCGACCTACCTCATGCGGAACTTCAACGTCTTCGGCCAGGCGGGCTACGCCTGCGCGATCGGCGTGGTGATGCTTGTCCTCACGCTGCTGATCTCCGTCATCACACTGCGGGCGACACGTCGCGACCGCATCGAGTTCTGAGGTGAAGCGCGACATGGCGTTGTCAACGAGGGAGACCGCAGAAGGCGGCCCGGCGCAGCCTGCTCCGCGCCGGTCACCGGACGGCCCGCGCAGGACCCGAGGCGAGCAGCCCGAGGCCCCCGGCCTCAACGTCTTCTCCCACGGCTTCCTGGCCCTGTGGGCGCTCATGATCGTCTTTCCGCTGGTCTGGATCGTCCTGGGGGCGTTCAAGACGGACCGGGAGATCGGTGCGAGCGCCTGGAGCGTCCCGTCGAACTGGGCCCTGGACGCGTTCCAACGCGGCTGGGAGAAGGGCGTCGGCGACTACCTGCTCAACACGGTGATCGTCATGGCGTTCTCCATCCCCCTGACGATGCTCCTCGGCGCGATGGCGGCGTACGTGCTGGCCCGCTACGAGTTCCCGGGCAACCGCTTCGTCTACTACTTCTTCGTCGCGGGCGCGATGTTCCCGGTGTTCCTGGCGCTGGTGCCGCTCTACTTCATGGTCGACCGGCTGGGAATGCTCAACACCTACCAGGGCCTGATCCTGGTCTACATCGCGTACTCGCTGCCGTTCACCGTCTTCTTCCTGCACTCCTTCTTCCGGACGCTTCCCACGGCGGTGCACGAGGCCGCGGTGATCGACGGTGCCTCGCACACCAGGATCTTCTTCCAGATCATGCTGCCGATGGCCAAGCCCGGGTTGCTCAGCGTCGGCATCTTCAACATCCTCGGGCAGTGGAACCAGTACATCCTGCCGCTCACCCTGATGCAGCAGCAGACCGGCACGGACCCCGACCGGTCGGTCCTGGCCCAGGGGCTCGTGAGCATCATGCAGCAGCAGGGCTACGCCGGCGACCTTCCCGCGCTCTACGCGGGAATGACGATCGCGATGCTCCCCGTCCTGGTGGTCTACCTGTCCTTCCAGCGCCAGGTGCAGTCCGGCCTGACGGCGGCCACGTTGAAGTAGCGGTCCGACAGACGAGGTCGGCCGGTGCCGCGGGACGTCCCGCGGCACCGGCCGACCTCGCTTCGTGTTCCCAGCCGCCGGCGGCATCTTGTGCGGGAGAGCCACCCGCATGATCCGTAGTATGGGCGCATCTGAGCATCGAATCGCTCAAGGGGTTGACGGGACGGAGCCCGACACGGTCCCCTTGGGGTTCATATGTTGGACGCATGCCGTGCACCCAGCGTTGTGTCGCGGCCGACGGGCGGACGGCGGGCCGCACGTCTAGGTGGGAGTGGACCAGTGGTGGAGACACCGGGATCGCAGTCGTCGCTGCACAGGGCCAACCTGGAACGGGTGGTCAGGGCGGTGCGCATGGCCGGCTCGCTCACCCAGGCGGAGATCGCGAGGACAACCGGGCTGTCGGCCGCGACGGTGTCGAACATCGTTCGTGAGCTGAAGGAGAGCGGCACGGTCGACGTGACGCCGACGTCGGCCGGCGGGCGTCGGGCCCGCAGCGTGTCGCTGTCCGGGGACGCCGGGATCGTCGTCGGCGTCGACTTCGGCCACTCCCATCTGCGGGTGGCGATCGGCAACCTCGCCCACAAGGTCCTCGCCGAGCAGGCCGAGCCGATCGACGTGGACGCGTCCGCCGCGCAGGGCCTGGACCGTGCCGAGCGGCTGGTGGCACGGCTGCTGGAGTCCGCCGGGATCAGTCGTAACAAGATCATCGGGGTCGGCCTCGGCGTGCCCGGGCCGATCGACGTGGAGACCGGGGTGCTCGGCTCGACGGCCATCCTTCCCGGCTGGACGGGCACCAATCCGCGCGACGAGCTCCAGGCCCGACTGGGCACGCCGGTGCACGTCGACAACGACGCCAACCTCGGCGCGCTCGGCGAACTGGTCTGGGGCGCCGGCCGCGGGGTCACCGACCTCGCGTACATCAAGGTCGCCAGCGGCGTGGGCGCCGGGCTCGTGATGCGCGGACAGGTGTACCGGGGGCCGGGCGGCACGGCCGGCGAGATCGGGCACATCACGCTCGACGAGTCCGGCCCGGTCTGCCGCTGCGGCAACCGGGGCTGCCTGGAGACGTTCACCGCGGCGCGCTACGTGCTGCCGCTGCTGACCCCAGGCTACGGTCCCGACCTGACGATGCCGCAGGTGGTCTCGCTGGCCCGGGAGGGCGATCCGGGCTGCCGCCGGGTGGTGGCGGACATCGGACGGCACATCGGCAGCGGCGTCGCCAACCTCTGCAACCTTCTGAACCCGAGCCGGGTGGTGCTGGGCGGCGACCTCGCGGACGCCGGCGATCTGGTGCTCGACCCGATCCGCGACTCCGTGTCCCGGTACGCCATCCCCAGCGCCGCACGGCAGCTGTCGGTGGTGCCGGGCGCGTTGGGCAGCCGTGCCGAGGTGCTGGGCGCGCTGGCTCTGGTGCTCAACGAGATGGGCGATGCGCCGTTGCTGTCTCCGTTGCCCGAGGCGGTGCCCGCCTCGCTCTGACGGTCGGGGTGGCGCCGCTACCCCTCTCGGGTTCAGGCTGTGAAGTCGAGTGGGGTCGTCGCCTTGCGGCCGCGTTTCACCAAGGGCGGTTTGCGGGCTTGAAGACCTGAAGCCGCCGTCTCCGGTGGGGCCTGCGCGCCCACCGGTCCAGTCCGGGACCGGTGGGGCTTCCCTCGTCTCGCCCACGTCGCACCCGGTCACGCCTGTCCGGGAAGGCCCAGGGCCCCGGTTTCGCCGGGGCCCTTCCCGGCGTTGCGCCGGGTACCCCCGGCTCCGCCACGCTGCGTTCATGTTGCTTACGCATAGCATCGTTGCCTTCTCGTTAAGAATTCACTTCTTGACGGCAACCAGCGGTCGGAGTTGACTTCACGCCACCTCGGTCGCAGAGACGCGGCCTTGTCAGGGAGGTAACAGACATGAACGCGACTGTGCGTCGTACCGCCGTCGTCGTCGCCGCCAGTGCGATGGCCGTCTCGCTCGCCGCCTGCGGCAGCGCCAAGGAAGCCGGCGGAAGCGGCGGTTCGGGCGAGAAGAAGAAGGACGGTCCGCTCTCCATCGGCCTGCTGCTGCCGGAGGACCAGACCGCCCGCTACGAGAACTTCGACCGGCCGCTCATCGAGGCCAAGATCAAGGAACTGTGCTCGGACTGCACGGTGACCTACGTGAACGCCAAGCAGGACGCGTCCGTACAGCAGCAGCAGATGGACTCGATGATCACCAAGAAGGTGGACGTGATCATCCTCGACGCGGTCGACTCCAAGTCCATCGCCGGATCGGTGAAGAAGGCCGACGCTGCCGGCATACCCGTGGTCGCCTACGATCGCCTCGCCGAGGGCCCGATCTCGGCCTACACCTCCTTCGACAACGAGGAGGTCGGCCGCGTCCAGGGCCGCGCGCTGCTGGAGGCGCTGGGCGACAAGGCCGGCAAGGGCCAGATCGTCATGATGAACGGCTCGCCCACCGACCCCAACGCCGCCATGTTCAAGAAGGGTGCGCTGTCGGTTCTCGAAGGCAAGGTCAAGATCGGCAAGTCCTACGACACGACCGAGTGGAAGCCCAGCGAGGCCAACAAGAACATGAACGGCGCCATCGCGGCGCTGGGCAGGGACAACGTCGTCGGCGTCTACTCCGCCAATGACGGCATGGCGGGCGGCATCATCACCGCTCTCAAGGGCGCCGGCTTCAAGGAGCTGCCGCCGGTCACCGGTCAGGACGCGGAACTCGCCGGTGTGCAGCGCATCATCGCCGGTGAGCAGTTCATGAGCGTCTACAAGCCGTACAAGCCGGAGGCCGACGCGGCGGCCGAGATGGCCATCGCCCTCGGGCGCGGCGAGAAGGTGAACGCGGACGACACCATCGACAGCCCCACCACAAAGGGCGTCCCGGCGATCCTCATCCCGCCGGTGTCGCTGACCGTGGACAACGTCGAGGAGACCGTGCTCAAGGACGGCCTCTACAAGCTGAACCAGATCTGCACGCCCAAGTACCGCGCGGCGTGTGAGAAGGCCGGACTGAAGTAACCCGCGGGTCTTCCTCCGATTCTCCGTCCGGCCGGCCCCGGTTCACCCCGCCCACGGGGCCGGCCGGCCGGAAACCCCGCACACCTTCGAGGAGTTGGTCCCCATGTCCGCTACGCCCGTGCTGGCGTTGCGCGGAATCTCCAAGCGGTTCGGCGCCGTGCAGGCGCTCACGGACGTCGATCTCGAGGTCCGGTCCGGTGAGGTCGTCGCACTGGTCGGCGACAACGGCGCCGGGAAGTCCACCCTGGTGAAGGCGATCGCCGGAGTCGGCCCGGCAGACGAAGGCGAGTTCCTCTGGGAAGGACAGCCCGCCCGAGTCGAACGCCCGCATGACGCCCAGGAGTTGGGCATCGCCACCGTTTACCAGGACCTCGCGCTCTGCGACAACCTGGACGTCGTCGGCAACCTCTTCCTCGGCCGGGAGATCAGCCGCGTCGGCGTCCTGGACGAGGTCGAGATGGAGCGCCGCAGCCGTGAACTGCTCCATACGCTCTCCATCCGCATCCCGAGCGTCCGCATCCCCGTCGCCTCGCTCTCCGGCGGTCAGCGGCAGACCGTCGCCATCGCCCGCTCGATGCTGGGCGACCCCAAGCTGGTCATCCTCGACGAGCCCACCGCCGCGCTCGGCGTCGAGCAGACCGCCCAGGTGCTCGACCTCGTCGAACGCCTGCGGGAACGCGGCCTCGCGGTCATCCTCATCAGCCACAACATGGCCGACGTCAAAGCCGTCGCCGACCGGGTGGCCGTGTTGCGGCTGGGACGCAACAACGGCGTCTTCGACGTGGCCGACACCTCCCAGGAAGAGATCATCTCGGCCATCACCGGCGCCACGGACAACGCCGTGACCCGCCGCACGGCTCGCAAGGCGGAGGGCAGCAAGTGAGCACCGAACTCTCCAAGTCGCCCGACGGCGGCGACTCCACCCCCACGCCCGAGGCGGCCACGTCCGCTCCGGCGGCCGGCGCGATCACCGCCGTCGACCCCCGGCTGCTGGTACGCGAACAGGGCTTCAAGGGCTACGTGACCGACTTCGTCCGCCGCATGCGCAGCGGTGAGCTGGGCTCGGTGCCGGTGGTGGTCGGTCTGATCGTCATCTGGGCGATCTTCCAGTCGCTCGACGGCGCCTTCCTGTCCGCCCAGAACCTCAGCAACCTCTCCGTCTACATCGTCGGCACCGGACTGATCTCGGTCGGCATCGTCTTCGTCCTGCTGCTCGGCGAGATCGACCTGTCCGTCGGCTCGGTCAGCGGACTGGCCGGCGCGGTGTTCGCGGTCCTCGCGGTGAACAACGGAATGGCCGAATGGCTGGCACTGCTGCTCGCACTCGCGACGGGTGCGGCGGCCGGTGCGGTGCACGGCTTCTTCTTCGCCAGGATCGGCGTGCCGGCGTTTGTGGTCACGCTGGCGGGTCTGCTGGCGTGGAACGGGTTGATGCTCCAGGTCCTCGACCGCACGGGCACCATCAACCTCGACGACGAGGGCCTGGTCGCCACGCTGACCAGCCACTACTTCTCCGACGTGTCGGCAGCCTACGGGCTGGCCGCGGTCGCGGTGCTGATCTTCGGCGGCGCCCAGCTGCTCGACGCCCGGCGCCGCCAGGCGGCCGGGGTCCCGTTCCGGCCGCTGGTCGAGATCGCACTGCGCACGGGCGTGCTCGCGCTCTTCGCCTTCGCGGCCGCGCACACTCTCAACCAGTACCGGGGGCTGCCGCTGGCGCTGCTGGTGTTCCTCGTCGTGCTCGTCCTCTTCGACCTGCTGCTGCGGCGGACCGGCTACGGGCGCAAGGTGTTCGCACTCGGCGGAAGCACGGAGGCCGCGCGCCGCGCGGGCATCAACGTGGCCGCCATCCGGATATCCGTGTTCAGCCTCGCCGGCACGATGGCCGCGTTCGGCGGTCTGATGATCGCCTCCCGCATCAGTGCCGCCAACCAGGGCGCCGGCTCGGGCAACCTGCTGATGGAGGCCATCGCGGCGGCCGTCATCGGCGGCACGAGCCTGTTCGGCGGGCGCGGCAACGTCTGGTCGGCGCTGCTGGGCATGCTGGTCATCGGCTCGATCGCCAACGGGCTGGCGCTGCTGGGCAGCCCCGCCCATCTGCAGTACATGATCACTGGTGGCGTGCTGCTGGCGGCTGTGGTGATCGACTCGGTGTCGCGCCGCACGCAGAAGTCCGCGGGCCGCACCTGAGTGTTTCCCGGGGGCCGAAACCCCCGGACCTCCGGTCCTCAGACGCCGGACGGGCTGAGTTGTCAGCCCGTCCGGCGTCTGACGATTCGGCGCGCGCCGGCGTGCGCGCCCCCGCGGGTGCGGGGTATCCCGCCCGCGAGGCCGCACCGGGCCGGTGCGAACATTAGACTCGGCGGATCGGTTGTTTCCGTGTCGGCGTTGTTGTCAGCGTTATCAGCTAGGAGGCTCAGTGCCAAAGGTGCCGCGCGATGCGCGTCGACCCGACACCACGGCCACGGGTGGGGGGGAGACTCTGCTTGACCAGATCAGGGGCCCACGTGATCTCGACCGGCTCGGCCCCGAGCAACTCGACCGGCTCGCCGGGGAGATCCGCGCCTTCCTCGTCGACGCCGTGTCCCGGACGGGCGGCCACCTCGGCCCCAACCTGGGCGTCGTCGAACTGACCATCGCCCTCCACCGGGTCTTCGACTCGCCGAAGGACAAGGTCCTCTTCGACACCGGTCACCAGTCCTACGTGCACAAGCTGCTCACCGGGCGGCAGGACTTCAGTGGGCTGCGCGCCAAGGGGGGCCTCTCCGGCTACCCCTCCAGGGCCGAGTCCGAGCACGACGTCATCGAGAACAGCCACGCCTCCACGGTGCTCGGCTGGGCCGACGGCATCGCCAAGGCCAACGAGCTGCGCGGCCGTGACGACCACGTCGTGGCGGTCATCGGCGACGGCGCGCTGACCGGCGGCATGGCCTGGGAGGCGCTGAACAACATCGCCGCGGCCAAGGACCGCCCGCTGGTCATCGTCGTCAACGACAACGAGCGCTCCTACGCGCCCACCATCGGCGGCCTCGCCAACCACCTGGCCACCCTGCGCACCACCGACGGCTACGAGCGCTTCCTCGCCCGCGGCAAGGAGATGCTCAATCGCACCCCGGTCGTCGGCAAGCCGCTGTACGAGACGCTGCACGGCGCCAAGAAGGGTCTGAAGGACCTCGTCGCCCCGCAGGGCCTGTTCGAGGACCTGGGCCTGAAGTACGTCGGCCCGATCGACGGACACGACCTCGCGGCCGTGGAGTCCGCGCTCCAGCGCGCGAAGCGGTTCGGCGGACCGGTGATCGTGCACTGCCTGACCGAGAAGGGGCGCGGCTACCAGCCGGCCCGTCAGGACGAGGCCGACCAGTTCCACGCCGTCGGCGTCATCCACCCCGACACCGGGCTGCCGGTCGCCTCCTCCGGCGCCGACTGGACGTCGGTCTTCGCCGACGAGATGCTCCAGCTCGGTCGGGAGCGCGACGACGTGGTGGCGATCACCGCCGCCATGATGCGGCCGGTGGGTCTGCACCGGTTCGCCGAGGAGTTCCCCGAACGGGTCTACGACGTGGGCATCGCCGAGCAGCACGGCGCGGTCTCCGCCGCAGGGCTCGCCACCGCCGGGCTGCACCCGGTGTTCGCCGTCTACGCCACGTTCCTCAACCGCGCCTTCGACCAGGTGTTGATGGACTGCGCCCTGCACCGCTGCGGCGTGACGTTCGTCCTGGACCGGGCGGGTGTCACCGGCACCGACGGCGCGTCCCACAACGGTATGTGGGACATGTCGATCCTCCAGGTCGTGCCCGAGCTGCGGCTCGCCGCGCCGCGCGACGCCGACCAGCTGCGCCTCCAACTGCGCGAGGCGGTCACCGTCGACGACGCGCCGACCGTGGTGCGCTTCTCCAAGGGGTCGGTCGGACCGGCGGTGCCCGCCGTGGGCACGGTCGGCGGCATGGACGTGCTGCGGGAGGCCGGGACGGACGATCCGGACGTACTGGTCGTCTCGGTGGGCGCGCTCGCCCCGATGTGCCTGGAGGTCGCCGACCTGCTCGCCAAGCAGGGCATTTCCGCGACCGTCGTCGACCCGCGCTGGGTGAAGCCGGTCGACGAGGCGCTGCCCGGGCTGGCCGCCCGCCACCGGGTGGTCGTCACCGTCGAGGACAACAGCCGCGCCGGTGGTGTCGGCAGCGCTGTCGCGCAGGCGCTGCGGGACAACGACGTGGACCTCCCGCTGCGGGACTTCGGCATCCCGCCGCGCTTCCTCGACCACGCCTCCCGCAAGGAGGTGCTTGCCGAGATCGGCCTGACCGCACCGGACATCGCACGTCAGGTCACCGGTCTGGTCGCCCGGCTCGACGGCCGCTACGAGGAGGCCGAGCTCGGCAGCTGACGCCGAAGCCGTGCTCCCTCCCCTCACCGGGCGGGAGCGGCGGACGCTCCCGTATAGGTTGGGACCATGCCGACCGCAGAGCCCCCCAGCGGGGTCACCGCGCCCACCGCCCCGACGCCGCCGGCGTCGGGGCGGTTCGGTGCCGCCCCCCTCACCCGTGTGGCATGGTCAGCGCGACGTCTTGCCCGGCGCGGGCCGGGCCGCTACTGGCTGTGGCTGACGCCGCTCGTCCTCGCGCTGACCACGCTGACCCGGCTGCCGTCCTTCGGTCAGCCCGTGTGGAACCCGGACGAGGGCTTCCTTGCCACCCAGGCCAGAATGCTGGCCGCCGGCGGCGTGATGTACGACACGGTCGTCGACCGCAAGCCCCCGCTCGTACCGCTGCTGTACCAGGGCGCGTTCGCGCTCTTCGGGGACGGCTCGCTGTGGCCGCTGCGGCTGCTCGCGCTGGTCTCGGTGGCCGTCACGGCGCTGCTGCTGGCGTCGATCGCCCGCCGCCGCTGGGGGAGCCGGGCCGGGGCGACGGCCGCCGCGCTGTGCGTTCTGGCGTCCGTCGGGCTGAACCCGGAGGACGCGCAGGCGGCGAACTTCGAGGTGTTCATGCTGCCGTTCACCGCCGCCGCCATGTGGTGCGCCGACCGGCGGCGGTGGGCCGCGGCGGGGGCGATGGTGGCTGCCGCGTTCCTGGTCAAGCAGACCGGGGGAGCGGTACTGCTGCCGGTGCTGGTCCTGCTGTGGCGCGGTGTACCGAGCGGCGGGGGTCGCCGACTGGGCGCCTTGTCGCGCACCCTGGTCGGCTTCGCCGCGCCGCTGGTGGCCGTCGGACTGCTCTTCGGGATCGGGCGCTGCCTGTTCTGGATGGTCACCGGCTCCACCTCCTACGCGGCCTTCGCCGGCTCCGAACTGCACATACTCGGACGGGCGTTGGCCAACACCACGCTCTTCGCCGCCGGCTGCGTCGGACTGCTCGTGCCGATCCTCGTGGTGCTGCGCCGCCGCGTCGACCGCCGCGGGGTGCTCACCGTCGACCTGTGGGTGTGGCTGTCCGCCTCCGCCCTCGGCGTGGTGACCGGCTTCCACTTCTTCGGCCACTACTACCTGCAGCTGCTGCCGCCCCTGGCGCTGCTCGCCGCCGGCGCGCTGCAACTGCTGAGCGCCGAGTGGCTGCGGTTCGCGGTGGTCTGCTCGGTGGTGGTGTGCACGGCCTTCACCGCCTGGGCCGCGCACACCGCACGCCCCGACCTCGACCACTCGCGGCGCGTCGCCCAGGCCGTGCGGGAGCGGACCACGCCCGACGAGAAGGTCCTCCTGTGGGGCATGAACCCCGAGCAGTACTGGCTCGCCGACCGCATGCCTGCCTCCCGCTACCTGACGGCCGGGCTGCTCACGAACTACAGCGGCGGCCGGGACGGCCCCATGGTGGGGGAGCGGTACGGCATGCCCGGTTCCTGGCCCACGTTGCTGGAGGAGCTGGCGGCCGAGCGGCCCCGGGTCATCGTGGACGACTCCCGGGGCAAGCCGTACCGGCCCGGGCGGATGCCACGGCTGAAGCGCCTGCTCACATCCGAGTACCAGCGGGTCGCGGTGGTCGACGGCGCCGTCGTGTGGGTCCACACGGGCCGGCGCTGAGGGGCGGGCTGCTCGGCGCGCCGGCCTCACCGTACGGCGCGCGGGCCCGTGACGTCGGCGCCCAGCTCGCTCACCCGGCGTCGCAGCTCCCGGTCGGCGGTGACGACCAGCACCGGCCGGTGCGGCGCTGCCTCGCCGACCAGCCGCACGATCAGGTCGTCACCGCTGCCCTCGGCCGCCTCGGTGCGCACCGGGGGCGCCGAGGCGACCCCGCGGGCCGCTCCCTCGACGACCAGGACGACTTCAAGGGGCCCCGGCCGGTCCGGCAGGCCGGAGGCGGCCAGCGGCGCCAGCCGGTCCCGCAGCCGCTCGGTGGCCCCGTGCCGGTCGCGCCACCAGCCGTCGGGCACGGAGCCGACGACGTTGGCGGCGTCGACGATCAGCAGGTCCGGTCGATCCACCGGCTCAGCCCCGCTCGGCGACCGCCTCGGGGTGCCGCCGGCACCAGCCGGCCCATGCGGAGGTGATCATCGCCCGTACGTCGTGGCGGGCCTGCCAGCCCAGTTCCTTGCTGACGAGGTCGGCGGAGGCCACCACCCTGGCCGGGTCGCCCGGGCGGCGCGCGGTGACCGTCGGGGCGAGGGCGTGATGGCCGGTGATCTCGCCGATGAGCTCGACCATCTCCCGCACCGAGACGCCCTCGCCGCGGCCGATGTTCAGGGTCAGGTCCGGGTTCTCGCCGGTCTCCGACGCCTCGGTGAGCCGCCGGGCGGCGGCGAGGTGGGCGTCGGCCAGGTCCTCCACGTGGATGTAGTCGCGCACGCAGGTGCCGTCGGGCGTGGCGTAGTCGTCGCCGAAGATCAGCGGCGCCCGGCGCTCGGTCAGCTTCTCGAACACCATCGGGACGAGGTTGAAGACGCCGGTGTCGGCCAGCTCCGGCTCGGCGGTGCCGGCGACGTTGAAGTAGCGCAGGCAGGACGTGGCGACGCCGTGCGCCCGTCCGACGGCGCGGACCAGCCACTCACCGGCCAGCTTGGTCTCGCCGTAGGGGCTCATCGGGAGGCAGGGCGTCTCCTCGGTGACCAGCTCCACGTCCGGCATGCCGTAGACGGCGGCGGAGGAGGAGAAGACGAACTGCCGCACCCCGCCGTCGACGACGGCCTCCAGCAGTACCCGCAGCCCCTCGACGTTCTCCCGGTAGTAGTGCAGCGGCTGCTCGACGGACTCGCCGACCTGCTTCTTGGCCGCCAGGTGTACCACGCCGGTGACGCCGTGCTCGCGGATCAGCCGGTCGAGCAGCGGGCGGTCCAGGGTCGAGCCGTGGACGAAAGGCACCTCGGCCGGCACCCGGTCCCGCTCGCCGGTGGACAGGTCGTCCAGCACCACGGCCCGCTCGCCCGCCTGCGTCATCGCACGTACGACGTGGGCGCCGATGTAGCCGGCGCCGCCGGTGATGAGATACGTCATCCGCGCATTGTAGGTTCCGGACGGCGTCCGGCGTGGGAACCCGGCCGGGTCGGCGGGGAACGCGGAAGGCTCCCGTCCGCGTGGTGCGGACGGGAGCCCTCGTCTCCGGTGTGCTCAGCGGTGGGTCACTCCGGGATGCTGGCGACGCCCGGGGCGAGGAACTTCCGCCCGCGGACCCGCTCGCTCACGCCCGCCCGGTCCAGGTACGGGGTGATGCCGCCCAGGTGGAACGGCCAGCCCGCGCCGGTGATCAGGCAGAGGTCGATGTCCTGCGCCTCGGCGACGACGCCCTCGTCGAGCATCAGGCCGATCTCCTCGGCGATCGCGTCCAGCGCGCGGTCGCGGACCTGCTCCTCGGTCAGCGCGGTGTCGCCGACCTGGAAGAGCGCGGCGACCTCCGGGTCCAGCTCCGGCTTGCCGGAGTCGTACGCGTAGAGGTTGCGCTTGCCCGCCTCGACGACGCGGCCGAGGTTCTCCGAGACCGCGAAGCGGTCGGGGAAGGCGGCGTGCAGCGTGCCCGCGACGTGGTGCGCGACCGCCGGGCCGACCAGGTCGAGCAGCACGACCGGCGACATCGGCAGGCCGAGCGGCGCCAGGGCGCGGTCGGCGACCTCCACCGGGGTGCCCTCGTCGATGGCGCCCAGCACCGAGCCCATGAAGCGGGTCAGGATGCGGTTGACGACAAACGCCGGGGCGTCCTTGACCAGGACGGCCGTCTTCTTCAGCTTCTTGGCGACGGCGAACGCGGTCGCCAGCGAGGCGTCGTCGGTCTGCTCGGCCCGGACGATCTCCAGCAGCGGCAGGATCGCGACCGGGTTGAAGAAGTGGAAGCCCACGACCCGCTCGGGGTGCTTGAGCTGGGAGGCCATCTCGGAGACCGACAGCGAGGAGGTGTTGGTGGCGAGGATGGCGTGCTCCGGCACGACCGCCTCGACCTCGGCGAACACCTTCTGCTTGACGCCCATCTCCTCGAAGACGGCCTCGATGACGAAGTCCGCGTCGCCGAAGGCGGCGGCCTTGTCGAGGGATCCGGTGACCAGGGCCTTGAGGCGGTTCGCCTTGTCCTGGTTGACGCGGCCCTTGAGGAGCAGCTTGTCGATCTCCTCGTGGACGTAGCCCACGCCCTTGTCGACGCGCTCCTGGTCGATGTCGGTCAGCACGACCGGCACCTCCAGGCGGCGGGCGAACAGCAGCGCCAGCTGCGAGGCCATCAGACCGGCGCCGACGACGCCGACCTTGGAGACCGGGCGGGCCAGGTTCTTGTCCGGGGCGCCCGCGGGCCGCTTGGCGCGCTTCTGCACCAGGTTGAACGCGTAGATGCCGCTGCGGAGTTCGCCGCCCATGATGAGGTCGGCGAGCGCCTCGTCCTCGGCGTCGAAACCGGCGCGCAGGTCGCCGTTCTTCGCCGCTGCGATGATGTCCAGCGCGCGGTAGGCGGCCGGGGCGGCGCCGTGCACCTTGCCGTCGGCGATGGCCCGGCCCTGCGCGACGGCGTTGTCCCACGCCTCGCCGCGGTCGATCTCCGGGCGGGAGACCTCGGTCTCGCCCTTGAGGACGGAGGCCGTCCACAGAAGCGACTGCTCCAGGAAGTCGGCGCCCTCGAACAGAGCGTCGGCGATGCCCAGTTCGTGCACCTGGGCGCCCTTGAGCTGCCGGTTCTGGTTGAGCGAGTTCTCGATGATGACCTTGACGGCACGCTCGGGGCCGATCAGATTCGGCAGCAGCGCGCAGCCGCCCCAGCCCGGTACCAGACCGAGGAAGACCTCGGGCAGCGAGAACGCCGGCACGGACTTGGAGACCGTGCGGTAGGTGCAGTGCAGGCCGACCTCGACCCCGCCGCCCATCGCCGCGCCGTTGTAGTAGGCGAAGGTCGGCACGGCCAGCGAGGACAGCCGCTTGAAGACGTCGTGGCCGCCCTTGCCGATGGCCAGCGCGTCCTCGCGGCGCTTGAGCAGCTCGACACCCTTGAGGTCGGCGCCCACGGCGAAGATGAACGGCTTGCCGGTCAGGCCGACGCCGACGATCTCGCCGTCCGCCGCCTCCTTCTCCACCTGGTCGATGGCGGCGTTCAGGTTCGCCAGCGACTGCGGGCCGAAGGTGGTCGGCTTGGTGTGGTCGAAGCCGTTGTCCAGCGTGATGAGCGCGAACCGGCCGGCGCCGGGCAGCTCCAGGTGGCGTACGTGCGCCTGGGTCACGACCTCGTCGGGGAAGAGTTCGGCGGCGCCCTTGAGAAGCTCTGTGGTGGTCACTTGCCTGCCCCTTCGAAGTGCGGGTTCTCCCAGATCACGGTGCCGCCCATGCCGAAGCCGACGCACATGGTGGTCAGGCCGTAGCGGACGTGCGGCTGCTCCTCGAACTGGCGGGCCAGCTGCGTCATGAGCCGGACGCCGGAGGAGGCCAGCGGGTGGCCGAAGGCGATGGCGCCGCCGTACTGGTTGACGCGCGGGTCGTCGTCGGCGATGCCGTAGTGGTCGAGCAGGGACAGCACCTGGACGGCGAAGGCCTCGTTGATCTCGAACAGGCCGATGTCGTCGATGGACAGACCGGCCTTGGCCAGCGCCTTCTCGGTGGCCGGCACCGGACCGACGCCCATGACCTCCGGCTCGACGCCGGCGAAGGCGTAGGAGACCAGGCGCATCCTCACCGGGAGGCCCAGCTCCTGGGCGACGTCCTCGGCGGCCAGCAGGGAGGCGGTGGCGCCGTCGTTGAGACCGGCGGCGTTACCGGCGGTGACCCGGCCGTGGGCGCGGAAGGGGGTCTTCAGCCCGGCCAGGTTCTCCAGGGTGGTGCCCGGACGCATCGGCTCGTCGGCGACGGACAGGCCCCAACCGGTCTCCCCGACCTCGGGGTTGGTGCGGCGCACCGAGATCGGCACCAGGTCCTGCTGGATCTTGCCGTTCGCGTACGCCTTGGCGGCCTTCTCCTGGCTGCGCACCGCGTAGGCGTCCGCCCGCTCCTTGGTCAGGTGCGGGAAGCGGTCGTGCAGGTTCTCCGCCGTCATGCCCATGAACATGGCCGACTCGTCGACCAGCTTCTCGGAGACGAAGCGCGGGTTGGGGTCGACGCCCTCACCCATCGGGTGGCGGCCCATGTGCTCCACGCCGCCGGCCACGACCACGTCGTAGGCGCCGAAGGCGATCGAGCCGGAAGTGGTGGTGACGGCGGTCATCGCGCCGGCGCACATCCGGTCGATGGAGTAGCCGGGGACGGTCTTGGGCAGACCCGCCAGCAGCCCCGCGGTGCGTCCCAGGGTCAGACCCTGGTCACCGATCTGGGTGGTCGCGGCGATGGCGACCTCGTCGATGCGCTCGGGCGGCAGGTCGGGGTTGCGACGCAGCAGCTCGCGGATGCACTTGACGACCAGATCGTCGGCGCGGGTCTCGTGGTAGATGCCCTTGGGGCCCGCCTTGCCGAACGGTGTGCGGACGCCGTCGACGAAGACGACGTCCCTTGCGGTACGAGGCACGTTGGCTCTCCTCCTGCGGGGTGCGGCCGGGATGTCCGGGGAATGCCCGGGAGACGCCGCCGGCGAGCGGCGAGCTTCCCGGTCCCATGCTACTTGCCGGTAACCATGAGGCAAGGGCGCACCCACCGCGAGCCGTGCGGTCCGTGTCACACCGGCCCGCCGGCCGGTGGGCCCTTTCCCCGATCCCGCCCCTTCCCGTTTCCCGGGGCGCTGCCCCGGACCCCGTGATCGCGGCCTGGCGTCCGGCCCGTCCTCAAACGCCGGACGGGCTGAATTCAGCCCGTCCCGCAGTCGAGGACCGGGAGTCCGGGGGCTGGCCCCCGGGAAACGG
>NZ_VJYK02000360.1 GCF_007097205.2 Streptomyces alkaliterrae
GGCGGAGGGGGTTCCGGTGGCGGTTCGGGCGAGGGGAAGTCGCACACGTCGCCGATGGGTTCGCCGGACGTCACCCGGTCCAGCATCTCCTCGGCCACGCTCTCGCCGCCCGCGAACGCGCAGGCCCTGGCCGGTGCCGCCATCGCGGTACCGGTCGGCAGCAGCACGACGCCCAGTACCGCCGTGCTCACCACCGCCGCACGGACGCGGGCCGGTCGGCTGATCATCTCGGTCACGACAGCGATCGTGCGCCCCGTGCGCGCCCTTCAGGGCGATTCGCCGTGATAATTCGCCGCTTGGGGTGAACTCGCGTATCGCACTGCTTCGAACGGCGTTGTCACGTGAACGCCGCGACGAACCAACCACACGTCAGAGTGCGCTGGTTGTGCACAGAGGAAGCCTCGGCTCAGTCCTCGCGGCGCCGACGGCGCCGGCGCGCCTTCCGCCGGCTCTTGCTGAAGAACCAGCCCGCCGGCGGCTCGTCCGCCCGCCACGGTTGGGGCTCCGGCGGCTCCCGCCGCCAGCGTTCCTGGAGCATCCGGGTGCGCGCCGCCGGCTCGCTGACCTCGGCCGACCTGATGAAGTCCTCGTCGAGGACCAGGCCGTCCCAGTCGGTGCTCTCCTCGCGGCGGGGCTCGCGCTCCTCGCCCCGGCCCTGCGGCTCGCTGCCCACGACACGTCTCCCGTCACTGGATAACGGAACTGGTCTCCCGGCAACGCGCCGGGTGTTCGAATGGTTCCCGCCACCGGCCCGGCCACACCCAGAGGCCGGAACCGACGGTGTCCGGACCCGGTCCGGGCCCGGCGGCGGGCGGGGAGTCACGCGGGAGAATTCCGTCAAGGTCGGCCGACAGACCGTGACGGCGACGCTACGCTGGCCGTGGCCATGCCGGACGGCGGCGGCTCACACACCCGCACCGGCCGGTCGGGGCCGCCACCCCAGCGGTCAGCCGAGACGCCCGCACGACGCGCGAGAGACAGCCGGTGCACTCACAGGTGTGCCAAGAGGGGAACGAGTGGTTCCGGAGCAGCTCGACACACAGCGAGCACAGGTCGACGGTCGTCCCGCACCCGGCGAGGGCCCGGCGGGTCCCCTGGAACGCGAGGCGGAACTCGCCGCCGCCCGCATCGCGGTGGACCGGCTCACCGCCGGAGTGCGCCCCGGCGCGCCCGGACCGGGCGGGCTGGTCGCGTACACCGGCACGGCGGGCGCCGGCAAGACGACCGTCCTGGCCGAAGTACGGGCGCTGGCGGTCGAACGCGGCTGCACCGCGCTGCACGCCAGGGGCGCCGAGCAGGAACGCGCCACCGCCTTCCACGTGGTCAGGCAGCTGCTGCAACCGCTGCTGGCCGGCTTCTCCGAGCGGGAACGCCACGACGTACTCGGCGACTGGTACGGCATCATCGGCCCTTGTCTCGGGCTGTGCCCGCGCGAGGGCGCGCCGCCCGATCCGCAGGGCGTGCGCGACGGCCTCGACTGGCTGCTGACGCAGCTCGCCGTGCGCAACGGCCCGCTGCTGCTCACCGTGGACGATCTGCACTGGGCCGATCCCGAGTCCCTGTGCTGGCTGGACTCCTTCGCCCTGCGGGTCGCCGAGCTGCCGATGCTGCTGGTCGTCGGCTACCGACCCGACGAGCTGCCGGAGACGGTACGGGCGCTTGCCGCCGGTCGGGACGGCGGACCGGTCCGGGCCCACGAGCTGGCCCCGCTGACCCCGGCCGCCGTCGCCAACCTCATACGTAGGCGCTTCGACGGGCACGCCGCCGACGAGTTCTGCCACGAGGCGTGGCTCGCCACCGGCGGCAACCCGTTCCGCGCCGTGGAGCTGGCCGCCACCCTGCGGGACCGCGGCCTGCTGCCCACCGCGGAGAACGCCGGACGGCTGCGCGACCTGGCGGACTCGCTCAGCGGCGTGGGCCTGGTCGAACGGCTCGACGAACTGGGCTCTGGAGCCGTGCGGTTCGCCTGGGCGGTGGCCGTGCTCGGCTCGGAGGCGACGATGGAGCTCGCCGCCTCGATGGCGGCGCTCAGCGCACTGGACGCGGTGGCCGCCCGGGACCGCCTGGTACGCGCGAGACTGCTCTGCGAGGGCACGGAGCTGGAGTTCAGCCACCCGCTGGTGGCCAACGCGATCTACCGCCAGGTGCCGGGCGCGGTCCGGGTCGGGCTGCACGGCAAGGCGGCCTTCGAACTCATCACCGCCGGGCGCAGCCCCAGGCTGGCCGCCCGGCATCTGCTGGAGACGCACCCGGAGGGCGACGACTGGGTGGTGCGGAACCTGCGGGCGGCTGCCGAGGAGTATCTGCGGGCCGGCGCGCCGGACGCCGCACGGCGCTGCCTGGAGCGGGCGCTGCGGGAGCCGCCGGCGCCCGACGAGCAGGCCGCCGTCTGCTACGAGCTGGGCAGCCCCGCGCTGATGCACGACCCCTCGACCGCCGCCCGGCACCTGCGGACGGCCGTCGAGGAGAGCGGCGAGGACGAGACGCTGCGTCAGGACGCCGCCATCAGGCTCGCCCGGGCGCTCAGCTACGACGACCGGCTCTGTGACGCCGTCGCCGTCATGGAGGAGGAGGCCGCCCGGGCCACCGACTCCCGGGTCCGGCTGCGCATGCTCGCCGAGCACTTCATGATGGCGGCCTTCGCCGCGCAGGACGGTGACGCCCGCGCACGGTCGCGCCGGCTCACCCGGATCACCGAACGGCTCACCGGCGCAGACCGCACCGAGCGCTACCTCTTCGGCCTGCGCGCCTGGGACGCCATGGTGCGCGGCGAACCGGCCGGCACTGCCCTGGACTTCGCCGAGCGGGCGCTGGCCGACGGCGGCATGAGCTGGACCGACGAGCGGTGGGGCTTCGAGATCCCGACGCTGGTCGCGCTGACCTTCCTGCACTGCGACCGGCCGGAGACCGCCGACCGGCTCTTCGCCGAGGGAATCGGCGAGTTCGAACGCCAGGGCTGGCGCGGCGTGCCGCTCGCGCTGGGCTACACCTTCCTCGGCCACATCCGGCACCGCACCGGTCGGCTGGTGGAGGCGGAGGACTTCGTCCGCGCCGCGCTGCGACTGGGCAGCCGGGTGGGCGCGCACAGCCCCGTCGCCCTCTCGGCGGCCGGCAGCCTCATCCGGGTACTGCTGGCCCGCGGACGGATCGAGGCGGCCACGGACGTGGCCAAGCGGTACCGCTTCCACGAGCCGTTTCCCTCCGGGGTGTTCCCGGACATCCAGGCGGTGCGCGGCGAACTGCTGCTGGCGCGGGGTGAACACGAGGAGGCCGTCGCCGACCTCGTCGCGACCGGGCACCGGTTCGACGAGCGCGGGGTGCTGAACCCGGGCTGGTGCCCGTGGCTTCCCCAACTGGCCCTCGCGCACGCCGTGGGCGATCCCGCGGCGGCCCGGGAGCGGGCGGCGGAGGCGGTGCGTCGGGCGGAGCGCTTCGCGGCGCCTTCGGTACTCGGCCACGCGCTGCGGGTCGCGGCCGAGGTGGCCGAGCCCACCGACCGGGTGGAGCTCATGAGCCGTGCGGTGGCGGTCCTGGAGGAGTCACCGGCGGCGGCCGAGTGCGCGACGGCGCGGGTCTCGCTCGGCGCGCTGCTGCGGCAGGCCGGTCGTCTTGAGGAAGCCGCGGACCAGTTGTACCGGGGTGTCGAGCAGGCGGCGTCCTGCGGTCTGGAGAGCGTGGTCGCGCGAGCCCGGCGGGAACTCGCCGCGGCGGGCCTGAGCCCGAGACGCCTGAGCCCGGGCACGCCGGTGAGTTGAGGGCGTGCGGTGAGACCCGGAGGAGCGCGCGGGGGTCAATGCGCGGCCGTGCGCGCCTCCTTGTGATCCGTGGTGCGCCCGGAGCGCGGCAGGCGGTTTCTCCGACACACCCGGTGGAGATGGATAGGTTTCAACTGTTCGGGTGACCTTCACTCAGCCGAACCGGTGGTCTATCCGCACACCCGCACTACCACGCGCCCCCTCGTCGGGGAGCGACGGAGTTGATGGCGCCATGACGATCACCCTCACCGAGGAGCCGCTGGTCCCGACGAGGCTGCTGAGACCGGTGGAGGACGAGTTGGAGGCCTTCCTCTCCGGTAAGCGAGCGCGGGCGGCAGGCGGCACGATGGGGGAGCCCACCGCCGCCCTGGCCGACTTCGTGCTACGCGGAGGCAAACGCGTCCGGCCGCTGATGTGTCTGTGCGGCTGGGCCGCGGCGCAACCTGACCGCGTGCCGGCCGGCCAATCACCACAGGTCGGGCCGGCCCCGCCGGAGGTGGTCAGGGCCGCCGCCTCGCTCGAACTCTTCCACGCGTTCGCGCTCATACACGACGACGTCATGGACAACAGCGACACCCGCCGCGGCGCGCCCAGCCTGCACCGCTTACTCTCCGTGCGGCCGAACCGGTCGTCCACCGACGCGGCGGACGACCGGTTCGGCCGCTGCGCCGCGCTTCTCCTCGGCGATCTCGCGTTCAGCTGGGCGGACGAGATCCTGCACACCTCCGGCCTCGCCTCGCAGCGGCTGACCGCCGCACTGCGCGTACAGGACGTCATGCGCGAGGAGCTGATGGCCGGGCAGTACCTCGACCTGGTCGCCACCCGCTCGCCGAAGGCCGGCCTGGAGACCGCGCTCACCACGACCCGGCTGAAGACCGCCGCCTACACTTTTCAGCGCCCCCTCCAGATCGGCGTCGCACTCGCCGGCGGCGGCGCGGCGCTCCACGAGGCGTGCGGCGACTACGGCATCCCGCTCGGCGAGGCCTTCCAGCTGCGCGACGACGTCCTCGGTGTGTTCGGCGATCCGGCCACCACCGGCAAACCCGTCGGCGACGACATACGTGAGGGCAAGATCACCGTTCTCATGGCACTGGCCATCGAGCGCGCCGACCGGTCGCAGCGGCGTGTGCTGAGACGGGCGCTGGGCCACCCGGGCGTCAACGACGCCGAGGTCGAGCGGGTACGCGCGGTGCTCGTCGACACCGGTGCCCGCGAGGAGACCGAGCGCATGATCACCGAACGGCTGCACCGGGCGCTGGAGGCGGCCGGGAGCGCCCCCTTCCCGGACCACGTCGGCGACCTGCTCGCGGCGTTCGCCCACCAGGCGGCCCGGCGCGACCACTAGCTCCCGGCCGCCGCCCCGCTCGACACACCCCCCCAC
>NZ_VJYK02000361.1 GCF_007097205.2 Streptomyces alkaliterrae
TTGTGGATGGTCGAGGTTCCTTTGAAACACAACACAGCGAGGACGCTGTGAACGAGTGGGCTTATTCCGCCTGCTTGTTCCGCTCTTCTGTGGTTGTGACCCCGATTACGGGGAAGCATTCATGGAGAGTTTGATCCTGGCTCAGGACGAACGCTGGCGGCGTGCTTAACACATGCAAGTCGAACGATGAAGCCGCTTCGGTGGTGGATTAGTGGCGAACGGGTGAGTAACACGTGGGCAATCTGCCCTGCACTCTGGGACAAGCCCTGGAAACGGGGTCTAATACCGGATACGACTGCCTGAGGCATCTCGGGTGGTGGAAAGCTCCGGCGGTGCAGGATGAGCCCGCGGCCTATCAGCTTGTTGGTGGGGTAATGGCCTACCAAGGCGACGACGGGTAGCCGGCCTGAGAGGGCGACCGGCCACACTGGGACTGAGACACGGCCCAGACTCCTACGGGAGGCAGCAGTGGGGAATATTGCACAATGGGCGAAAGCCTGATGCAGCGACGCCGCGTGAGGGATGACGGCCTTCGGGTTGTAAACCTCTTTCAGTAGGGAAGAAGCGCAAGTGACGGTACCTACAGAAGAAGCACCGGCTAACTACGTGCCAGCAGCCGCGGTAATACGTAGGGTGCGAGCGTTGTCCGGAATTATTGGGCGTAAAGAGCTCGTAGGCGGCTTGTCACGTCGGATGTGAAAGCCCGGGGCTTAACCCCGGGTCTGCATTCGATACGGGCAGGCTAGAGTTCGGTAGGGGAGATCGGAATTCCTGGTGTAGCGGTGAAATGCGCAGATATCAGGAGGAACACCGGTGGCGAAGGCGGATCTCTGGGCCGATACTGACGCTGAGGAGCGAAAGCGTGGGGAGCGAACAGGATTAGATACCCTGGTAGTCCACGCCGTAAACGTTGGGAACTAGGTGTGGGCGACATTCCACGTTGTCCGTGCCGCAGCTAACGCATTAAGTTCCCCGCCTGGGGAGTACGGCCGCAAGGCTAAAACTCAAAGGAATTGACGGGGGCCCGCACAAGCGGCGGAGCATGTGGCTTAATTCGACGCAACGCGAAGAACCTTACCAAGGCTTGACATACACCGGAAAACCGTGGAGACACGGTCCCCCTTGTGGTCGGTGTACAGGTGGTGCATGGCTGTCGTCAGCTCGTGTCGTGAGATGTTGGGTTAAGTCCCGCAACGAGCGCAACCCTTGTTCTGTGTTGCCAGCATGCCTTTCGGGGTGATGGGGACTCACAGGAGACTGCCGGGGTCAACTCGGAGGAAGGTGGGGACGACGTCAAGTCATCATGCCCCTTATGTCTTGGGCTGCACACGTGCTACAATGGCCGGTACAATGAGCTGCGATACCGTGAGGTGGAGCGAATCTCAAAAAGCCGGTCTCAGTTCGGATTGGGGTCTGCAACTCGACCCCATGAAGTCGGAGTCGCTAGTAATCGCAGATCAGCATTGCTGCGGTGAATACGTTCCCGGGCCTTGTACACACCGCCCGTCACGTCACGAAAGTCGGTAACACCCGAAGCCGGTGGCCCAACCCCTTGTGGGAGGGAATCGTCGAAGGTGGGACTGGCGATTGGGACGAAGTCGTAACAAGGTAGCCGTACCGGAAGGTGCGGCTGGATCACCTCCTTTCTAAGGAGCATCTACCACTCTCTTCGGAGGGCTGGTCAGGGCCATTACGTCAGCGAATGTCTGACGGTGGTTTGCTCATGGGTGGAACGTTGACTATTCAGTTTGGCTGGTTGGTCGTGTTCTCTAGTACTGCTTGTAAGAGCGTGGAACGAGGCAGGGTCAGTGAGTCGGGTTGGGCACGCTGTTGGGTGTCTGAGGGTGCGGCCGTTTTGGTCTCATCTTCGGTGCCGGTCCCGGTGTACTCGTGTCGTGGTGACGTGGGGTGGCGGGTGGCTGGTTGTTGTTTGAGAACTGCACAGTGGACGCGAGCATCTGTGGCCAAGTATTTAAGGGCGCACGGTGGATGCCTTGGCACCAGGAACCGATGAAGGACGTGGGAGGCCGCGATAGGCCCCGGGGAGCTGTCAACCGAGCTGTGATCCGGGGGTGTCCGAATGGGGAAACCCGGCAGTCGTCATGGGCTGTCACCCATACCTGAACGCATAGGGTATGTGGAGGGAACGCGGGGAAGTGAAACATCTCAGTACCCGCAGGAAGAGAAAACAACCGTGATTCCGGGAGTAGTGGCGAGCGAAACTGGATGAGGCTAAACCGTATGTGTGTGATACCCGGCAGGGGTTGCGCATACGGGGTCGTGGGAGTTCTCTTGATCGGTCTGCCGGCCGGTCGGCGAGTGAGAAACCGTTGTGGTAGGCGAAGGGCATGCGAAAGGCCCGGCGTAGAGGGTAAGACCCCCGTAGCTGAAACTGCAACGGCTCGTTTGAGAGCCACCCAAGTAGCATGGGGCCCGAGAAATCCTGTGTGAATCTGGCGGGACCACCCGTTAAGCCTAAATATTCCCTGGTGACCGATAGTGGATAGTACCGTGAGGGAATGGTGAAAAGTACCGCGGGAGCGGAGTGAAATAGTACCTGAAACCGTGTGCCTACAAGCCGTGGGAGCGTCGCCGTGTGTGCTTGCATGCACGGTCGTGACTGCGTGCCTTTTGAAGAATGAGCCTGCGAGTTTGCGGTACGTTGCGAGGTTAACCCGTGTGGGGAAGCCGTAGCGAAAGCGAGTCCGAATAGGGCGTTTGAGTAGCGTGCTCAAGACCCGAAGCGGAGTGATCTAGCCATGGGCAGGGTGAAGCGGCTGTAAGAGGTCGTGGAGGCCCGAACCCACCAGGGTTGAAAACCTGGGGGATGACCTGTGGTTAGGGGTGAAAGGCCAATCAAACTCCGTGATAGCTGGTTCTCCCCGAAATGCATTTAGGTGCAGCGTCGTGTGTTTCTTGCCGGAGGTAGAGCACTGGATAGGCGATGGGCCCTACCGGGTTACTGACCTTAGCCAAACTCCGAATGCCGGTAAGTGAGAGCGCGGCAGTGAGACTGTGGGGGATAAGCTCCATGGTCGAGAGGGAAACAGCCCAGAGCATCGACTAAGGCCCCTAAGCGTGTGCTAAGTGGGAAAGGATGTGGAGTCGCAGAGACAACCAGGAGGTTGGCTTAGAAGCAGCCATCCTTGAAAGAGTGCGTAATAGCTCACTGGTCAAGTGATTCCGCGCCGACAATGTAGCGGGGCTCAAGTACACCGCCGAAGTCGTGTCACTCCAACATGTAACTTAACGGTTGTTGGGGTGGGTAGGGGAGCGTCGTGTGCCGGGTGAAGCAGCCGTGTAAGCGAGTTGTGGACGGTTCACGAGTGAGAATGCAGGCATGAGTAGCGATACAAGAGTGGGAAACTCTTGCGCCGATTGACTAAGGGTTCCTGGGTCAAGCTGATCTGCCCAGGGTAAGTCGGGACCTAAGGCGAGGCCGACAGGCGTAGTCGATGGATAACCGGTTGATATTCCGGTACCCGTGATGCAGCGACCAACACTGAATCTTCTGATGCTAAGGCCGTGAAGCCGCCTTTGATCCCTTCGGGGTGATGGGGAGTGGTGGAGCCGCTGAACCAAGGTGGTAGTAGGTGAGTGATGGGGTGACGCAGGAAGGTAGTCCATCCCGGGCGGTGGTTGTCCCGGGGTAAGGGTGTAGGACGTCATGTAGGTAAATCCGCATGGCATATAAGTCTGAGACCTGATGCCGAGCCGTTTGTGGTGAAGTGGATGATCCTATGCTGTCGAGAAAAGCCTCTAGCGATGTTGTGTTGCGGCCCGTACCCTAAACCGACTCAGGTGGTCAGGTAGAGAATACCGAGGCGTTCGGGTGAACTATGGTTAAGGAACTCGGCAAAATGCCCCCGTAACTTCGGGAGAAGGGGGGCCACACCTGGTGAACACTCTTGCAGTGGGAGCTGGGGGTGGCCGCAGAGACCAGCGAGAAGCGACTGTTTACTAAAAACACAGGTCCGTGCGAAGCCGTAAGGCGATGTATACGGACTGACGCCTGCCCGGTGCTGGAACGTTAAGGGGACCGGTTAGCTGCATTTCGGTGTGGCGAAGCTGAGAACTTAAGCGCCAGTAAACGGCGGTGGTAACTATAACCATCCTAAGGTAGCGAAATTCCTTGTCGGGTAAGTTCCGACCTGCACGAATGGCGTAACGACTTCTTGACTGTCTCAACCATAGGCCCGGTGAAATTGCAGTACGAGTAAAGATGCTCGTTTCGCGCAGCAGGACGGAAAGACCCCGGGACCTTTACTATAGCTTGATATTGGTGTTCGGTTCGGCTTGTGTAGGATAGGTGGGAGACTGTGAAGCATGCACGCCAGTGTGTGTGGAGTCGTTGTTGAAATACCACTCTGGTCGTGCTGGATGTCTAACCTGGGTCCGTGATCCGGATCAGGGACAGTGTCTGGTGGGTAGTTTAACTGGGGCGGTTGCCTCCTAAAGAGTAACGGAGGCGCCCAAAGGTTCCCTCAGCCTGGTTGGTAATCAGGTGTTGAGTGTAAGTGCACAAGGGAGCTTGACTGTGAGACTGACGGGTCGAGCAGGGACGAAAGTCGGGACTAGTGATCCGGCGGTGGCTTGTGGAAGCGCCGTCGCTCAACGGATAAAAGGTACCCCGGGGATAACAGGCTGATCTTCCCCAAGAGTCCATATCGACGGGATGGTTTGGCACCTCGATGTCGGCTCGTCGCATCCTGGGGCTGGAGTCGGTCCCAAGGGTTGGGCTGTTCGCCCATTAAAGCGGCACGCGAGCTGGGTTTAGAACGTCGTGAGACAGTTCGGTCCCTATCCGCTGCGCGCGTTGGAGTTTTGAGAAGGGCTGTCCCTAGTACGAGAGGACCGGGACGGACGGACCTCTGGTGTGCCAGTTGTTCTGCCAAGGGCATGGCTGGTTGGCTACGTTCGGGAGGGATAACCGCTGAAAGCATCTAAGCGGGAAGCCTGCTTCGAGATGAGGACTCCCACCCACTTTGTTGGGGTAAGGCTCCCAGTAGACGACTGGGTTGATAGGCCGGAGATGGAAGACCTGTGAGGGTTGGAGTTGACCGGTACTAATAGGCCGAGGGCTTGACCATATGTGCTCGCGTCCACTGTGTTGGTTCTGAGGCAA
>NZ_VJYK02000362.1 GCF_007097205.2 Streptomyces alkaliterrae
GGTGTGGATGGGGGCCGGGGTGTTGGCGCTCGGGGCCTACGGGTTCGTGGCGACGTTCCAGCCGGATCCGCACTTCGGGCGCATCCTCGCCGCGTACGGCGGGGTGTTCGTGGCGGGTTCGCTGGCGTGGGGGATGGTCGTGGACGGGTTCCGGCCGGACCGGTGGGACGTGATCGGGGCGTCGGTGTGTCTGATCGGGGTCGCCGTGATCATGTACGCGCCGCGTGCTCGGTGAGCGGCGGCGGTAGGGTCGGCGGGGAGGCGCCGTCCGGGGGGACGGGAGCGCGAGGAGGAGCACTGAGATGAGCGTGCGGACCGCCGTTGTCACCGGCGCCAGTAGCGGGATCGGCGCGGCCACCGCCCGCCGGTTGGCGGAGGGCGGGACGCGGGTGGTGCTGACTGCCCGCCGCGCCGAGCGGATCGAGGCGCTGGCGAAGGAGCTGACGGCCGCCGGGCACCGGGCCGTGGCCCGGCCGTTGGACGTCACCGACCGCGCCGCCGTGGACGCGTTCGCCGCCGAGCTGCGCGGCGAGGGCGAGGTGCACGTGCTGGTCAACAACGCCGGTGGCGCGCTCGGCACGGAGAGCGTGGCCGAGGGCGATCCGGCGGACTGGCGGGCCATGTACGAGGTGAACGTGCTCGGCGTGCTGAACGTGACGCAGGCGCTGCTTCCCGCGCTGACCGCGAGCGGCGACGGCACGGTGGTGGTCGTCTCCTCCACCGCCGGGCTCGACGTGTACGAGGGCGGCGGCGGGTACTGCGCCGCCAAGTACGGCACGCACGCGCTGACCGAGACGCTGCGGTTGGAGCTGTGCGGGCAGCCGGTGCGGGTGGTGGAGATCGCCCCCGGCATGGTCCAGACGGACGAGTTCGCGCTGACCCGGTTCCGGGGCGACGCGGACAAGGCGGCGGCGGTGTACCAGGGCGTGGCCGAGCCGCTGACCGCCGAGGACGTGGCGGAGACGATCGGCTGGGCCGTCGAGCGTCCGTCGCACGTGAACATCGACCTGCTGGTGGTGAGGCCGCGCGCCCAGGCGGCCAACCGCAAGGTGCACCGGGAGTCGTAGCGGCCCGCCGAAGGCGGGCGGCAGGGGCCGCCGGGCGGTCCGGCGGTACCTTGTTGCCGTGTCCGATGCCTCCGCTGATGCCCACGGTTCCGTCGACGGTGTCGGCGTGTTCGACACCCACCGGCCGTATCTGGCGTCCGTCGCCTACCGTTTGCTGGGCTCGGTGGCCGATACCGACGACGTGCTGCAGGACGCCTGGTTGCGCTGGCGGACCGTCGACCACGGCGCGGTCGAGGACCCGCGCGCGTATCTGACCCGGACGGTGACGCGGCTCTGCTACGACCTGCTGCGGTCTGCGCGGGTGCGGCGCGAGGCCTATGTGGGTGAGTGGCTGCCGGAGCCGGCGGTGGTCGAGGAGGTGTCGCCGGCCGAGCGGGCGGTGGTCGGCGAGGAGGTGTCGCTGGCGATGCTGGCGGTACTGGAGAAGCTGACGCCGGCCGAGCGGACGGCGTTTGTACTGCACGACGTGTTCGCCGTCGACTTCGCGGAGATCGCCACGGCGTTGGACCGCTCCCCGGAGGCCGTGCGGCAGCTCGCCTCGCGCGCGCGGCGGCGGGTGGGCGAGCAGAGCGGCCGGTCCCGGCCGGTGGACCCGGCGGAGCACCGGCGGGCGGTGGCGGCGTTCACGGCGGCCGCCGTGGGCGGGGACGTCGGCGCGCTGGTCTCGGTGCTGGCGCCGGACGTGGTGTGGCACTCCGACGGCGGCGGCGTGGTGTCGGCGGCCGTCCGCCCGATCTTCGGCGCGGACAAGGTGGCCCGCACGGTGCTGGGCCTGGGCGCCAAGTTCGTGGCGACCGGCGAGACCACCCTCGCTCCGGCCCTGGTCAACGGCGAGCCGGGGTTGATCACCAGGGACGTCGAGGGGCGGCTCAGCGGTGTGGTGGGCTTTGCCGTCGCCGACGGCCGGATCACCGAGCTGTACGTCGTGCTGAACCCGGAGAAGCTGCGCCACCTGGAGGCGTGACGCGGGTCACTGTCACACCTCCGCCCGCCGCCCCGTCCCCTGGTCACACGTTCCGACGAGCAGCGGGAGGACCAGATGACCGGGCAGCAGCACATCGTGGTGGTGGGGGCGGGCTACGCGGGGCTGTCGGTGGCGACGAGAGCGGCGCGGCACAACCGGGTGACGGTCGTGGCGCCGGAGGCGCGCTTCCTGAACCGGGTCCGTCAGCACGAGACGGCCGCCGGCCACCGGGAGCACCGCCCGGCGATCTCCGCCGTGCTGCGCGGCCGGAACGCCGTGCACGTGCGGGACCGCGTCGTCGAGCTCGACCTGGCCGGGCGCAAGGTCTTCACCGCCGGGGGCGAGGCGATCGGCTACGACAGGCTGGTCTACGCCCTGGGCAGCCGGACCGCGTTCCTGGGCGTGCCGGGCGCGGCCGAGCACGGCTTCCCCGTCGAGCGCGCCGCAGAGCTGCGCGACCGGATGGCCGCCGCCGACCGGCCGGGGACGGTCGCTGTCGTCGGTGGCGGAGCGACGGGCGTCGAGCTGGCCGCCGAGCTGGCGGAGGCGGCGCCGGAGTGGCGGGTGCGGCTGGTGACCGACGGGCTGGTCGGCGGCTGGCTGTCGTCCCGTGGCCGGGCGCACGTGTTGTCCGCCCTCGCCCGGCTGGGCGTGGTGGTGCACGAGGAGCACCGGGTCACGGAGGTGCCCGCCGGGGGCGGTGTGCGGACGACGTGCGGCCCTCTGGAGGCGGACCTGGTGGCCTGGGCGGCGGCCATGGAACCGCACCGGCTGGCCGCCGAGGCGGGGTTGGCGGTGGCTCCCGACGGTCGTGCGGAGGTGGACCGGCAGTTGCGTTCGGTCTCGCACCCGGAGGTGTACGTGGTGGGTGACGCGGCGTCCGTCCACGTGCCGGGTGTGGGGCGGCCGCAGATGAGCTGCGCGGCTGCGGGCCCCATGGGCCGACACGTCGGGCGGGCGCTCGCCGGGCGGCGGCCCGGTAAGCCGTTCGCGTTCCGGTACATCCTGCAGTGCCTGAGCCTTGGGCGGCAGGACGGTCTGGTGCAGCTCCTGCGGACGGACGGCAGCATGCGGCAGACGGTGTTCACCGGCACGACGGCGCGGCTGGTGAAGGCCGCGCTCGTGACAGGTGTGGTCCGCGCCCTGCGCTGAGCTCGTCCCCGACCGGAGTGGGGCGCGTTTGGCGCCCCACCCGGTGTCAGCCCTTCACGCACACCACCTGCTTCAGCTTCGCGACGACCTGTACCAGGTCCTTCTGCTGGTCGATGACCTGCTCGATCGGCTTGTAGGCGCCGGGTATCTCGTCGACGACCCCGGAGTCCTTGCGGCACTCCACACCCTTCGTCTGCTCGGCGAGGTCCTGCACGGAGAACCGGCGCTTGGCGGCGTTGCGGCTCATGCGGCGGCCGGCGCCGTGCGAGGCCGAGTTGAACGACGCCTCGTTGCCGAGGCCCTTGACGATGTAGGAGCCCGTGCCCATCGAGCCGGGGATGATGCCGTAGTCGCCGCTGCCTGCGCGGATCGCGCCCTTGCGGGTGACCAGCAGGTCCATCCCGTCGTACCGCTCCTCGGCGACGTAGTTGTGATGGCAGGAGATCATCGGGTGGAACGTCGGCTTGGCCTTGCGGAACTGCTTGCGGACGACGTCCTTCAGCAGGCCCATCATCACGGCCCGGTTGCGCTTGGCGTACTCCTGCGCCCAGAAGAGGTCGTTCCGGTAGGCCGCCATCTCGGGGGTCTCGGCGACGAACACCGCGAGGTCGCGGTCGACGAGGCCCTGGTTGTGGGGGAGCTTCTGGGCGATGCCTATGTGGTGCTCGGCCAGCTCCTTGCCGATGTTGCGGGAGCCGGAGTGCAGCATGAGCCACACCGCGCCGTCGGTGTCCAGGCAGACCTCCACGAAGTGGTTGCCGCCGCCGAGGGTGCCCATCTGCTTGGTGGCGCGCTCGTGCCGGAAGCGGACGGCCTCCGCGATGCCGCCGAACCGGGACCAGAAGTCGTCCCAGCCGGCGGTGGGGAAGCCGTGCAGGTCACCGGGGTCGACGGCCTCGTCGTGCGCGGCGCGGCCGACGGGTATCGCGGCCTCGATGCCGGAGCGCAGCGCCGACAGGTCGCCCGGGAGGTCGTTGGCCGTGAGCGACGTGCGCACGGCGGTCATGCCGCAGCCGATGTCCACGCCGACGGCGGCCGGGCAGACGGCGTCCTTCATGGCGATGACGGAGCCGACGGTCGCGCCCTTGCCGTAGTGCACGTCCGGCATCACCGCCAGGCCCTTGATCCAGGGCAGGGTGGACACGTTCCGCAGCTGGCGCATGGCGCCGTCCTCCACGGTGGCCGGGTCGGCCCACATCCGGATCGGTACCCGCGCCCCGGGCAGTTCGGTGTACGACATGACAGTCAGATCCCCCTGAGAAACCTTGTGATTCGGCACACCAACCAGCGAAGCGCAATAACCGGACATATGCCCACATAGACCCTGTCGGGCCGGACGGTCGCGCGGTGTGTGCGATAGACATTGTGTTCCGCCGCCCCCGGGGTGCGGCAACAATATTTCGGACGAGGTTCAGGAGGCAGCGTGCGGGGAACAGCACTCGCGGGCGGCGTGGCGGCACTCGCACTCGCCGTCGGTGCGACCGCGTGCACCTCGGGCTCCGGGCCCGACGGCGACGCCACCGACGGCAAGACCGGTTCAACCGGAACCGCCGCCGGTCCCGCACGGCCCGGCACCCACACCACGCTGCCCGAGCCCTGCGGTGCGGTGGGCGAGAGCCTGCTCCGTGAGCTGCTGCTCCAGACGGCCGACGACACCGAGGGGGCCGCGCAGGAGACCGCCCGGGCGGAGCTGCCCGAGGGCCGGGCTTCCGTCACGTACGACATCGACCGCCGCGCCGGCTGCCAGTGGAAGTCCAGCACCGCCCTCGGCAGCCGCCACCTGACCGTCGACCTCGAACGCGTCGTCTCCTACGACGGCACCGTCAGCGACGACGACCGGGCCGCCGACCTGTTCGACTCCCGCGCCGCGCGCGACGGCATCCCCGACGAGCTGCCGCCCACCACCCCGGACGCCCCCGAGGGC
>NZ_VJYK02000363.1 GCF_007097205.2 Streptomyces alkaliterrae
CCGCCGGCCCGCGGCTCGGTGGAGGTCGTCGACACGGTCGCCACCGGCCTGGACTCCCCCTGGGGGCTGGCCCCGCTGGACGACGGCGATCTGCTGGTCTCCTCCCGGGACACCGGCAGGATCCTGCGGATCTCCGGCGAGGACGGCGGCAAGACCGAGGTCGGTGAGGTGCCCGGGGTGGCACCGGGCGGTGAGGGCGGTCTGCTGGGCATCGCGCTGAACGACACCGACGGCCGCGACAACCATCTCTACGCCTACTTCACCAGCGCCTCCGACAACCGGATCGTGCGCATGCTCTACAACCCGGACAAGCCCGAGGGCCGGCAGCTCGGCGCGCCGAGCACCGTCTTCACCGGCCTGCCGAAGGCGGGCAACCACAACGGCGGCCGGATCGCCTTCGGCCCGGACGGCATGCTCTACGTCGGCACGGGCGACGCGGCCCGCCCCGGCCTCGCCCAGGACGAGGACTCCCCCGCCGGCAAGATCCTGCGGATGCGGCCGGACGGCAGCCCGCCCGAGGACGGCAACGCCGAGGACGACTCGGTGGTGTTCTCCAGCGGCCACCGCAACGTCCAGGGCCTGGCCTTCGACACGCAGAAGCGGCTGTGGGCCTCGGAGTTCGGGCAGAACACCTGGGACGAGCTCAACCTGGTGAAGTCCGGCCGGAACTACGGCTGGCCGCACGCGGAGGGCAAGGCCGGCGAGGAGGGCTACGTCGACCCGGTCGTCCAGTGGAAGCCCGAGGAGGCCTCCCCCAGCGGGCTGGCGTACGCGCGCGGCTCGCTGTGGATGGCCGGGCTGCGCGGTGAGCGGCTGTGGCGTGTGCCACTGGACGGAGCGGAGCCGCTTGCCGAGCCCCAGGCTTTCCTGGAGGGCGAGCTGGGGCGGCTGCGCACGGTGGTCTCCGACGGCGCCGACGGGCTGTGGCTGGTGACGAGCAACACCGACGGTCGCGGCGACCCGGACGACAAAGATGACCGTATTCTGAAACTGAAGGTGCGCTGACGGCCGTCCGCGCGCCGGACGGGGTAAGGAGAAGCACGATGTTCGGATTGGTGAACGAGCTCTTCAACCCGGGCGCGCAGCACGCCGAGGACGAGAAGCAGCGGCTGGAGCACACCCGCTACGAGGAGGGCTGCGCCGACCCGGCCAGCGGCCCGGTGGACCTGGACTCCGGTCAGATCCTCATCACGCTGCCCGGCCAGGAGGCCGTGCTTCCGCCGCGCGTCCGGCTGGTGGACGAGGACGGTCTGCCGGTCGACGACGCCGAGGCGTCCGGCGACGACCCCCGCTGAGTCGACCACCCGGCGTTCTGTCCGCCTGCGGCGGGGGTCAGCCCTGCACGCCCAGCTTCTCCAGGATCAGCTCCCGGACGCGGGCGGCGTCCGCCTGGCCGCGGGTGGCCTTCATCACCGCGCCGACCAGCGCACCGGCCGCCGCGACCTTGCCGCCGCGGATCTTGTCCGCGACGGCCGCGTTGGCGGCGATGGCCTCGTCGACGGCCGCGCCGAGCGCGCCGTCGTCGGAGACGACCTTCAGACCGCGCTTGTCGACGACCTCGTCCGGCGAACCCTCACCGGCCAGCACGCCCTCGATCGTCTGCCGCGCCAGCTTGTCGTTGAGCGAACCCTCGGCGACCAGCGCGCACACCCGGGCGACCTGCTCGGGGGTGATGGGCAGCGACGCCAGGTCGGCACCCTCCTCGTTGGCCCGGCGGGCGAGCTCGCCCATCCACCACTTGCGGGCCTGGTCGGCGGGGGCGCCGGCGTCGATGGTGGCGACGATGAGGTCGAGGGCGCCGGCGTTGAGCACGGACTGCATCTCGTGCTGCGAGATGCCCCACTCCTCGCGCAGCCGGTTGCGGCGCAGCCGGGGCAGTTCCGGCAGGCCGGCGCGCAGCTCCTCGACCCACTCGCGGGCGGGGGCGACCGGCACCAGGTCGGGCTCGGGGAAGTAGCGGTAGTCCTCCGCCTCCTCCTTGACCCGGCCCGAGGTGGTGGACCCGTCGTCCTCGTGGAAGTGGCGGGTCTCCTGGACGATCACGCCGCCGTCGTTCAGCACTCCGGCGTGGCGCTGCATCTCGAAGCGGGTGGCCCGCTCGACGCTGCGCAGCGAGTTGACGTTCTTGGTCTCGCTGCGGGTGCCGAACTTCTCCGAGCCGTGCGGCATCAGCGACAGGTTGACGTCGCACCGCATCTGGCCCATCTCCATCCGGGCCTCGGAGACGTCCAGCGCACGGATCAGCTCGCGGAGTTCGGCGACGTAGGCGCGGGCCACCTCGGGCGCGCGCGCACCGGCACCGGTGATCGGCTTGGTGACGATCTCGATCAGCGGGATGCCGGCGCGGTTGTAGTCCAGCAGCGAGTGCGACGCGCCGTGGATGCGGCCGGTGGCGCCGCCGATGTGCGTCGACTTGCCGGTGTCCTCCTCCATGTGGGCGCGCTCGATCTCCACGCGGAAGACCTCGCCGTCCTCCAGCTGCACGTCGAGGTAGCCGTCGAAGGCGATCGGCTCGTCGTACTGGGAGGTCTGGAAGTTCTTCGGCATGTCCGGATAGAAGTAGTTCTTCCGGGCGAAGCGGCACCACTGCGCGATCTCGCAGTTCAGCGCGAGGCCGATCTTGATCGCGGACTCCACGGCGGTCGCGTTGACCACCGGGAGCGAGCCGGGGAGCCCCAGGCAGGTGGGGCAGGTCTGGGTGTTCGGCTCGGCGCCGAGCGTCGTCGAACAGCCGCAGAACATCTTGGTCTTGGTGCCGAGTTCGACATGGACCTCAAGGCCCATCACCGGCTCGTAGGACGCCAGGACGTCCTCGTACGACACCAGGTCAGTGACAGTCACGGAAGTTTGCCTTTCGCATTGCTCGCTCGTCCGCGTCAGTCGTCCGCGAGGACGTCGTCGACGTTCATCCTGCGCAGCTCGCGGACGAGCAGCGCGACACCGGTGGCGATGGCGGCGGCGGAGACGACGGCGTCGACGAGCTGGAGCCGGTCCTGCTCGAAGCGTGCCTTCTTGGCCTGCTTGACGACGCTCACGGCGCCGAACAGCGTGGTGCCGATGGACAGGTAGGTGCCGGCCTTGGACTTCTTGAAGCCCTTGGCCTTCTCGAGCTTGCTCACAGCGACGGTGCCTCCTCAAGCAGCGGGTGTCCCCACCGTGCCTGGAGGGCCGCCTCGACGGCGGACCCGACACGGTAGAGCCGTTCGTCGGCCATGGCGGGGGCGATGATCTGGAGCCCCACCGGGAGCCCGTCCTCCGGCGCCAGCCCGCAGGGCAGCGACATGGCGGAGTTGCCCGCCAGGTTGGACGGGATGGTGCACAGGTCGGCGAGGTACATCGCCATCGGGTCGTCCGCCCGCTCGCCGATCGGGAAGGCGGTGGTGGGCGTCGTCGGCGAGACGATGACGTCGACCTCGCCGAAGGCCCGCTCGAAGTCGCGGCTGATGAGCGTCCGGACCTTCTGCGCCGAGCCGTAGTAGGCGTCGTAGTAGCCCGAGCTGAGCGCGTAGGTCCCGAGCATGATGCGGCGCTTGACCTCGTCGCCGAAGCCGGCCTCCCGGGTCAGCGCGGTGACCTCCTCCGCCGAGTGCGTGCCGTCGTCGCCGACCCGCAGGCCGTAGCGCATGGCGTCGAAGCGGGCGAGGTTGGAGGAGCACTCGCTGGGCGCGATGAGGTAGTAGGCGGCGAGCGCCTTGGTGAAGGACGGGCAGGACAGCTCCACGACCTCGGCGCCGAGCTCGCGCAGCAGTTCCACCGACTCCTCGAAGCGCTGCATCACGCCGGCCTGGTAGCCCTCGCCGGAGAACTCCCGGACGACGCCCACCCGCATCCCGCGCACGTCTCCGCTGCGCGCCGCCTCGACGACCGGCGGGACCGGCGCGTCGATCGAGGTGGAGTCCAGCGGGTCGTGGCCGGCGATCACCTCGTGGAGCAGCGCGGCGTCGAGCACCGTGCGGGCGCACGGGCCGCCCTGGTCCAGCGAGGAGGAGAAGGCGACCATGCCGTAGCGGGACACGGCGCCGTAGGTCGGCTTCACACCGACCGTCGCGGTGACGGCGGCGGGCTGGCGGATGGAACCGCCGGTGTCGGTGCCGATCGCCAGCGGCGCCTGGAAGGAGGCGAGAGCCGCGGCGGAACCGCCGCCGGAGCCGCCGGGGATGCGGGTGACGTCCCACGGGTTGCCGGTCGGGCCGTAGGCGCTGTTCTCGGTGGAGGAGCCCATCGCGAACTCGTCCATGTTGGTCTTGCCGAGGATCACCACGTCGGCGGCCTTGAGCCGCTTCGTGAGCGTGGCGTCGTACGGGGGGATCCAGCCTTCGAGGATCTTCGAGCCGACGGTGGTCGGCACGCCCTCGGTGGTGAAGATGTCCTTCAGCGCCAGCGGCACGCCGGCCAGCGGGCCCAGCTTCTCGCCCGCGGCGCGCTTGGCGTCGACCGCGCGCGCGGCCTCCAACGCGCCCTGGCGGTCCACGTGCAGGAAGGCGTTCACCTTCTCGTCGACGGCGTTGATCCGGGCCAGGTGGGCCTCGGTCACCTCGACGGCGGTGACCTCACCGCTCTTGATGCGCTCGGCCGTCTCGGCGGCGGTGAGCCTTGTCAGGTCGGTCATGCCGGTCACTCCTCACCCAGGATCTGGGGCACCTTGAAACGCTGCTGCTCCTGCGCGGGCGCGCCGGAGAGCGCCTGCTGCGGGGTCAGGCTCGGACGGACCTCGTCCGGGCGCATGACGTTGGTCAGCGGCAGCGGGTGGGAGGTCGGCGGTACGTCCTCGCCGGCGACCTCGGAGACGGCGGCGACCGCTCCGATGATCTGGTCGAGCTGTCCGGCGAAGTGGTCCAGCTCCTCGTCCTTCAGCTCCAGGCGGGCCAGCCGGGCGAGGTGAGCGACCTCCTCGCGCGTGATGCCAGGCATGCGGCGTTCCTTAGGGTTTCAAGGCGTGTTGTCCGGGGGTGTTCCGGCTTCGCTGCCCAATCCTATGGGTCCGGGCGGGCGGCGCGTACGCCGGACGCGGGCCCGGGGGCCGCGGGCCGGGGTGGAG
>NZ_VJYK02000364.1 GCF_007097205.2 Streptomyces alkaliterrae
GCCCAACGCCCCACCCCACCACCAGACACGGCCACGGGAACCGCGTCACCTCATTGTGTTAGGAGCTCTTAGACGACTTGATTGTCGTATTCCCTCTTCGGTACAGGAAACTTCTTGATCGCCTCAACCTCAGCCACCACACCCGCCTGCCCCGATGACCGCGCCCCGTTGATCGTGATGTAGAGCATATTCAATGCATCCAGCGTGTCATCGACGATTTTCGCCGCCCTTGCGCACTGGGCCGCGATGATTGCCGCAGCTCCTACGGTGAGCACGAGCCCAACACCAGTCGCCGCCGCTGCTGCACCAGCCGCCGCTTCCAGGGCGACCTGGATCGCAATATCGCCAATCGTCGTCATCGCAGCCTTGAGCACGTTAATGAACGCATTTATCTCACGGGCGACTTCCTCATAACACCCATGCAACTTCTTGAAGATCTCCTGCGCTTCCTTGATCTTCCTGGATATTTCGTTGAAATAGTCGTACGCCGTGTCCGCCGCTTGACCGTTCCAGGAGACACTCAGGTTGCGGTTACCATGGTCAACGTTAGTACCCACTGCGGAACACAGCACACCGAGCTTTATCCATGCCTTCGCGCAAGAATCGAATGTGTCCCAGTCCCCGGCGACAAGCTGAGCCAGTGAGCCGAGCACATCGTAGTTGAAAATCAACTTGATGCCCTCGTTTATCAGCGCGGTGGGGCTACAGAGATCCAGAACCACGCCAACACTTTCACCAATGGTGCTCAGCGCACTGTCTGAGTTATTCATAACCGCATCCCACCGGTCCCCTACCAGACCCTTCCAACGGGCTTCAAAGAAGCCCGGCTCGGGATCCGCCTTGAGACATTCCTGAGCATCCTCCGGATCCGTGAAGGTGGGAAAAACGACGCCGATTGCAGCGAATTCATTAGGGCCAAGCGGGCCGTTCTTCCCGGTCGGGTAAGTGCGGTCCACTGCTGCCGCTTCGTTAGCATCTGTCATTCGGTAGTATGTCGCGGACCTCACCAGTTCAGCCGAAGACTGGGCGAGTACATCCTTGTACCCGACGAACGCCTGCTGTGCATGAACGGAGCATTCTTTGTGCAGCGCCACGACGTGTTGCCAGAGTGTGCTGCCTGCGCCAGAGGTCTCGATGCCCGTATTGTTCTGCACATACCGGCCCGCTGCGGCCATATCGTCTTCTGCCCGGCCAACCTGCTTGGCGTAGGCGTCAAGATGATCCGGCTCTACCTTGAATTTGTCCACGTTTCTCGATCCTCAAAGTGGCAGCTTCCTGAATTGTGTGAATCCCTCACGCCCCGGCGCGGGGTGGGCTCGGAGGAGGGGGCGGCGGGCCAATGTGCGACGAGGAAGGCCGCTCGGGGCCAGAGGGCGCTTGGACCGTGCCGCCCAGAGTCTTGGCTCGGCGCCTGAGGCGGTATTTCCCAGCAATGCGATTGCCCACCAGTCCTACCGCCAGCAGAAGGGGAGCCAATACCAGGGGGCCCGCAGCTCCCTCTGTGAGGTAACCGTCCCACAGCCCGGTCACTCCCGTAGCCGCCGCCAGCAACGCAAGGACACCGCAAATCAAACCTGGGTAACGAAAAGGCTGTTGGCGCAACACGGCCAGTTCCACAGGGCGAAGGTGCTGTACATACCCCAAAGTCGAAGGACGTGCGACCTCCCCGTCCGGTACATCGCTACTGTCGAAATCCTGAGTCCAGCCCCGTACATAACGCCCGTCGCCCAGTGCGAGGATAGCGGGGGCTGAGCACGGTGAATGAGTTACTGTCCCACTCGGTGCCCAGTAGAGCCATCCCTCACGGCCCTTCAGCGCTCTGCCGATTGCTTCGCCATCAACAGGGCTTTCGAGGAACAAGGTTCGCTCACCATCGTCCCCGCTCAGGCGCAACGCTCCTGCGTAGCGAGCCTTACGCCGCTTCCGCACCTGCTCGGGTCCGTCATAGGCCCATCGGTGAGCCGATCCGAACTCAATGAAGGCTTCTAGCGGGTGTGGCGCATGAAGGCCTGCCCCACCATCCAGCACGACTACCGGAAGGGCACGCGCCGCGCCATCCTTAACAGCCACTTCAACCCGAGCAACAGCCTTCGCGCCTTCAGCTCGCTTTGCCGACCAAAACACCACTGACCAGAACATGATGATGCCCGCAACGAAGGATCCACCGAAGATACCGGCACTCACGTCATCACCTTGGTCCGAGCCCCCGCTAAGCGACCACTGAACCCCCAGCATGAGGGGAAGAATCCCGGCTGCGATCACAGTTGCTGTCCGTAGCCCCTGATTATCCATCTGCCAGCGGCCCGTCAGCCGGAAAGCACTCGGCTGACTAGATCTTGGAGCGCGCGGGAGCCGCCATGTCGCCTCGTAGCGTATACGATTACGGCGCAGCTCCCACCAGAACCCAATCACAGACACAGCCAGGTTGAGCACCAGATCCCAACGAGGCGCGGAAGCCGTGAAGCGCACCACCATGCACACGGACGCCCCGAGTATGCCTCCCCATACCATGAGACGTGGAAGCAAATGTCCAGAAGAATCTCTCTGTTCCGGCATATCCTCTCTCCTTCACCATTGAGCTTCTTCGTGATGGCCACCGATCAGGTGACTGCCTGCGACCGTAACGAGCGAGGCCCCCGGGCTGTTGATCGAGATGCCTGACGTCTCAATCACGTTGCTCGGGGGCCTCGTTGGTTGCGCTTCACGGCCCATCACTCGATCGGTGGCCAGTTGGAAGAGGCTCACTGAGTTGGAGGGTGATTGGGCGGCACAGGCGGATAGCCGCCATGCGCGGGACCTTGGCCCTGGTACGAACCGGGGACGTGGGGTGGCACGCCGCTGCTCACCGGGTAGCCGGAGCCGGCCCCGTAGACACCGGGGTGCAGCGGCGCCGGTGCGCTACGCCGCTTCTTCTTGACCGCCGATGCGACGAGGAGCGCAACGAGCGTACCGAGAAACAAGACCACAACTCCGCCGAGTATGGCCTTCTGTCCGCTTGTGAGGTCGTCCTCCACCGCATCGCCACCTCCAGGAGCGACTGCTCCCGCAGCGCCTTGTTCAGGATCGGACTTCGGAGGTTTGGGGATCTCCAGGGGGCCGCTCCTGGGGCCTGGCGGAATGTTCTCCGTGAGAGCTCGGTAGGGCCGGATCATTCCGTAGCCGTAGTAGCTGTCGTGACCGTCGGGCGCGTCGATGCGGTCAGGGAGCAAGGCGGTCTTCGTGAGACGGTTGACGATCTGGCCTGCCGTCAGGTTGGGAAACTTGGCTCTCAGCAGTGCAGCGGCCCCGGAGACGTACGCGGACGCATACGATGTGCCGGCGAACTCCCGATAGGGTTCAATCACGGCTGCGGCCGTGATGTAGTCGCCTGGCGCGGAGAGCATCACCTGGCGTCCGCCTGACGAGTCTTCCCAGATGTTCCCCGCCTCGTCAATGGCCCCAACGGCCACCACGCTCCCCATGCGAGCCGGATAGTTCACCCTCCCCTCGTTTCCACTTGAGGAAACGACAAGGACGTCCTTGTTAGCGGCGTATGCGAGCGCCTCTTCCTCCTCGGGCTTGATGCTCTCCGCGCCGATAGACATGTTGATAACCGATGCGCCCTGGTCAACGGCGTAACGGATGGCCTTGGCGTAGCTCATCTCACTGCCGTGCAGGTGGGGACTGTCGCCCTTGGTCGCTATTCGGACGGGCAGGATCTTCGCCTCGGGAGCAAGACCGACTACACCGTTGTTGTTTCCAGGTCCATGACCATGTGCGGCGATGACGGAAGCAACGGCTGTTCCATGGTCGAAACGTGTTTCCTGGTTGGCTGGACCTCCAGTCAGCATGTCCATACCTGGAAGCACGTTCTCTCGCAGGTCGGGATGGCTACCGTTGACAGCACTGTCGAGCACAGCGACGATGACGCCCTGGCCCGTGGACTCCTTCCAGACCTTCTCGGCCTCAAATGCTCTCAGGGCCCACTGGTCGTCCCTGATCTGGTCAGCCGAGGCGGTAGGAGCCGACCCGACGACCAGGGCTCCCGCGAGCATCGCACTGCCGATCGCCCGCAGCGCTCTTGTCTTACCCATCCTCAACTCTCCATGTCGGGCGCTTCACGGGCACAATCCCGCCGCACAAGGGGGCAATTCGCCAGAGCCCTTAGTGCCGACTTCTTCTCAAACCGTCAGTCGACGAGCTTCCAGACGACGCTCGCCTCGCCGTCACCGCTGATCCTGTCAATGCCCCACACCATGTAGAAAGGCTTGTCCTCCGGAGCCAGATAGATCTCACACGGCTTGTAGGACCGGCCTACGGTGAGCGCTCCCCGCGCGTTGGGGTCGAGGAAGTTGCACTTGGCGTACTCATCGACGTAGTTGACCCTCGTGATCCGCTCACCGGGCGCGCTCTGGATCGTCACCTGGGAGTACCAGGTCGGAATCCAGGGCTCCTCACCGCCACGGTTCGTGTAGGACACGGTGATGTAGTACGGCACCAGCCCGGGAGCTTTCTCGATGTTGATGCCCGCGGCCTTCAGCTCCGCGTAGCCCCCCTTCTGGACCTTGTACGGCGTGACATCGAGCTTTGTCGTACCGCCGCTGCCCTTGAAGACGACCGAGCGTACCTCGTCGGCGTCGAGGACGTCCTTGAACTCACCTGCGGGAGTTTCGCCGCCACCCGGAGATCGCATGTCCGGGAGGGAGGGTTCGTCCGGCTCAGTCGGGCCGTCCGGCGACTCAGCACCGGGGCTGCGCACAGCGGAGTTGCCCGCCTCGCCGCTCTGACCCTTGTCTCCGTCGTCGCCCGTCGCAACGAAGACGATGCCCCCGATCACCAGCGCGAGCACGACACATGCGCCACCGACTATCAGAGCCGTCCTGCTGCCGTTCGAAGAGGGCGGCGGCGGAGGCGCCTGCCCGTACGGCGGGTGCGGGTATCCGGGACCAGGAGGCGGCGGAAAGCCGGGATGCGGCGCGTTCGGCGGAGGCGGGGGTACCGG
>NZ_VJYK02000365.1 GCF_007097205.2 Streptomyces alkaliterrae
GCCATGTTCTCCTCGCGGGGCCGGGCGCCGGGGGCGGCGATGACGGGGAGTCACCACGTTAGAAGGCCGTGGCAGGCGGCTCAAGGTTCGGCGGTCACCGTGATTGGTCCCACCAATGGCGGCGGCAGATCCAGCCCTGCGGTTCCGGACCCCTCACACGTCCCGCCCCACGCGACGGCGGGCCGCCGGGTGGAGCGGGACGTGTGAAAGACCGGCGTCACCGACCGGGGTTCACCTGCGGCCGGACGACTTGTGCGGCTTGACGTCGCAACTGACCTTCGGGTTGACGGCGTTGAAGACGCCCTTGGGGTTCTTCTTCCAGATCCAGGCGTGCAGCGTGTAGAAGGGGAGGCCGTTCGGCGGGTCGAAGTCCTGGCCGAAGAGGGTGGCGGCGGTCTTTGAGGCGTACTCCACCGCGACGAGCTTCAGGCCGCCGTTCGGGGTAGGCGCGTAGACGAGCACGTTCGGCTCGGTCGGGTTGAGCTCGCTCTGGTCCGCGGCGAGGGACTTGGCGAAGTGGAAGCCCATGCCCTCCACACACGGCGAGGCGAGTTCGTAGCCTTCGGCCTTGGCCTCCCACACGCTGTGGAAGCGGGCCGTCGCGTCCCGCACCTCCTGCAGCTCGGGCGGGAGCTTGCCGCCGCCCGGGCCGCCGCCCGCCAGGGCGGTACCGCCCGGTGCGAGGGTGGCCGCGACCAGCGCGCTGAGGACTACGAGGGACTTTCTGCGCATGTTCTTTCTCCAGGGAGAGACGGAGGGTGTTCGATTCGTACGGTAAGCACACGATCACCCGCCGCGCTCGCCCTCACGCGCCGGCCTCACCCGAGCGGCCCGACGACGACCCCCCGCCGGCGGCCCCGCGCCCCGCGCGCCATTCCGTGACCACCGTCTCCACGTCGTACGGGACCAGACCGTGCGGAGGCCCGTCCATCGGACGGCGCATCGCCTCCTCGATCCGTTTGTTGACCTCTGCGATGATGCGTCTCACCTCCATCTCGGTGGCCGCGCTCCCGGCGGCGGCAAGGGCGTCCTCGACCTGCTTGCGGAGGGCAAGGGTGGCCGGCAGAAGGGACACCCCTTCGGCGGCCATCTTCCGCTTCACCCACCACATCTCGTCGTAGGGCGCGCTGTCGTCGGGCAGCGGCTTCCCCCGGCCTGCCAGTTCGTCGAAGGCACCCCGTTCGGTCGCCTCGCGGATCTGCCGCTCGACCCATGACTCGACGTCCATTCCCGGTGGCTTGCGTTCGGTCATGCCTCCAGCATGCCCGAAGAGCCAGGCGGCCACCGGGAACCGCACGTGGTCCGCGGACCTCCATGTGGAGGGGCGGCCTTCACGCGGTGACGGCCTTCACGCGGTGACGGCCTTCACTCGGGTGGCGACGCTTCGGCCGGGGCGCCGCGCCGCCCGCGGGGCATCGGTGAGAGCGGACGGAGGCGGTCGTGGGGCGACGGGGACGGCTGACGGCCCGTGTCGGGGCGGCGGTCCTGATGCTGGCCTCCGGCGGCGCGCTGTCCACCAGACGGGACCGTGCCCACGCGGTGGAGCTGGCAGAGCGGCTGTGTCCGGGAACGTTGCGGTACGTCGCGGACCGGACCCTCTGGCCCGCCTTCGACGGCTCGGAGGTGACGTTCGCGACGACCGACGATCCTGACGCGGTGGTCCGGCTGCGCGTCGACACCAGGATCGGCCGCTGCGGGCGTGACCGGCCCTGCGAGCAGGAGTTGGCGGACGCCGTGGCACGCGGCAGGGAACGCGCGGCGTCCTTCCGTTCGCTGCGGGCGGCCCTCGCCCGCGGCGGTCACGAGCTGCACGCCGTGCGGGAGACGGTGACGCATCCGTGGATCACCGCCGATCTCGGCGACGGCGACGTGTCCGCGACGCTGCGGGAGATCGGGGAGTGTCTGGCGGACTGGCGGTCCGGCGAGGAGCCGTGGCGGGTCACCGTGAACATCGCCGCGTCCGGCGCCGCACGCCGGCTGCCCACCGGTGGCGACGACCGTCCCACTCTGCTCCGGCTCTCCGACGACGGGCGCCTGGGCGCGCTCGCCCGTGGCCGCCACCTGTCCGTCGACTACACCGCCGAGCCCGGCGGGACTCCCACGCCGGCCAGAGGGCGGCTGGAACTCCCCTTCCGGCAGCGGCAGGCGTTCGAGGAGACACTGCGGAAGGAGTTCGACGCCCGGATGCGTGGACGGCGGCCCGGGGCGCGGGGGCGGCGGTTCCACCAGGTGCGCTACCTGGTCCCGGGGCGCGTCGACCGGATGCGCGGGCATGTGCGCTCCTCCGACCAGACCTCCGCCGACGACGGCCTGCGCGGCCGCCGCGCCGACCACGTCGCCCTGGTCACGACGGATCTCGACGGTCGCCTCGTCGAGGAGCCACGTGTCGCCCAGGAGGGCGGCCGGGTGACGGGCGGCAGGCCCGGGCCGCTGCTTCCGCCGGCGCTGTGACCGTATGCCGCCGGGCGGCACGCGTCGGCGCCGCGCACGCCCCTGCTCGGGGCGTGCGCGGCGCCGGAGTCCGGCCGGCGGATCGGTCGGGAACCGTCAGCCGTAGGTCAGCGCGTCAGCAGGCGCCGAGGTCCTCCCAGACTCCCCACTGTCCGGTGGTGCCGGGCTCGTCGTTCTGGGTCCACCACTTGGCCTTCCAGGTGCGGTCGTTCCAGGAGACCTGGTCGCCGCCGTTGTAGACCTTGCCGCGCTCCCAGGCCGCCGCGGTGCACTCGCCGGGACCGCCGGTCCCGCCGCCGTTGTCACCGCCACCGTTGTCGCCGCCACCGTTGTCGCCGCCACCGTTGTCGCCGCCGGGCGTGCCCGGGGTGGTGCCGCGGGCCAGGTCGGCCGCGATGCCGTACTTCTTGCCGTTCAGTGTCACCGTCCAGTTCGACGGTGTGGAGACCGGCAGGTAGTAGACGAAGTCCAGGCTGACCTCCTCGCCGGGGGCGAGGGACTGCCAGGCCGGGAGCTTCAGCGACACCCGGTGGTAGTCGCCGCGCAGGCCGCCGACGTTGCCGCTGCCTGTGTGGTCGCTGCGGATGATGGTGGTGCCGAAGCCGGACTGGTCCTTGGCGTTGCCGGGCGCCGAGGTGGCGTAGTCGAACTGGAACTCGGTGCCGCCGGGCAGCGTCGTCTGCGTGTTGTTGCGGATGCGCAGCTTGGGGCTGATCGGGTAGTTGCTGTCGCCGAGTGCGAAGTCGGTGAAGCGGACCCCGATGTCCAGGGTCTCGTTCGGCATCTCGATGGTGGCCCGCTTGGCGCCGTACGGCGAGGCCGCCTTGAACGCGTCGTACATGATCGTCGTCAGTGTGTCACCGGGCTCGTACTGGCCCTTGGCGGCGTTCCACGAGTAGTCGCCGGCCAGCTCCCACATCATCGTGCCGCCGATGCCCTGGTCGACGACCCAGTCGGCCTTGGCCCGCACGGACTGCTCGTCCTCGGTGGAGAGGAAGACCTTCTTGTCCGCGTTCCACAGCCAGGGCGCCACCAGCGTGCTGTCGTACTTCCGGGCGTAGGTGCCGGTCAGCTTGGTGTCGGCGGGGAAGCCGTACTGGGTGACGTAGTCGCCGACGATGCCCTTCTCGAGGTTCTTGGCGTGCCACATCGGGTTGGAGCCCGCCGGGGACTCCTTGCCCTGGGTGTCCAGGTCGTGCCACAGGTTGTCGATGCCGACGGCGCCGTCACCGCACTTGGTGAGTCCCGCGCCGGCGGGGCAGTTCGTGGTGGAGGAGCGTCCCCAGAGGCCGTCGGTGCCACCGGTGACGTTCTTCCAGCCGCGCGTGTAGTAGGGCAGGCCGACGTTGATGCGGCCGGCCGGCATCGCGCCGCGGAAGTAGCGGTACGCCCAGTCGGTGTTCAGGTAGCCGATGCCGCCGTACTGGGACGTGGTGTAGACGCCGGCGGCCGCGAGTTCGGCGTCCTTGCCGTCGTCGAACAGGGAGGCGTTCGGGCCGACGAACTCGTTCCAGGCGCCGTGCAGGTCGTAGGACATGATGTTGACGTAGTCGAGGTACTTGGCCGTGTCGTACGTCTCCATGCCGCGCAGCAGGTAGCCGGAGGAGGGCGCGGCGACGGTCAGCAGGTAGTGCTTGCCGTCCTGGGCGCCGGCCCGGTCGAGCTTCTCGCGGAGCGTCTTCATCAGCGCGGAGTACCCGGCGTTGAGACCGGCGCGGCGCGGGTTGGCGATGGCCCAGTCCAGCGGGTTGCCGGCGTCCTTCATCGACGTGGCGTACTCGTAGTCGATGTCCAGGCCGTTGAAACCGTAGTCGCGCAGGAACTTCACGGCGGAGTCGGCGAAGGTGTTGATGCCGGCCTGGTTCACCGAGCCGTCGGCGTTGGTGGCCATGGTGTAGAAGCCGCCGGAGTCCACCCGTTCACCGTCGGGGCCGAAGTAGCCGCCGGTCTCGGCCCAACCACCCACCGAGACGAGCGTCTTGACATGCGGGTGCTGCTTCTTGAATTTGTTGAGCTGGTTGAAGTGGCCCTTGTAGGAGAACGCCGGGTCCATCTCGGCGCCGGGCACACCGGGCCAGGTCATGCCGGTGGCCGGGTTGTCGGCGTTGTGGGGCCCGACGGACAGCCGGTTGTTCGAATCGACGTGGGCGAAGGCGTAGTTGAGGTGGGTGACCTTCTCCCACGGGATGTCGGACGCCAGGTAGGCGTCGCGGCCGTCCTTGCCGGTCCGCCAGCTGGTGAAGTAGCCGATGACGCGGCGCTGGTGGTCGGCGCCCATCTTCTCGCGTCCGGCGCTGTCGTAGACGGTGCAGTAGGGGACGTCGACACCTGGGGTGGCGTACAGGCCGTCCGGGCGGCAGGACTCGTGGTCCTCCTGGGCCTGAGCGACTGACGGCGTGAGAACGCCGACGAGCAGCCCGGCGACGGCCGTCACGGCCGCCGCCGCGCCGGCTCTCACACGGGTACGGGCGAACACGGGGAACCTCCTGGGAAGGGGGCTGTCTCTTATACA